>CAIJMU010000001.1 GCA_903821875.1 uncultured Spirochaetota bacterium
ACCAAGGCCATCGACGACATCTCCTTCCAGATCAACCTTTTGGCGCTCAACGCCAACGTCGAGGCAGCCCGCGCCGGCAAGTACGGCAAGGGCTTCGCGGTTGTCGCCGAGGAGGTGCGGAACCTCGCCGTGCGCTCCGCCAACTCGGTGAAGGAAACAACTCGGATGGTCGACGAGGCCATCGCGAACATCGCGCGGGGAAACAACATGGTCGGAGCCACTGCCCAGCAGCTCGCCGAGATCGTGGGCGGGGCGGGGCAGGTCGCCACGCTGGCGGAGGAGGTGTCGCGGGCGAGCAAGGAGCAATCCCTCGGCCTCGAGCAGGTGTCCCAGGGCCTCGGCCAGATCGACCAAGTCACCCAGTCCAACACGGCGAGCGCGGAAGAAAGCGCCTCTGCCTCCGAGGAACTCTCCTCCCAGTCCCAGCAGGTCAAGTCCATGCTTTCGCGCTTCAAGCTGAGCGCGCATGAATCCCGGATGAGCGATGCGGACGTCGTCAAAATGATGCGTGCAGAGATGGCCAGGCAGCAGGGGGGAGGCCGGAAGCCAGCCCTCGTCGCGTCAAAGCAGGCTGGCACGAGCTCCCGTGGCATCAACCCTGCCAGCCTCATTTCACTTGATGACGCCGATTTCGGCAAGTTCTAGGAGGCCCGCAATGCAGGCAAGCGAAAAGAGGAGGGCTCTCGACGAGTCCATGGGCATCGACGACGACGACGAGGACACCCAGGCCAACAAGTACCTCTGCTTCAGGATCGGCAAGGAATCCTAGGGGATAGGGATCAGGCACCTCATCGAGATCCCGGACAGCCAGGTCTCGCCGGCGCCCAAGTTCAAGGGGCAGGGGGATCACGACCACTACATCTGACCCTGCGGGCTCTGCAGATGCCAGAGGCACATTGCAGCGTCCTTAACCGTCTCTTCAGGATGCACGGTACGCTTGTTCCCGAAAGCCGCTAGCCATGAAAAAGCCGAAGCAGGGTCCGGCGATCGCCTTCCCTGCTCCGGCCCGACCACGAGTAATTCTCCCCCGCGGGTCGATTGGAAAACCAAATTTACAATTACAGCTTCTTCATCACCAAGGTAGTGGCCCCTACTATCGGACTATTCTTGTAGAGCACATAGATGGTCGTAGCGGCGGTGGCTGCCATGACTTGCCCGGAACCGATGCTGGTGGTATTTGTCACCGATGCGATTGAGGTGGAATCCCAGGCCGTTCCATCCCAGAGGGCGAACTTGATGGGCTTCGTGCCCGAAACCGAGGTATCGACGTAGTAGAGCAGGCCCTTCGTTCCATAGGGAATAATTCCGTAGTCCTGGTATCCCCCTCCACGGACAAAGGAGCTGCCACACTTTGTCCATGCGGTGGAAGCGTACTCGTAGACCTCCAGATGATCGCTCGTATAGTTACTGTTGGAATCGGGGTCAACGATAAACATCGGCTTTCCGGAGCCGCTCATGCCCATGGCCTGGTCCCAGGCATAGATGGTCCCGAAGGCAGAACCCTGGATGGATGTCCAGGCACTGCCATTGTATTTGTAGATATAGGTCACGTTCGAACCGGATGCGCTACCATTGACGCTTCCATCCAAGGAGGTGCCGAGATACACGGTATTGGTCGCGTCGATCGCCAGAGCGATCGTGTTGTTGGAAGTGGCCGAGGGAAGACCGGCGGAACTTGTGTCCGTCCAGGCGCTGGAGGCGTATTTCAATACCGTTATATAATTAGAGCTTGTCGTGGGAATGCCAAGGTAGATTTTCCCCGTGGAATCGATCTGCATGTCGGAGTAGCCGATTCCGTACATTGTTTTGGTGCCGATGAGCGTTTTCATGCCTGCCAAATCCAGCTCGTTCCAGGTAGTTCCATCGTATTTCTTGACAACCGGGTATTGCAGGATTGTGGAGGCGCCGCCTTCCGTCATAAGGACGGGCTTTTTGTCGACGGGATCTACCGCAATAAGCGCGGTGCCTGAATAGGTCTTGCCTACCAGACCAAAGCCAGTACCGATTATGCTCCACGCGGTTCCATTGAATTTCGCCACGTTGACGGTATAGTCGGCAAGTCCATAGGCTAAGTAGAGATTTCCATCGACGTCCTGGGCTAAGTCCAGGATGCTGCACTTCGTGTCGTTGAAACCGGTAACACCCGAAGTATCGACGCTCGTCCATCCCGCAACAACGGTTGTCCATTTTGCGTACACAGTAAGGCTGGCGCTCACGGTCGTTGTGGCGATGAACTGGGTTCCACCCCCGTCGGCGGCGGTATACCAGCCACCGAAGGTATAGCCCGTCCTGACAGGTTCGGTAGGCAGGGCATCGACTGTCGTAGCCGAAGAGCTGACGGTCTTGGTCGTTGGACTGGCGGCAGTGGTCGCGCTTTGGCTGTCGAAGGTTACGGTAAAGCCGGCAAGGGCTGTAGCTGTCCATTTTGCGTACACAGTAAGGTTGGCGCTCACGGTCGTTGTGGCGGTGAACTGGGTTCCACCCCCGTCAGCGGCGGTATACCAGCCACCGAAGGTGTAGCCCGTCCTGACAGGATCGGTAGGCAGGGCATCGACCGTCGTAGCCGGAGAGCTGACAGTCTTGGTCGTTGGACTGGCGGAAGTAGTCGCGCTTTGGCTGTCGAAGGTTACGGTATAGGTCCCGCTAGCGGTCGGCGAGGGACATCCAAGAAGCATTAAACTCAAAATAGAAATCAACACGATAGAGGAAAACATGAAAAACCCTTCCTGCACTTTCATAGTACCCCCTCGATGAGATAATGGGTTCGCAAGCTTTCCACCAGCAAAACAATCCTGAATCGAGAGTACAGTTAGCCATCCTTGATCCAGGAAGCCACTATCGACTCCCGGAACCTGCCCTTCTACCCCTCATTCATTCTGCCGTCGATATGAATGCAGAACCCAATAGCTCTGAATCCTATGCGATGCACATTCGAAATGCAAATTTTGCTCACTACTTTTCCGCTACCAATTTAAATAACCTTCGCCTTTAGACGAAGAGCATCGCCATTCCGGATAAGCCCCGAAGGCGCCTCAGGAAGTACCAACTCACGGAAAAGGGATGCTTCTTTCCGGAAGAGCGACTGTTTTGCGGAGCGCCGGATACTTTTCCCGATACCAGGATCGGTTTGCCATGGAGATGCAAAAGGCCCTCCCAGCGAGCAGGAGCGGCCTTGCGTCGCTTTGCGGTTAGCATCACTGACCTCGACGAACGCATGCGTTGTCGTCTATTTCTGAGCCTCGGGGAGTACCTGGCCGACGACCTCCTCCTCCGGTTGCCGCATCGGCAGTTCGGCGCAAACGAAGTTCGCGATGAACAAACTCGGGGGTCAGACCCCTCGGGGATGTCAGCGGTCAGGGGCTTCGCCCCCGAACCCCCTAAGAAATGGATAAATAGATTAATTGGTAAAGGCCCGACAAGCCCGGACTGGATATCCGTAGGCCTTGTAGCCGCCGTCCTGGGCCCCGACGGAGAAACTCTGGTCCCAGGCGTAGTTGTAGCTGTTCTGGGAGGACGACCAGAGCCAGCCCTCGCCAAACCCGCCCAGACCTGCCTTTTTCAGGTTTACGTACATCAGGTTGAGTTCGTCCCTTGAGGGAAGGTACCAGTCGGAGTAGCCGCCAAGCGTCAGATTCCTGCAGAGGGTCGCAGCATAGCTGCCGCTACCCTGGGCCGCGATGATGGCATCGGTGTTGGATTTTCCCGTACCGAGGCCCGTGCCTGTCACGATGCTTACGTAGCTGCCATTCCACCACGGAACGCCGCTGCTCTGATCGCTCGGGGCCGCCTCGAGGTAGCGCCATCCATCGCTCACCTTCCCCTTGTCATAGAACACAATCCCCCCAGCCGGGCCGGTGTCGCCGATCTTGTAGACCTTTGTGGACGATCCTGCTGCGGCTGCGGAAGCAGGTTTAGGAGCAACCGAAGCAGCCTTCTTCCACCCAAAAGCCACTGCTACGACTACTCCCTCGGCAACAGTCACCGCCTTGGTCTCCGAGCCTCCCTCCGCGTAACGAAGCTCCAGCAGGTGCTCGCCTACCTCGATGTCGCTCAGGTTAGCCTTCGATCCGGCAGGTAGGTCTCCGAGCTTCGCCCCGTCGAGGTAGAGGGCCCCTGACGTCACCGCCGAAACAGACAGGCTACCATAGGCCCGCGTTATCGTCATACTTGGTACAACAGCAGGGGGAGCAGCCGCAGAGGGCGTAGAGTTCGGGCTGGATGCTGTTCCCGCGCGACGATTCAGGGAGAAATCCTTGGAGAGGTTGGAGTAGACAAAGGGTGTCTGCTTTTCGGGTGTCGTCGCCTTGACCTCGCCGGTGACGAGCTTGATGGTGCGCGTAATGTCCCCGGGCTCGGCGAGGTACTTGAGGAGGGCCGCAGTAAAGGGACTGTTGCGACTTCCGGAGCTCCCGTCCGAGGCGGTTTGCCCGGCTGCGGTTGAGTACAGCACCACGGTTTCCGGCGGCGCAGAGCCGAGCACTGCCAGACCCCGGGCTCCCGAGCTTCGGGCGGCGGCAGGGAGCGGATTGTCGCGACAGGCATCGAAAATCACGAGGTTCACCCGGTTCCGCGCCTCGTCGAGGGAGTCGAGAACCTTCTGGGCGCGCACCGCCTCGTCGTCGAGGTCACTCTCACTCCTGATCGAGGCATCGACGGGGATGAGGTAGTTGGCGTTTTTCGAGGATTGGACACCGTGGCCGGCGTAGTAGAAGACACCCTCGCTCTGGGCATTGCCCGCAAGGGCTTCGCGGAAGGCGACGATAGCCTGGTTCATGGTCTTGCGGTCGACATCGGTTTTCAAGACCACAGAGAAGCCGAGTTCCTGCAAGGCGGCACCGATAGCCCGTGCATCCTTAACAGGATTCTCGAGGGCCTTGAGCGAGACGTAGGCTCCATTTCCTATTACAAGTGCAAAGCGCGGACCAGCCTGGGCGCCCAGTTGGGCAATCGAGAGTAGTGCGACAAGGGCGAAGAGGACTTTTCTGGCCATATTTTGCCTCCGGCTGGATGTTCTGGGGCAAGTATAGGGTGCTGCCAGCAGGCTGCCAAGAAGCGGAAGCTGAAGAAGCCCTCCCCAATGATGTTGGCCTTGTCTGATTTCGCCTGGAAGGAAGGCGCCGCCGGGGGGCTGACCCCGCCATTGGAAATGCGGTCAAAACCCTGAGTTTCCCCTCCCTTTCCGATGTCGACTTTTCCGACCTGATCATGGATTCATTGTGAAATAGCGAATTTCTTGTTTTTTCTCTCTGCAGACGCAATCGGACGCAGCCCCCTTCCGCGTACTCGTACTAGTTGTGTGAGACAAGCAGCCAGGTCATGCGGCAACGCCTGCCTGCCTGAGAGGAGCGACGAAAATGCCTGAGCTTTCCCGTTTCTTTGGTGTCATAATTAGGATGTATGCCCGCGATCACCTTCCTCCGCATTTCCATGCCATCTACGGCACAGAGGATGTTTCGATCTGCGTGAGCGATTTCAGGGTACTGGCGGGATGGCTTCGATAAAGGAGAAAACGTGTTTCGCTACTCGCTGACCGGCGCAAGAGTTCGTTATCGCAAGGTGCTTGAGCTTGCCTTTGCTGATGGTAGGCAGGGGAATGCGGATCTCGGACCGCTTATGGGACAAGGCGGCATCTTTGCCCCTCTGGCCAGTGATCAGACCTTCCGGATTTTCACGGTCAAAAACGGAATCGTCTGGAATGAAGCAATCGACATCGCAGGAGAATACCTGTACTTTCTCGTGATGCTCACCAGCGCTGGGCGAGGCCAATGGCCACACGATTTGTTGCTCGAGGATTGGGCCCGTGCAGGCTTGAAGAAGCCCACGATTCTGCGCTGGAAGCTGTTCACCCTGGAAGTTTCCCTGGTTGTCGGACTGAGAGGCCGGTGTACCGAGCGTGACCTCACTTCGATAAGAAAAGCGATGATCGACGTGCTCTCCGGCTGGTCACTGGTTCACTGATTGGCATAAACCACGGTGCTACGAGGCTGAGTCGGATCTTGGCTTTCTTCGCTCCGCCGAGCGATAGGCGACCGCATCTTCCCGCTTATCGACAGCTAGCACGAGCACAACCGGAAAACTTCCTTGACCGATCCATCGAGCGCGCGCCACTCCCCAAGCGCATCTGGAACGAATTGCAGTGAGTATGACTTTCCAGTGGTCAGAGGATCTTCAGACGGAATCAATATCCACCTCGACTGCCTTGTCCCTTTCGGCGAGGCGAGTTCGAAGGAGAGGCGTGATCCGCAGATCAGCGAGATCCTCGAGCATGGTCTCGTAGAGTCCCGGTTCGATCAGGTAAAAAGCCGCCTTGTTGTGATTAAGCACCGCAACCGGCCTGTCCCCGGCTTCACGGAGGACCTTGGCCGGATTCTTCTTGAAATCAGACATGCTTATGGTTAGGTCGGTAAATAGCGTTTCCACCTCTGCCTCCGTGCACAAGAGCGATATTCAGCTCACATTATAGCGCCGCATTTGGCTCTCATCAAGCTATTAGAAGCTGAGAATGCACGATGCCCATCTCGCTGCCCTCGCCTTGGAGCACAACGCGACCATAGTCACAGGAGATAGGGATTTCCTCCGCTTTCCCGGGGTCAAAGTGAAGCTGATATTTTGAGCCTGCCGTAATCCCGACTTTCATATACTTCACTTGAGAGTACCGAGTTCTAGCTTGAAAACAGTGCCATAACTGCACGCGGATGCCCGTTCACCCGGCCTCATTGCCGGATTATGAAACGCCTTGTTGGTTGGGCGGAAAGCTACGCTGAAGCCATGAAAGCGCCCTCATAGCGCGAGATATCGAGTCTCTGGCGGATGAATTTCGCCAGGATA
>CAIJMU010000002.1 GCA_903821875.1 uncultured Spirochaetota bacterium
CACCACCCTCTTCGGGCTCCTGGCCATGGAGATCGCGATTTCCGCGAGCTTCCGGAACGTGGCTCCCTGGATCGGCATCGTGTTCTTCTGTGTAGCCCTCGTCTTCGTATGGAGGAGCTTCTACGCGATGAGGATCCCCGTCCTGAAGACGGAGAAGGCGAAGAAATAGTCGTCATAGATAAGACTGCGTTAATGCAAGAGGCGCTCCATCCATGGAGCGCCTCTTGTTTTTGTGCGCCCGACGCTGCCCCGGCCAACGTCATCGCCATGGTGGGGGCCTGAGGGAATACGGAGTGAAATGAGGGCAGCCAGGGTGACTGGTCCTGCCCATACTGGAAACGGATAGGAAAATATTACGTCTTTGGGTAAAGAATTATCGATTGGCTTGACCTTCGACCGCGCTCAGGGCTAGCCTCGCGAAAGCTGGAAGCCGAGAGCAGGCTGGGTGGAGGAAGGCATGAGCGAAAAGCGACTCGCGGGGATGGCCAGGGTGGAGTACGAGAAGGGGAGGCGGATCGTCGCTCCCCTCATGGGCTTCCCCGGCGTCGAACTCACCGGGAGCAACATCAAGCTCGCCCAGCAGAACTTCGGGGAGCACTTCAGGTCCATCAAGAAGCTGGTGGACCGCTTCAACCCCGATCTCGTCTTCCCCCTCATGGACCTCTCCGTCGAGGCGAACGCCCTCGGCCGCTATGTCGTCTTCCCCAAGGACGACTCGGCCACCGTGCCCAAGGACCACTTCCACCTCTCTGACCTCGACAGGATGAGGGAGATCAGCTTTTCCTTCGATACCAGGGTCATCGGCTACATCGAGACGGTCAAGCTCATGAACGTCGGACTCCCTTCCCACGTGATGCGCGGAGCCTACATCGCCGGGCCCTTCACCCTCGCGGCCCTCATCATGGGCGCCGAGGAGGCCGCCATGGCTACGATGGTGAGCCCGGAGGAGCTGCACGTGCTCTGCGATTTCACGACAGAGAAGATAGAGGAATACGCCAGGCTCCTCATCTCGGCCGGAACCCAGCTGATCTGCATCCTCGAGCCGAGCGCGGTGATGCTGGGGCCGGCGCAGTTCCGCGAGTTTTCGTCGAATTACGTGAAGCATCTGAACGACGGCTGCAGGTTCAGCGGCGTCAGCACGGTCTACCATACCTGCGGGAACACGATGAACCTCGTGCGCGAAATGGTGGCCGCGGGCGTCGAAGGCCTGAGCCTCGACTCAGCCGAGGCCGGTGTCGACCTGCGCCGCGTGATGGAGCTCGTTCCTCCCGACGTCGCGGTGATCGGCAACGTGAATCCCACCAGCGTACTCCTCCAAGGCAGCCCGGAGACGGTCAGGTCCGAGGTCGTCAAGCTGCTCCAGGATATGAGGCCTTGGCCAAATTTCATCCTCAGCACCGGCTGCGACCTGCCCCAGGAGACTCCCCTCGCGAACATCGAGGCCTTCATGAAGGCCGGCCGCGAAGGAGCCTAGGCTCACTCGCCATAGGTGACGAATTAAGTGATAACAACGCCATTCTGGGCGTGAGAGCTGAACCAGAACCGCACTTCCCCGCGGCAGGGAGGAAAGTCACAATTAAGACAAAAGTGGCGGAAAGCCTGGGCCTGCCGGAAGCGGAGCTTGCCGAAGCATCCATGGCCCAGGCCTGGAACCGCAGCTTGCATCCGGAGCCTGAGGCCGATCGTGTTTCAGCCTCAGGGACTTGTGAGGCTCACGGCCTTCCTGAGATAGCTGCGCTCCGCGAGCTCGCGGACCATGAAGGCTGCCAGATCCGTCCGCGACACCAGGGGCCGACCGAGGTTTTGCCGGGGGTCCTCGACGCACTTCCAGGCTCCGAGGACCGGCTCATCGACGAGGTTGCCCGGTCGCGCGATAGTCCACTCGAGGGAACTGGCCATGATGGCGCGCTCCTGGGGCTCTTTTTCCTTCAGGGCAGCTTTGAGGAATAGCGGCACGATGATGGCGCGCGCAAGGAAGCCGAGCTGGCCAATGGAATCGCCGACACCCACCGAACTTACGTGTATGAAGCGCTGGATGCCGTGCTTCTCGAAGAGGGCCACGATCGGACCCATGACCTCGGTGAGGGTGCCTGACTCGGCAGCCCGCGTTCCGAGGGTCGAGACGGCTGCCTCGGGCTTGAAGGCTGCGATGGCAGCCTCGACGGTTTCGGGTTTAGTGACATCACCCGCGAACTCGATGAGGCCGGGATGGGCAGTCAGGCGACCCCTGCCGCGGACAAGGGCGCCGACTTCATGACCGGCCTTGAGGGCAGCATCGATGAATGCGCGGCCTGAGCCGCCTGTGGCGCCGAGAAGCAGTATTCGCATGGTTCCTCCAGAGTTCCTCGAAGGGTGATGGTGTCACGACAACTGGCTACAGGGCCATGCTCCCCAAGATACGCATCGGTATGCACGCAGGCAAAGCCGCGTCGCAGAAACAAGCGCTGCGACGGCGGCTTGCTGTTTCGGACGGGTCCACGCTCGAGGACCTGCCCCATCGCGGCTCCCTCGGGGCCTGGTATCGCAGGGCTAGCGGCCAGGCCAGGCCGCACGGCTGATCCCCAGATCCTTCAGCTTCCGGGAAAGGTTGTTGGGAAGCATGCCCAGGATCGCGGCTGCTGCGGTGACAGATCCGCCTGCGGCTTCGAGCGCCCGTGAAACGTAGGTTCGCTCGAAGTCCTCCCTGGCGTCCCTGAGTGGAAGGAGGGAGCCGGGAGGATCGACCCGCAGGACCGGTATAGTACTAACTATGCCCATATGCAGCCTGTTGGCATTTTCATTACCAGAGGAAATCCGCGAAAGGAAGGCGGCATCGATGTGGAGATCCTCGACGAGCCAGGCGGCCCGTTCGATCATGGCCCTGAGCTCCCTGGCGTTGCCGGGCCAGTTCCTCGACTCGAGCCAGGCCATCGCATCGGATGACAGGGTGATGCCGGAATTGCTGCCACGTGCGCGTTCAAGGAAAAAGGCCGCGAGCGGCGCGATGTCCTGGCAGCGATCCGAGAGGGGCGGAACCCTGATCGTAGCCTGGGCGAGGCGCCACAGGAGGTCCTCCCTGAATCGCCCAAGGCGGACTTCGGCGGCGAGGTCGCGGTTGCTTGCAGAGACGATGCGGAGGGAGACCCGCTCCGGCTCTGTCGAACCAACACGCTGGACTTCACCGCTCTCGACAGCGCGCAGAAGCTTGGCCTGCGTGGCCTGGGGAATTTCCCCGACCTCGTCGAGAAAGAGCGTGCCGCCATCTGCTGCCTGGAACCAGCCCGGACGATCGGAATCCGCGCCGGTGTAGGCTCCCCGCCGCGCGCCGAAGAAGGCCGTGTCGGCGAGCTCGGGCGATATGGCGGCGCAATTGACAGCGACAAAGGCCTCCCCCGATCTCGAGGAGCCATAATGGGCCCAGCGGGCGATGATCTCCTTGCCGCAGCCGCTCGGCCCGGTTACGAGGATCGAAAGGGGCGAGGCGCCGACACGGCGGGCCTCGTCGAGGGCGGCTTCGAAGGGCGAAGCGGGGGCGAAGGCTGCGTGCTCGACAAGCCAGGCCCGGCGCAGGGCCTCGATGCTGCGCTCTGCGGCCAGGCCGCGCGAGAGATTCCGGATTATACCCAGGAGCCGGTCGGGGTCGATCGGCTTCTCGAGGAAGTCCCAGGCACCGTTCTTGAGGGCCTCGACGGCTTCCCTGATGCCTCCAGCCCCGGAAATCATGATAACTGGTATCGCCATTGTCTCGGTGAGGATATCGCTTCCGCGTTCCGCACCGAGGTAGAGGTCGGCCAGCACGAGATCGGGAGCCGGCCCGCGCCCGGGGCCAGGGCGCGGGGCTGGCCCCCGCGCGAGGACCTGGCGCGCCTCGGCGAGGTTCGCGGCCTGTACGCTCTCATGCCCGTTCAGGGAGAGGAAGGTCGCGAGCTCCGCACGCAGCGTCGCATCGTCGTCGATGATGAGGATTCTCACGTGGAGACTCCTTCGCCGGCATTCATGATTGCCGGCAGGTGGAGCCGGGCTACGAAGCCGCCGTCCGGAGCGGCGAAGGCTTCGAAGGAGCCGCCGTGGAGGGCAGCAACGCGCCTGACGAAAAGCAGGCCGAGCCCTGTACCCTCTCGCTTGGTGGAAAAGCGCTCCCTTCCAGCCCGCGCAATGAGGAGGGGATCGACGGGTCCGTTCCCATCGCTGATATCGATGTCAACCCAGGCTCCCTCCCTCTGCCCCCGGATACTCACCCGGGCGGGAGGGGATGCGCAGGCTTCCATGGCGTTTACGACAAGATTGAGGAGGGCTTCTTCGAGCATCCGGCGGTCCCCCGCGATCGGAGGACAGGTGCCAGCGTAGTCGATGGTCGCACGGTCCTGCATGACCCGGCCACCGATGGCGTGTACCAGCTCTTCCACCTGGACAGGGAGGGAGGGGCCCAGTGAAAGTCCGGCCAGGTCCTTGAAGCGATCGAGAAGACCCCTGATTCGACGGCATTCGACGATGGCAGCCAGGGCGCTGGAGGACTCGAGTTCCCGCGCTGTAGCCTCGTCCAAGGTCCCCTCCCTTGCCCGGTCGACCGCGAGCGACACGTTGTGCGCCGCCAGTTCTATGGAGGATAGCGGCGTCTTCAGCTGGTGGAAGAGGAAGGATGCGACCTCGCTCCAGCCCTCGAGCCGGGAAGCCTCCGCGAGCCGAGTCTCCTGGGCTGCCATGAGCTCGAGCATGTCGTTGAAGGTGACGGCGACCTGGGCGAACTCCCTGTCGCGGAGGGGCGGGAAGCGGAAGGAACGGTCGGAGCCTGCACGGAGGGCCCCTTCCGCGAGGGCATCGAGATTGCGCGTGAAGGCACGCGAGGCGATGGCGAAGACGAAGGCGGCAAGGAGGGCCCATGCGAGGGAAAAAGTACCAATTCGTATGGCTGCCTCGATGGCTGACTGGGCGCGGAACATCCGGGCAGCCGCGGCGTCGGCCCGGAGGCGGTCGGCATCCTCGAGGGCTGCGGCAAGACGCTCGCCATCGGGCAGGCCGGTGTCTCGGGCACGGGCAGCCGGAGAGTCCCGGCCCGGCGACCGGAACTGGCCGATCTCCCGGTCGGCCCTTGTGCCTTCCGTCACGATGGCACCGAAGGCAAAGACGAGGGATGCGAGGGCCGCCACGATGGCCTGGGCCGCAAAGAAGCCCATGAAACGCTGTCGTATCCTCATGCTAGCGCGGTATCGCGACCGTGTCGGCAAAGGCGAAACGCCGCCCGGGCCGGGCATATCCCCAGAGGATGCCGGCATCGTGCCAGAGCCCAGAGCCGTCGATGATTCCTGATTCAGCAGTAATTGTGATGGTTACTCCTCCCGGGAGCCGGTCCAGTTCGCCTAACCTGAGAGCCCAGACGCGGCTTGCCAGGAGGCTTGCAGCCTCCCGGTCGGCCAGTGACCTGCGACCGTCCGCGGATCCGTAGCCGACGATCCAGCGCGCCGTACCGGCATCGAAGCGGAGACTTCTCAGCGCGACCACGGGCACGGTCCCCTCAGCCTGTGCCGTAAGCCTGAAAGCAAGCTCCGTACCGGCAGCTGCCAGTTCGAGCGACCCTTCAGGGAAGGCGCCAAGCAGCTCGGCATTCAGGTAGACCGCCGCTTCGTTGCGATAGATCCGGACAGAGAGATCCGGCCCGTCCTGCGCTGGAACGAGGCCCAGAAGGACCCCGATCCCGAAGAAGAGTTGCCTGAGCACAGGATCGCCGCGTTCTCAGGGTTCCCGGCTGGTCGAGCCATAGAGGGCGTCGCGCCCTGCCAGGTACTTGTCGTAGAGCCGCTCTTCCTTGCTCAGGCTGAAGAACTGAGAGACAGCTCCGGCTATACTCCAGGCGCTCCACCCTGCGCTATTGAGGACTCCGTCCTGCCAGGGCTTGCCATCGCTCACATTCATGCCAGCAGTGATCGCTGCGCTCAGGACAGGTACCAGGAGGCTTGAGACTGCGCCGCTGATCCTCTCCTTTTTGCCCTTGGTGGAAAGGTCATGGAGGACGGCAACCGCCAGCGCCTCCCGGATCTGGGCATCCTTTTCCTTGAAGACCTCGGCGTACTCCACACGATAGTCGGGGGCGTGGCTGAGGGAGAGGCCGGTGCCGACACCAAGCATGACAGCGCTGCCAATGCCAAGGCCGAGGGTCAGCCCCAGCTTGGTATCGGGATCGAGGGAATGGCCCGAAGCTGCCCGCGAGATCCGGTCACCCGCCAGCCAGGTCGTCGCTGAAGCGGCAGCCAGGCTGCCTCCGATGCCATAGGAGATCAGCCCGCCGATTTTCAGTCCCCTGTCCCCCTCCGCTTCCTGCTTGTCCACATAGCTGGAGAGGATGCGATAGGCGATCTCGGGTTGGTCCTCGGCGAACAGCCTGGCGGCTGCTACCATGACCGAGAGGAAAAGTGCGACTTTGCGATTGTGCCTCATGGAACGACCTTTCGCCTGGCCTTTAGGAGGCCCTGCTGGAAACCATCTGCCCCAAGAACAATAGGGCTGCCGGAAATTGGACCCACATGAAGGCCCAAGGCTCGGCAGCAAAGTATCAGCAGTATTCGTGCCAAGAATAAGGGGACATCGAAGATGTTTGTAATTAGCACTAGAATAAGGAATTGCGATCTGAAGCCTTCTCTGGCAGCAAGGCCGAGGACCTATCCTATTCGATAGTATATCGCGGATGATAGTATCATCCTTGATAGTGCTAGGGATCGGTCCCTTCGCCGTGCACGAGTTTCGCAGTCTTGCCCTTCGAGGAATCCAAGGTGGATGAGATCCGTTCAGTTCTGATAGTTGGTGCCGGTGCAGTGGGTTCCGTCGTGGCCGCCACCATCCACAGGGCCAGACCGGGCTCTGCGATGCTTCTTGCGAACGCCGCGCGGAGGGCGCGATTGCAGGCAGAGGGCCTCGTGATCAACGGCGAGCGCCTCGAACTACCCCTGGTCTCGACCAATGAACCCTTCCCCCGAGGCCAGGAGCCTGGGCTCGCGATAGTCGCAGTCAAGAACCACCAGCTTCCCGGGGCCATCGCCGAGATGGCTCCCCTGGTGGGAGCGGGGACCCTCATCCTTTCCCTCATGAACGGCATCGCGAGCGAGGATGATCTTGCGGCAGCCTTCGGCCGGGAGAAGGTCCTATTTGCGATGATCATCGGGATCGACGCGGTGCGCGAGCTGGACCGGACTACCTGCACCGTCGGTGGTACCATCAATTTCGGCGTGGCGAGGAACATCCCCGGAAGCTGGGACGAGCGTGTCAGGCGCATCGCCTCCTTCTTCGACGCTGCAGGCCTGAAGTACGCCGTTCCCGAGGACATGGTCAGGACCCTCTGGTACAAGCTCATGGTCAATGTCGGGATAAACCAGGCTTCTGCGGTGTTGCGCGCGCCTTACAGCGTCTTCCAGCGCGTCGCGGAGGCGAGGCGCGTGATGGATGCAGCGATGCTCGAACTGGTCGCGATCTCGAGGCTCAGGGGCACGGGGCTCTCGGAGGCAGACCTCACATCCTGGTACAAGACCCTCGACAGCCTCTCCCCCGGGGGCAAGACCTCGATGCTCCAGGATGTGGAGGCCGGGAGAAAGACGGAGGTGGAGATCTTCGCGGGTACGGTGATCGCCCTCGGCCAGGAGAGCGGGCTGCCAACTCCCGTCAACCGTCTCCTCTATGACCTAATTAGGACAATAGAGCTGACTCGCTGAATTGCCGCCGGCCTGCGGCCCCGCAGCCCGCAGCCGCCGGCGGGGCCGGGCGGGGCGGGGAGCCGCAATCCGCCGGCTGCAGACCGGGGCAGGGGGGGCACCGTCCCAGGCCGGGTCGCTTGCCCCATCCTCTCCTTGACCATACAATCGGCCCATGGTCAGCCTCTACCCGGATTACTTCAACGATGTCTTCGGCCCGATAATGCAGCCGGGTTCGAGTTCCCACTTTGCCGCTCCCTGCCGCATCGGATTGTTGGCCCGGAGCCTTCTTGGCGAGGAACCCGCCGAAGCCCAGTTCATCATGGCTCCGGAGAGTTCCTGGGCCGGGACCTTCGGCCTCATGCGCGAAGATTTCGGCATGCTGGGCGGCGTTCTCGGTCTCAAGCCCGATGATGTCGGGCTATTCTCGGCGAAGGAACTCGCCCGGGGGGCGGGGCTCCGTTTCGACTATCGTTTCGAGGCTGTCCCCGAATCGGATCATCCCAATGCCCTCAAGATCAGGTTGGCTGGAAGCTCGGGGCGGAGGGTCGAGCTGGTCGGCGATTCGACCGGAGGTGGCATGGTGGAGTGCCGCGCCATCGACGGTTTCCTGGTCAGCTTCCGGGGCGACTGCCACGTCCTGCTGGCCCGGGAAATCCCGGGCCAGGCTGATGCCTCTGTTATTTCGCGAATCGAGTCCGGGCTGCAGGGACTCCTCGAAGGCGGCAGGCTGCCCGGTTCCCACAACACTTCCCTGTGCTTCTGGAAGCTCTCTGAAAAACCCGATCTCGAGGGCCTTCGGGCGGGCTTCCGGAGCCTTCGCCTCGATCTCCTGGAGGCTATCCTTCCCGTGGTCAGCAGCGCGAAGAAGCTGCCCCAGCTCTTTGACTCCATGACCGCATGGAGGGAGATTGCCCTGGCCTCGGGTCAAAGCCTCTTTGAGACTGCCCTCGAGTACGAGCTGCGATCCTCGGGCTGGGGCAGGGATGTGGTCCTCGACGCGATGCGCGAAATAGAACGGCTCCTCTGGCGCCAGACCCACGCTCTGTACGAGGAGGGCCCCAGTTTCACCCGGGAGGAATTCGGACGCTACGACAGCGAAGCCTGGGACAGACACAGCGGCGCAGAGGACAAGGGCGTTTCCGGGACGACCCGGCTCGCCATCAGGTCCGCCCTTGCCGTCGTCGCAAAGGTACCAGGTGTGAAGATCGTCCCGGGTCCCATGGGCACGGGCGGCGGTTTCCTCTACTCGGCCCTCGATGCGGCGCGGACTGTGAAGAAGCTCGGCGACGAGGAAGTGCTGCGCGGCCTCTTCATCGCAGCCGGGGTCGGGGCCATCGCCTACACGCGGGCCGAGCCGACCGGCGAGATGATGGGCTGCGCGGGCGAGTGCGGAATCTGCTCGGCGATGGCTGCGGCAGCCATTGCCGAAGCCTCGGGAGGGAGTCCGGCAGCAGTGGAAAACGCAGCCTCCTTCGCCCTTCAGGCCATGATTGGCCTTCCCTGCGACCCCATCCCGGGAGGCTTCGAGCAACCATGTTTCAGCCGGATAGTCAGTGCAGTCTCCAATGCCCTCGTTTTTTCCGAGCTGGCCCTGGCCGGCAGCGATGCCGTCCTCCCCTTCCACGAAGCCCTCGATGCGGCCGCGAGGGTCGGCCGGAGCCTCCCCTCCGAGCTTCGCTGCACATCGAAGGGCGGTTGCTGTACAACGCCGACGGGGCAGAGGCAGGCGGCGGCCTTTGCCGCGAAGGCGCGCTCCCGCGGGTGATTCCTGTCACAGTTTTATCCACCATCCCTTCCGGTCCATGATTATGCACGCAATTATGATTATTCCCCATACGGCTCCGACGGCCGCCCATGCCACGGCGGCATTTGAGTCGGCCGGTACGAGGGCCCTTGCGACAAGGATCAGGATGCCGCTGGCCATGTAGCCGAAGAGGGGATTGCGTCCGATGGCACCGAAGAGGGGCAGGTCCCCGAAACGTTGGCAAGGCAACTCAAGTAGCGCCAGTACGAGGAAGGCGGAACCCGAGGTCAGGAGAAGGTAGCCCGGCGTGAGGAGGTGCTTGTCCGGGAGGGAGAGCAGGGAGGTGAGGAGGCCGAGAAGGAGAAGTCCGGAACCGGTCGTTGCGGAGAGCCAGACGCGGATGCGGAAGGGCTTGCCTCGCATCAGCTCACCGATGGCGGAGGCGAAGACGGGGAGGCTCGCGAGGGCAAAGGTTCCCGCAGGACCGCCGAGTCCGCTGTTGTGCCAGGCTTGATAGGCTGTCGCAAAATACGCAGGCCGCAGCAGCTCGACTGTGGCGGCAAGGGCTAAGGCTGCCACAATCCTGGGGAGGGGGCGCAGGAACATGAAGGGAAAGGCCAGGGCCCCCGTGGCACCCAGCATCTGCAGGACTTCCCAGGATCCTTGTTTCCAGACGAGGAAGTAGCCGATGCTTCCGAAGGCGAAAAGCAAGCCATAGCGGTATAGGGCATGCAGGGAAGTCCTAAGCAGTCCGTCGCGCGATACCCGCTTGCCGAGCGAAAGGGAGCCTGAAATGCCCAGGGCCACCAGGAATGCCGGCATGATGAAGTCAGCCAACTGCAGACCCGCAGCCGGAGCATGCTTGAGCCAGGCCGGGATGGATGCAAAGCCCATGCCGGCATTGACTGGTATCATGAGAAATACGGTGAGCCCCCGCAGGGCATCGAGGGCTGCATGTCGTTCAGGCAGTCTGTCCATCAGCCCAGTGTCGCCGATCCAGGGAGTTCTGACAAACCACTTGACCTGCGTTTCGAGCCTCAGGAGAATCCCTGCCCATGCTGATACGGGAACTGCCGCCCTCACTCCTCGCCACACCGTTCCCGGGGCCCTGCGCTCTGGCCGGGGAAGGAAGGCGGCGATGAGCAGAGCCGCGAAGGCAGGCCGCCTGGGCTTCGCCTCCACCTTCCTCAAGATCGGCGCCATCGGTTTCGGCGGCGGCTCGGCCCTGATCCCCGTCGTGGAGCGGGAGGTCGTCGATTCCGCGGGTTACGTAAAGGGCGAGGAATTCACCGAGGATGTCATAATTGCGAACATCACTCCGGGGGCGCTTCCCGTCAAGCTCTGCGCGGCCGCAGGCCTCCGAGAGGGAGGGATTGCCGGCGCTTTCGCCGCTGCCGCACTGGTGAGCCTTCCGGGCGCCCTGGGCACGGTCCTGGTCCTGGCTGTCCTCTCTTCCATGGGTCCCGCCTTCCTTCGCTATGTGGAGTTCGCGGCCTTCGGAGTCTCGGCCTTCATAATCTTCCTGCTCTGGCGCTATATGCGCCGCGTCCTGGACGAGGCCCGGAAACGCGGAGCCGGCAGGGTGGCCTTCCTCGTGACCCTGATGGCCTTCCTCCTGACCGGAGGCAAGGAGATCCGTGCAATTGTCTCCGCCTTCGAACCCGGCCTGGCCCGGAGCCTTGGAAGGCCCTTTTTCGACCTTGCCATGTTCGACCTACTCTTCATCCTCCTCTTCCTGGTCCTGTCCTCGGGAGGGCGGCCTCGCTGGAAACGAGCCCTGGGTCTCGGCCTGACGGCGGCGGTCTTTGCGGTCCTGGCCGGGAAGAACGGCCTCCTCTCCCAGTTCATCCTCCTTCGTCCCCTTCTCATGGCAGGGATGGCTTCCGCCGCCCTCTACTTCGCCGGCAAGGAGCTCGGAAGCGCGGCTACGGGCGAGGAGGCAGCCGCGGGAGGAAGGAAGCTCCTTGCTGCCGCCCTGGCTTTTTTCCTGGGAATGCTTGTCATCTCCCTGGCCTTGACCGGACCCTCGATACTACTAACTACAGCAAAGGGGCCGGCTGACGGCTTGGCCGCCGGCGCTCCGGGCAGCCCCGTATCCCCGGGTAGTCCCGTTTCCCCGGGCAGTCCGGGCGACCTTCCCCAGGCCCTGCGCTTTGCCGCCCTGGCCTTCGCCTCGACCCTGAGTTCCTTCGGTGGCGGTGAGGCCTTCGTCGCTGTCGGCGACTCCTTCTTCGTGGAACCGGGGCTTGTGAGCCCGGGGCTTGTGAGCCCGGAGCTGTATTACGGCAGGATCATCGCCATCGCCAACGCCCTTCCGGGGCCCATACTGGTCAAGGTGGTCAGCGGGATAGGATGGTTCGCGGGACTTGGCGCGGGCGGGTCGGCGCTTGCGGGATTCCTCGTGGCGGCGGCGGGATTTATCATCGCAATTGGAAGTACCTGCCTGGCCTTCTTCGCGGTCTACTCGCTCTATCTGCGCTACAGCGGAGCTCCGGTCTTCGCCACGCTCCGGATCTTTATCCTTCCGCTCATCTCGGGACTTCTGGCTTCTACCGTCCTGGCCATGGTCGCCGAGCTCCTCAGGGTCGGAGGGGAGGCGGAACTGCTGCCCTGGATCAGCCTTGTCCTCCTGCTAGCCCTCATTGCGATGGTCTCCTTCCTCCATGCGAGGAAAGTCCTCCAAGAGGTGGCCATCATCGCTGTAGCGGCTCTTGCCTCCCTCCTTGTCCTTGCATTCGCCGCAGCTCAGGCCCTCTAGTTTTCAAGGGACCGCAGCAGGGCCACGAGCCAGGAACGGTTGTCGGCACTCGTATAGGTCATGGTGCCGCCCATTCGGCTGAAGGTCTTGCAGTAGCGGAGGAAGTAGGAGGGATCGTCCTGGGGCGGTTCGCCCCTGGCCTTCCAGTCCCAGGTCGAAACGGCCAGGTCCACGACGTGGATCGAGAAATCCTCGATGCGCCTTCCGTCCTGTCTCGCCTTGTTTCGCGCCATCGAGAGGGCCTTCTCGAAGATCATGGGGGACATCACGGCTGAACCCACCGAGAGGTAGACGCCGCCCTCGAGGCCCGAGACAGAGTCTGCGAAGGAGAGGAAATCCGTTTCCGCCGTCCTGCCGATGACCGCGCCACGGTTGAGCGGGTGCGTGTAGATGATGTCATGCCCGAACATGGGATGGCAGGTGAAGGGGACTGCGTTCTTCACGGCCGCGGCAGCGAAGCAGGCTTTCTTGCGGGGGTGATCGACACGGAGGAAGCCTGGTTCCAGGCCAGAGGTCCGCAGGAGGGCGCGAAGGTCGGCGGCGGCCGCAGCCCGGGACAGGCTGAGGAAGCCTGCGCCATCCGCCGCCCCGGCTCGGATCGCCGCGACCAGTTCATCGTCGGTCGGAATCTGAAGGCCATCGTCCTGGACCATGGTGCCTACCGCCTCGCCATAGCCGAGTCCGCGCCAGGCACCCACCGCGAGGGAGAGGTTGAGCCAGGCCCCCGTTTCCTCCCAGATGCCGAACTGCCCCTCGCTCACGTAGCGTCGCACATCCTCTCCGGTGCTTCCCTGGAAGGCGAACTCCCAGTCGTGGATGATCCCCGCGCCGTTGGTCGCGAAGTGCGTGACATGACCGCCTTCCATCAGGCGGATGAGCGTTTGGGCGAGGCCGTTCTTGATAGCGTGGGCACCGAAGGCGAGGATGACGGGCGCTCCACGGGCCCGTGACCGCCGGATCTCGGCGGCCGCGGAAGCGACATCCTCCACGGCCTCGGGGGAGAGGGAGATGGGCCAGGATAGAGGGTCGACGGCATCGCGATCGAGTTCCAGCTTGCTGACGCGATCTGAAAGGGGAAGGGTAGCGATCGAATCGCGGTCGAAAAGTCTCTTCATTGGTTTTGCTCCTTCCAGAGATCGAGGGCCGAACCGAGTTCATCGGGCCGGGCTACTCCCGTGGTTGCGAGCTGTCGGACGGTTATGGATGCAACGAGGCAGCCGAGGAGGGCGGCTTCGGCGCGAGAGGCACCGGCGGCCAGGGCCAGCACTGCTCCTGCGGTGAAGGAGTCGCCCGCGCCTGTCGGATCGACCGTGTCATCGACTGCCACACCGGGCACGCGGAAGGCTGTGGTTCCCCCTACCCAGACGCCCCGGTCTCCCGCAGTGACAAAGACCGGAGCCCCGGCTTCCTCCTCTACTGCCCCGATGCAGGCTGCGATAGCCTGGTCGGGTATGGCGGAGCCGGGTTCCGGATCGTGGACGCCGGATAGTTCGAATTGGTTCATCTTGAGGATGAGGCCGTGGAAGGAACGTATCCGGCGCCGGGAGTCTGCCCAGGCGATGAGCCGGGGGAATCCCGCGGTTCGCTCCATGATCGCCGCTGCGACGAGGGGAGTCACGACTCCCTGTCCGGGCCCCTCGACCTGGTCCATGACGATGAGGGCATCGATCTGGGGCAGGGCCCTGTCGAGGGCGGCGATGATCCGCGCTTCGGTTTCTGCTAACGTGGGCGAGCGGTTCTTGATGTCATAGCGTGAGTGCTCGCCTGCGAGGCCCGCGCGGTCCATGTCCCGGGGCTTGAAGTAGGTTGGCGTGCGGCGGCTGATTTCCAGCAGCAAGCCACTGGTGTCGACCCCCAGGGCAAGGAGATCCCGCTCGAGTTCCCAGCCCTCGCCGTCGTCACCGCGAAAGCCCAGGGCGCGGATGGTTCCGGCACCGAGGGCGGCAAGGTTGGACACCACCGTGCCCGCGGCTCCGGGCGAATGGCGGACGTCAACAATCTGGTGGGCGGGGAGTCCTGTCTCGAGGGAGGGCTCTGCCAGGACCGGATCTACATCCAGGTACTTGTCCAGGAAAAAATCGCCGAGCACCGCGACACGCAGGGAGGGGAAGATGGAAACAAGATCGTTCAACCTTCCCTTGTCGAAACTGCGCAGGGCTTCGATCATGGCTGGGCCGCCTCGGGAATAGCCGCGGCTTCCTTCGAAGCAGCCGCTGTTCCGACGCGGCTCCAGATCCAGTCGATCAAGGCGCTGGATTCTTGATAGTCGGGAATGACGAGGTCGGCCCCCGCCGCTATGAGCCTGCCCCGCTTCCAGGGATCAGCCTTTCCCGAGCGACCGGCCTCGTCGCTGGCTACGGCGATAGCCGTGCCTCCCGCGGCCTTGCAGTCGGAGATCTCGACATAGCCATCACCGAAGGCCAGGAGGGAGCTTCCCTCGACATGGTTCTCGGAAAGGATACGCCTGATTACCATTTCCTTGGAAAAGCTCAGATGGTCCTTCTGGGCGCCGTAGATCCGCCCGGGAGCGTAGCCCTCGAGCCCGAGGAGCCGGGCCTCCTCGATGACATACGCCACGTCCGTTCCGGAAGCGATATAGATCGCGACATCGCGCGAGCGCAGGGCTTCGAGGATCTCCTGGGAACCCGGAACGAGGTACTCCTTTGGAGCGGTTTTCCCGGAGGCCAGGCCCTCGCGTCGGTCAGCGATGCGAGTCATGAGCCTGGAGTGGTACTCGTCCTTGTAGGCCTGGGCTTCGAGGGGCGTCCCTCCACGATGGCGGATTTCTTCCACAAAGCGCATCATCTGGTAGATGGTCTGCTTTCCGGTAAGTTCCGAAACGAAGTTGCGCACCAGGGTCTCGAGGCTCGCCTGGGTTTCGTCACTTCTTGCGCAGGGGAGGAGGAACTCGACCATCATAGGTACCATGATCTCCATCCAGCCCTCGCGGACGAGACTCAGGGTGCCGTCGAAATCGAAGAGGGCGTGGCGTGGCGGGCTGGCCAGGCTCAGCGGGCCCAGCAGTTCTATCGAGGTCCCGGCGAGAAAGGTCGGGCGTTCCGGGACTGCATGGGTAGCTGCGAAGTCTCCCTCAGGCACGATGGACCTCTCCTGCGCTGCCCGAATCCGGCCCTGCTTCCCCGGGCAGCTTCCTGCCGAGGACCGCGTAGCAGAGGTGATCGAAAATCATGTGGATGTCCTCGGTGACCTGCATGTCATCTATTGGCACGTGCACTCCACTCGAAGCCAGGCGCCGGAGCTCGCCTCCGTCATATCCGGTCATGCTGACTGTCCGCCCGCCGTTGGCGTTGGCCCATTTCACAGCCTTGATGACATTCGCCGAGTTACCTGAACCGGAGATGGCGATCACGATGTCGCCGGGGCGGAGGAGGTTGCGGAGCTGCTCGACAAAGATATCCTCGTAGCCGACATCGTTGGCATAGGCAGTAATTGTGGGCACATTGTCGTTGAGGCAATGGAAGCGGAAACGGCTCGCCTTGCGCCAGGAAAGACCCTTGTTGAAGTCGGAGGCGAAGTGGGAAGCCGTGGCCGCCGAGCCCCCATTTCCCATGATGAAGACTGTTGTCCCCTTTTCGAGGGCCTCGAGGAGAAGGGCCATGAAGGCAGCGAGCTCTTCCCGCGAAAGCTTGTCGAGGGTGGACTTGAGCCGAAAGAAATAGTTATCAATGTCATCCTTGAAATCAAGCTTCATGGTGATTCTCCTTGGCGGTCATGATGAAGGACCAGGGCAGCGGCGCCAATCAGGGCAGCATCGCGACCGAGGGCGCTGGGTAGCAGTTTTTGCTGTGGTCCGAGGGTCTGGAAACTGAGGGCAGCAGCTCCCCGCTCTATGTGGGGAGTCAGGAGATCGAAGGCCGAGGCGATGCCTCCACCGAGTATTACTGCTTCAGGATCGAAGATGTTGGAGATCGCTGCGACTCCGCGGGCGAGGGCAGAGCCGACGTCACGCAGCACCTCGAGGCAGAGGGGATCGGAACGTCGCGCGCCGTCAGCGATTGTCCTGGCCTCCACCTCTTCGCGGGGAAGGCCGCCGAGATAGCCCGCTGAATAAACACCTGCGTCGAGGTGGGCGAGGGCCTTTCGGCGCCAGGCCGGTCCGGCAGCCTCAGCCTCGAGGCAGCCGCGATTGCCGCAGCCGCAGAGGGCACCGCCATCGGCAACGACAAGATGGCCGACTTCGCCGGCCATTCCGCGGCTTCCGGGAAAGACACTGCCATCGATGCAGACGGCGCCGCCTATGCCGGTGCTCACCGTCATCCAGAAAAAGGACGAGAGACCGCGACCCGCCCCGAAGAGGGCCTCCGCGAGGGCACAGGCGTTGACATCGTTGTCGCAGCGTGCAGGCAGGCCCAGGGCCTCGGCTACTGCCTCGCCGAAGGGTGCATCAGTCCAGCCGGAGGAAGGGGAGCGAAGGAGAATTCCTTTTTGCCGATCCACAATGCCGGGCAAGGCCAGGCCGAGCCCTTCCACCGGCCCGGCACGGGAGAGCACGAGGTGACAGAGGCTGACGATGAGGTCCAGGCTTGCAGCAAAACTGGACAGGGGAGTCGGGGCTGTCTCCCGGGCGACTATCCTTCCCTCGGAATCGACGACCCCGACCGCAGTCTTGGTGCCTCCAAGGTCCACGGCCAGAACGCGGCGCTCATGCATGGTTCTTTGTATACGCAGGCAATCCTCTTTGGCAACGGATAGGGGAAAAGCGAGCCTACACCAGAGGCCTTGGGAGGAGCCCCGCTGTCTCCACGATCTCGCGGATGCGGTGCTCCCATTCGATGGCCATCACGTGGATGCCGGAGAGGCCCTCGATGGCGCGGAGGCGCTGGATCGTTTCCGCGCAGATGGCCAGCCCGACCTCGCCGCCCTTACCCTTGGGAGCAGCGGCCAGGCGCTCGATGACGGAGGCGGGGATCACGATCCCCGGGAGGTTGGCTGCCATGTGGCGCGCCATGCCCGCTGACTTCAGCGGCATGACGCCTGCGAGGATCCTGCATTTCTTGTGGAGCCCCAGCTCGCGGACTGAAGCCATCCAGTCCTCGAACATGCCGATGTCATAGACGCACTGGGTCTGTACGTAATCGGCCCCGGCCTCGATCTTCTTTGCCAGGCGGAGGGCCTGGAAATCGAGGGGACGCGTGAAGGGGCTGGCTGCAGCGCCAAGGTAGAGGGGAGCGCCGGCGGGGAAGTCCTCCTCGCCACCGAGGATCCTCCGCTCATCGCGCATGCGCCGTACGACTGCAAGCAGTTGCATGGAATCGAGGTCAAAGACCTTCTTTGCCCCCTTCTGGTTGCCGAGGCTCTGGTGGTCGCCGGAAATGCAGGTGAGGTTCCTTATGCCGAGTCCCACCGCCCCGAGGATGTCAGCCTGCATCGCGATGCGGTTCCGGTCGCGGCAGGTCATCTGCATTATGGGCTCGAGGCCTGCCTGCACGATGATGGCCGAGACCGACATGCTCGACATGCGCACCATCGCCGACTGGCTGTCGGTTACGTTGATGGCGTCCACGACACCGCGGAGGCTCTCGGCCTTGCGATGCACAGCCTCGATGTCAGGACCCGTGGGAGGCCCGATTTCGCCGGTCACCGCGAAGTGCCCCGCCTCGAGCACTTTTTCCAGATTGCTGCCTGATTTCATGGTGCTGCCACCTTCGCTGCTGTGTAGCGACCCTCGTAGCCCACCTGCACCAGAGTAGCTGGCCCCCGATCGACCCAATCCATCGGCGGGCGCAGGCTGAGGATGCTGTCCAGGCGTCCCTGGGCCTTGAGACGATCGTGGATTTCCAGCCATGCGCAGCTCTTGCCCTCGCCGACCTCGCAGCCACCATCGACCCGCGTTCCGCCGCAGGGCCCGTTGAAGAGGCTTTTTGCGCAGCGTGTCACCGGGCAGATTCCACCTGTGTAGGCCAGCATGCAGGAGGCGCAGTGGCGGCAGCGCTCTTCATAGAGCCCCACATCGATGTCGACACCGATGAAGAGGGTGTCCAGGGCGGGAAAGACCGGCAGGGCAGGAAAGGCATCGGAGAGGTTCTGGACTCCAGCGCCGCAGGCAGTGGAAAGGACGCAATCGCAGTCTGCTATCCGTCCGGAGATTTCCGCGAGGAAGACCGGATTGCACTGGCGTTCGACCGTCGCAGAGCTCTGGTGCTGGGTGGAACCTCCTGCCCGCGCCACCTGGGCGAGGTCGTCGGCCAGTTCGAGGCTCTCCCTCTGGCCCCCGGCGAGGCAGACCGAGGTACAACCCCCGCAGCCCAGCACGAGGATCCGTCCGTAGCCCTTCACCGAGGAGGATATTTCCTCCAGGGGTTTCCGCGTCGCCTTGATCATGTTGCGTTCCCTCCGCGGCCCGTCGATCGACGGGCCACGATCATACTAACTATTTCCATGGATGGCAGTCGCCGCAGCTGCGGGGTCCTGTCGGTTTTGCCTTTTTCGCCGCTGTTTCATGGCAGCCAATGCACAGGCGGTGGAAGGAGGACTGGAGCTTCCCGGCGCTGCGGTGGCAGGATGCACACTGGATCGCGGGGCCGCCGGCTGCGAGGACTGACATGTCCAGCACGTTCACGCCGTCCTTGAACTCGTGGTGGCAGGACAGGCAGTCGAGCCCCTCGAAACCCCAGTGTGCCTCGTGGGGAAAACGCACCGGAGGGCGGGTCGGCCTCGCGATCACAGGCTTCCCGGACAGCGTGATGATGCCTGCATCCTCGGCACGGACTGCGGGCGACATCGCGATGGCGAGGAGGGCCAGGGCGCAGGCCCAGGGCGGAAGGCGCGCCTTCACGCGTTCTTCCCTTCCAGGTAGCCGCGCTCGATGCCCACTTCCCTGCAGGCCGAGCGCGCCAGCGAAATGAGGTAGGGAAGATCCACCCCGACGGGACAGCGGCAGCGCATGCAGAGCACGCACTTGTCGAAGGCCAGCTCCCTGACTTTCTCGTACTCCCCGGGCGAAAGCCTGCCTCGCCTCTTCACGATCTTTCCAATTGTGTTGATCGCCTTGTAGGAGGGTGTATAGGTCGGGTCCTGGCCGCTGTTCCGGTACTTGAAGCAACTTTCCGCGCAGAGGGCGCAGTGGGCGCAGGCGCCAAGGGAGAGCTTGACGAGTTTCCGCCTGCGCCTGACTAGGTCCAGCACCTCGGCATTCACCGGCGCTGCCTTTGTCGCTGTTGTTTTCATGCGGCCCACCGCCGGCTGGCGTGCCTGGCCGAACGCTCTCCTGCCATGAAGAGGCGGGAGAACAGGAGGAAGGGCATGTGGCCGAGTTTGGTAAAGGGTATGGCTGCGATGAGGAGCTCGCCCAGGAGCATGTGGCCGACGAGGATGCCGTGATAGTCCCAGGCCTGGTGGTAGGCCAGATAGGCGCTGACAAAGGGGGCCGCTACGAGAAGGAGCACGGCAATGTCCCCTCCCGTCGTCAGGGCCCGGACGCGTGGCAGGAAGATCCGGCGGAGGGCGAAAAAAAGACCAATTGCAAGGATCACCAGGGTCAGCCGGTCCATGAGGGGTTCGGGCAGGACGGGGAGGGACAGGCCCGCGCCTAGGCCCAGTCCCAGGAAGAGGAGGATGTTGTGTGCGGGCAAAAGGAGGGGGACAAGGACCAACAGGAAGTGGAAAGCCAGGCTGAAGGCTGTCATTACCGGATTGCCTGCAAGGTTCGAATTCCTGAGAAAGCGGCGCCCAAGGAATAATATCCGACTGACTATTCCCTTGTCCGGAAGGAGGAAGGCCCTGTCGGCCTCTGACCGGTCCTGAGCCCTTCGCGTGGCCAAGGACAGGGAGTCGAGAGCAGCGGCGTCCAGTCGGACTCCTGCTCCCGGGACCCTTCCCCGGGCAGCAATGGAGCTCGAAAGCCTGGCGAAGCGAAGGATACGCCAGGCAAAGCCCAGGATGAACACACTGCAGGCGACAAGGAATAGCGGGCCACGCGCCGCGTCATAGAGCGAAAAAAGCTCAAACCCAGGCAGGCTCATGATCCGCTCATCGAGTTCACGTTTTTGCCACCTGGGTCTCCTCCTGGTCCTTTTCTGAGCAGGGGATCAGGGGATGGCCGGAGTGGTCACGCTTGAGGAAGTAATTGAGCCAGGAACTCGTCTGATACAGGCTCCAGTCACGGGGCTGGATGAGGAAGCGGAGCTTTTCGGATTCGTGGCGGTTCTTGGCCCGCTTGTAGACATTCCTCCAGTAGCAGTACTTGTCGGGATAGACCTCGCAGCGTTCGTCCACCCTGCTTCCGCCGCAGGGTCCGATGCGCATCCCCTTGGGGCAGCCGGATTCCGGACATATATAATAGGTCTCGAAGAGGGCGCAGTCGTCGCAGTAACGGCAGCCGAGGACAACGCGTTTGGTGAAGTGCTCGGCATGGGAGAAGGCGTGCGCGAGGCCCTGCTTCTTGTCGATAGCCCGTGAGAGCCCGGCCATGAGCTTGTAGCCGGCGGTGTTTTCGTGGAAAAAAGCCTTGTGGAGTCCGCGCATGGCCCAGAAGGTCGGCGAGTACATTCCCGGGATCGGGGTCTGCCGTGGCAGCAGCAGCGCTTCGGGTGATGGCACCCTGGCTACTTCTCCGCCCTCGAAATAGTAATAGGGATCGGGAGGAGCAAAGTCGAACTCGGGCAGGAAGTCCTTCCAATTGGCTGCAATTTCCTTGGAATGGGCGATGATGTAGACGATGTCCTCTGCCTTGAGGTTGAGTCCCTCGAGGTGGGCTCCCGAGTAGCCGAGGCCCTTCAGGATGGCCAGCTGCCTGGCTGCCCGGTCGAGGCGGGCCTTCTTTCCCTTGTCAGGGGCCTTCGCCTCCTCGCGGAGGATCTTGACCAGGCGCTCGGGAACGTAGGAGCCGGGAACCTCGCCCTTGCTCATGTACTCCGCGGCACCCGCTGAAAGGACATAGACGCTGCCGATGAGGGGTACCTGGGATTTGAGCACTCCACGGACATAGTTGATCAATTCGATGTGCTTGCGGGCGTCGTAGCCGAGCTGGGTGATGAAGTATTTCGCTCCGGCACGGAGCTTTTTTTCCAGCTTGATGTACTGCATGACGCAGGGGCCTTCCGTCCACTTGAAGGGGGAGACGGCTGCGCCGAGGAGGAACAAGGTAGTGTCGAGGCAGACATTCGCGCCCTTGGCCCCGGCTATCTCCAGCCCCTCGTTCATGCTGGTCAGGAAGTGGAGGGCGTTCACCGAGTCGATGTCGAAGACCGGCTTGGGCAGGCCCAGGAAACCCGCGACGGGATAATCGCCCGTGACGACGAGGAGGTTGGTCACGCCGGTGCGCTGGAGGGCGAAGGCGCGGGATTCCACGAAATTCCGGTTCATGTCCTTGCAGGCGAAGTGGACAATTATGTCCACGCCGAGGTCGATGATTTCCTTGCCGAGCACGTCCGCCGTCAGGGCGGGGTTTCCCCCCGCGTTGTCGGTGAGGCTCAGGGCATGTACATCGGGGCAGGACTTGATGTCCGCCACGAAGCGGAGGATGTTTTCAATGCTCTTGCCGCTGTGTCCGCGTCCAGGGATGAGTTCGCAGGTGATCACGAACTCCTTCCCTGCGAGGAGGGTCTCTTCGAAACGTCCCATTGTCGATGCTCCCCTTATTCCGTCATTCCCGGCTCACGCCGATCCACTCCATCCCGTACTCGTCCTTGCCAAGGAGGAGGTCGCGGGCCAGGGCGTTGATGCCCGTGGAAAGATCCAGTTGCGACAGGGTCCTGTCGTTGATCTGGGCTGGATCGACGATGCCGCCGTCGCAGCCCTGTTCGAGGCAGAGCTTGGCGAAGACCTGGTTGATCACGGGGCGCTTCGGGAGGCCGAAGGACACGTTGGAGAGTCCTGGCGCAAAGTGCACCGCGCTTCCATGCTCGGCGCGCAGGGCCTTTACCGTCTCGAAGAAGCGCCCGGGGTTGCCTGTATCCACCGAGACGGGCATGACCAGAGGATCGAGGTAGGTGTCGGCCAGTGCGATGCCGGCGGCGGCGAGCCGTCCGAGCAGCTCCCTCGTGTTCGCCAGCCGCTCCTCGACGCTCTCCGGCATGCGCTCGGCGCCGGTGGCCCCCGCGATCACCGCCGCTCCCGCCTTGGCTGCAATTGGTATCATCGCGGCACGTTCGAGGGACACGGAGTTCACCATCGGGCGGCCCTTGGTCTTGTCGCAGGCTGCGAGCCCAGCTTCCAGGATGCGGGAATCGGAGGAGTCGATGCTGAGGGGCACCGTGGAATGCCGCTGGATGACGCCGGCCGCCCACTCCATGGCCAGGACCTTCTCCTTGAAATCCATGCTGAACTCGTCCACGTTGACGTCGAGGAACCAGGCGCCCGCGGATTCCTGCTCCAGGGCCATCGCTGCCATGTAGCGCTCGCCGGCGGCCCTGCCCTCTGCATCGCCCCTGAGCCCCTGCCAGATGGCGGCGGCGACGTGGCGGATCTTCCCGGCCTTCCAGTCGTCGGAATCGGTGAAGGCCCTGGGTATGGGCAGGCGGGCGGGGGAGCCTGAGTCCTTGAAAAGGAGCCAGCTCCTCCCCTCAGGATCGGTTTCGACGAACTTTCCCGATGTGAGCCTGATCCGCGTACAATGGATATTCTCACCTACGATGATATATGAACCCTTGGCGGCCATGTTTTCCTCCCTGAAGAACGAAGTTGAGCCATCGTGGAGGAACTCGCCGCTCTTGTATTGGAAAGGATTGCGTTTTTTTTGTCGTTCTTGTCCCGGTTCGAGCTTTTCGATCGGGGAATCCGGGGGGCCTTCTTCAATCGGGCAAAAAGGCCCGGAATGATCCTGGCCGAGGCCTGGACGGGTATCCAGGCTCGGTTGACATGGATGCCCGGCGCGATACAATCCTCCAGCATCTGGCGCGCCTGTGCGCCCACCAGGACCGAAGATGGCCGAAGAAATACGACTCTGGGGCACACGCCGCACATCGGCCCCTTCCCGCCCCGAGTATCCCGAGATCTATCCCGAGACAGATGATCGGCATTGGTACGATCTTGAATACGCGGGCTGGGGGGTAGCCAAGGCAGGCCTTCCAGCCTCGCCGAGGGACGGCCCTGCGGGCAAGCGCATCATCGCCATCCATCACCTCGAGGGCCACCCCTACATGACCGGCTACGACCTTGGCATGGCCCGCGAGGCCGAGCGCTTCGGCATTTCCCTCGAGATCGCGCATTCCGAGTGGGACTCCGAGATCGAGGCGGGGCTTGTCGAGAGTGCCATCGCTTCGAGGCCCGACCTCATTGTCTTCGTCCCGGAGAACACCGCCGAGGGTACGGCCCTCCTCCGTCGCATCAACGAGGCGGGCATTCCCGTAGTGGCTAGCAACCTCCTGCCCGAAGCCGAGGGGCACCGCTACTGCCTCGCGTGGACGGGACCCGACGACTGGGGCCAGTTCAGGCTGATCGCGCGGAAGTTCGCGGAACTGCTCGGCGGCGAGGGAGGCTATTGCCTCGTCGACCACATGCCTGGCTCCTCGGCCTTCTACGCACGCAAATGGGCAGTGCTGACCGAACTTGCACGCATCGCACCCCGGATGGAACTCCTGGACTCGGCTGCGACTTCGCTCCGCACAGATACGACAAGAGCCACGGTCCTGGCCTGGGCTGAACGCTTCGGCGCGAGGCTACGTGGCATCATCAGCGCCGACGACTCCCTGGCCCAGCTCGGCATCAATCAGGCCCTTGCGGAAGCCGGGCGCGAGGATATAGTCCGCGTTGCCTGCGGGGCTACCTCCATGGGCCTCCGCTTTCTCCGCGAGGGCAGCCTTGCAGCCATCACCGCCCAGTCGCCCGAACTCGACGGCGCCCTGCCCATCCGCGTCGCCGTAGACTGGTGGAACGGCCTCGATGTCGAAGCGGTGCGCTATCTTCCCATCGACCTCGTCGAGCGTGATGGCATCGAGGACTTCCTCCTGATGCGACAGGGGGAGCCCGACATCGATCTCGACGCCCTCGCTCACATGGTCGCTGACTGTGACGCAAAGGGCGTCGACCGCTTTTTCCGGGACCTCGGACATCGTTTCGGGCACGGTCATCCGATTGCAGAGGAGTGGTTCCGAGGCTTTTCCATCGAGCTACTCTCCCGCCTCGATTCCATCGCGCGCTCGGCCGAGATCTCGACCGCAGCCCTTGCCGGAGGATACGAGGGCCTCTTCAAGCAGCTGTTCCAGCAGCGCAGCCCGACAGACACCCTGGCCTGGCTCGAGGGCGTCGCGCGCCAGGTCATGGCTGCTGCAGGCGAGCGCAGCCATAGCTGCGTTCCCCTCGGCGACAGGCTGCGCCTCTTCATCGACGGGCACTGGCGCGAACCCCTCTCCCTCAAGCTCCTCTCGGGCCGTTTCGGAATGTCCGCTGCCTACCTGGGCAAGGTCTTCAAGGAGGAGACCGGACAGTCCTTCGCCACCTACCTCAACGAGCGGAGGATCAGGGAGGCCGAGCGCATCCTCGCGACGCGCCGCGTCAAGGCCAAGGACGTCGCCCTTGCCGTGGGCTACTCCGATGCCAACTACTTCTACAACGTCTTCAGGAAGGTCACCGGCCGCTACCCCTCCGAACTCCAGGGGCGCGAGGGAGAATAGTACTAGCTAGTTGCATGTCCTTTGGCCATCACCTGAGCTGTCCTGCGAAGATGCCGCGCAGGGTCTCCCGTGTCGTGGCGTAGAGGGGTGGGATGCCCTCGAGCGGGGACATCCTGGCGGAGAGCCGCTCGTCCGCGGAGAGGGGGAGGTCGCTCACGTAGTAGAGGAAGCGCGACCTGGCGCCTCGCCTGAGGACGCCGAGCTCGCGGGCCTCGAGGATGGAGTGGAGGTACCAGATGCCTTCCATCTCGAGGCCGATACAGGCCCAGACGCGGCGGTAGAACTGGAGCATCGCCCGGTTCTGGAGGAGGGTGCCACCGACCGTGAGCATCGGGCCTTCGTGCACTGCCCTGCCGGGCAAGGCTGCCCCGAGTCGCGCGATGGCTCCGCGGTCCTCCGGCTCGAGGGGCTGGAAGGCATCGGCTGCCTGCCCGATGAAGGCGGTCGGCGCCAGGATGTCGCCGCGGGAACCCTGGAGTCCGCCGGCCTTTCCGATGATGTTTATAGTACGTACGTTCTTGCCGAAGAGGAGGAGGAGGGAGCGCATGATCTCCTCGGCCTGCTCCCCGAAGGCGTAGTCGATGTTGACGATGAAGGAGGATTCCGCGCAGGCGCCGATGGCGATGCCGGGATCGATGCCGCGGTCGCAGACACCCTCGCAGCGGATGAGCTGGACCTGGATGCCGGTGGTCACGCGTTCCGGCAGGCGGATGATGCCGTTCCTGGCTTCGGCTGCCCTCACCTCGGTCTGCATGCCGGGGAAGGCCGCGAGCCAGGGCCGGGCGAGGCTGTATACCTCGTCCATGGGGTCTGTCCAGCCTGGCATCCGGAGACCCTCGCGTCCGGCCCAGGCCAGGATGTCGGGAGCCCTCTCGATGAAGAATGGGTTGAGGCAATTGGAGACCGAGTGGGTGTTGGACGAGACGATGTGCACCTCGATGTCGTCCGGGAAGTCGGCGGGGCTCATGCCCATGAGGTCGGCGGCCGCATGGCCCACCTGGCCCGACCAGAGTTCGTTGAGCGTTCCGTTGAAATTGTTTATCTGCTTCCTTACGTCGACCGACCAGGCTTGCCGGTGGAAGACGATCTCGCGGACCTTCTCCACCGCCTTCCCGGGCCAGAGTCCTTCGAGCTCTGCCACTTCCTCGCCCGAGAAGGGCGACAGGATGGCCTTGGCCGATTCGTCTCCCTCGGCCTTGTCCAGGCGTGTGAGCGCGAGGATCAGGTCGGGATGGTTGAGGCGGTAGCGGATCTTCCTCGACTCCACTGCGAACACCGAAAGGCAGGTGAGGAAGTCCATGATGTCTGAAACGCCGCTCCGCACGAGGACCATGTCCTTGCCCGGCATCATCTCGTAGACAAAGCGGTGGCGGGCTTCGGTCGGCACGAAGGGGAAGAGGAGCTCGGGACTTGCGTAGACCGAGGGAAGGTTGTCGGTGAGGAGGAAGACAAAGCAGCGCGTGACGTTTTCGGGGAGTCGGCGGACGGCGTAGGCCAGGGCCGACCAGTCGATGCGCGCCTCGTCGGCGACCAGGGGGTGGAGGGCTGGCTCCAGGGTCTTGTAGACCTCGACAAGGCGTCTGATCTCGATGTGGCCAAGGGCCTCTCCCCTATGGACCTCTGCCTCGAAGCGGTCGAAGGCGTCGAAGAGGCCGAGCCCAGCGCGGAGCTTGGTGCCCAGGGCCTGTGCGAAGGGGCGCGACGCGGACAGGAGGGCGAGGAAGGTATCGTCCGGGATGGCCAGGACGGTGCTTGCCTCGAGGGCCCGCACTTCGAAGGAACGCGGCAGGCCAAAGAGCGCAGGACCCTCCCCGAAGTACGAAACCGCATCGACAACGTTCATCCTGAAAGCCGGGTTGCGCGAAACATCCACCGACTCGACCGAGCCCGCGAGGAGGACGAAGACTTCCCGTGCGGCAGAGTCGCCCTGGGTGATGAGGGCTTCCCCCTCGATGTAGCGGCGCTGGGCCGAGGCTGCTACCAGGTCCTTGAGCTGACCGTTGGACAGGAAGCGGAAGGGGACGATGCTCGCAAGGCGCTCGAGGAGGTGGGCGCGATCGAGGTGGGGCACCGAGGCAGGGATGGCTGACATAGGGCGATAGTAGCCTGTGCGTCGCTGTCGCGCAAGTTTTGCAGGCCTCCCATGCTTGTCGCCCCAGTCTTTGGCGGGTATCCTCGGCGTCGGACTACAAGGGAGAGGCATGAAGGACAGGGGTGGATTCCTGGGCGGCGACGCCCTTCTTTTTCTCACATCGATCATCTGGGGCTTTGCCTTTGTCGCGCAGCGCGTCGGAATGGAGTCCCTTGGGCCCTTCGCCTTCAACGGAGTGCGCTACCTCATCGGGGCAGTCTCCCTCCTCCCCCTCCTCTTCCTCCTTCCGGGCAAGCCTGCAGGAACCTCCCATGACGCGGAGCCTTCTGCCTTTACCGGGCACGTGGCGAAAAAAGGCGGAACCTTCGCAAGGGTCTACCTGCCGCCACTCCTGGCCGGAGGCGCCATGTTCTTCGGCTCCTCCTTCCAGCAAGTGGGAATAGTCACCACGACTGCGGGCAACGCAGCCTTCATCACGAGCCTCTACGTGGTGATCGTGCCCTTCCTCGGCAGCATCTTCGGCAAGAAGGTCGCGGGCATCGACTGGATGGCCTCCCTCGTCGCCGTGGGCGGGCTCTGGCTCATCACCATGACCCACGGCCTGTCGATGTCGGGCGGGGATTTCCTCGTGCTTGTATGCGCCTTCTTCTGGGCACTCCATATAATCGTAATTGGTCGCTTTGCCTCGACCTACGATCCCATCCGTCTGGCGATGGGCCAGTTTGCGATCGCTGGCCTCCTCAGCCTTGTAGTGTCGCTATTCACCGAAAAGACCGATATCGCAGGCATCAGGTCGGCCCTCCTGCCCCTCCTTTACGGCGGCGTCTGCTCCTGTGGCGTGGCTTTCACGCTTCAGATCTTCGGGCAGCGGCGCGCCAAGGCCTCCCACGCTTCCATAATCCTGGCCCTCGAGGGCCTCTTCGGCGCGGTCGGCGGAATCCTCCTCCTCGGGGAGCCGGCGACGATCCGCCTCCTGGCCGGGGGAGCGCTGATGATCCTTGCGACCATGCTGCCGCAGCTCTGGACCCTCCTCCGTGGACTGCTTCGCTCGCTGGCCGTCCCGTGACCGCATCCTGGAAAACAAGGAGTCAATTGCATGGAACATGAGATTACCGCCAGGGGAAGCCTCCACGACGCGCAGGGCCGCCTCCGCGAGCCCGGCTGGGCGCGCAGCCTCCTCCTCGACTACAACCGGGACTCGCTTCGCGCCCCGAAGTGGCGCATCAAGGAATGGGACTACTACATGGTGCATGCCGGCGATTTCGGCATTGCCTTCACGGTGGCCGACAACGGCTACATGGGCTTTGTGGGAGCCACGGTCTTCGATTTCGTGCAACGTGCCGAAACCTCGAAGAGCGTGATGACCGTCTTCCCGATGGGGAAGATGGGTCTGCCCCGGCACTCGAAGGAGGGAGTCACCGAGGCGAGGGCCGGAGGGGCTGTCTTCCGCTTTGAAGCTTCAGGTGGAAAGAGGAAGCTCGTCTTTTCCTGGCCCGGCTTCGGCGCCGCGCCGGGCAGCGGGGGCCCCGCCCTCGACCTCTGTGGGGAGATCCTCCTCGAGGAGTCCGGACCGGATTCGATGGTCATAGCTACACCCTTCTCCGGGGCGCCGGGGGCCTTCTACTACAACCAGAAGGTCAACTGCCAGGATGCGTCCGGCTCCTTCACCCTGGGCGACCGGCAGTTCGTCCTCGAAAAGGACAAGGCCTTCGCTGTCCTCGACTGGGGCCGCGGAGTGTGGACCTGGAGCAATGTCTGGTACTGGGGTTCCGCCTCGGGGCGCCTGGCCCTCCCGGACGGCTCGAAGCCGCTTTTCGGCTTCAACATCGGGCATGGCTTCGGCGACACGTCGGCTGCGGGCGAGAACATGGTCTTTTTCGAGGGTCGGGCCCACAAGATCGGAAAGCTCCTCATCGAGCTCAACCACGGGGACTTCCTTGCACCCTGGCGGGCCAGGTCCGGGGACGGGCGCTTCGACCTCACGCTGACGCCCTCGCTCGACCGGGCTTCCTCTACCAATCTCCTGGTAATTGCCTCGATCCAGCACCAGGTCTTCGGATCCTGGTCGGGGACGGTCATCCTGGACGATGGGCGGAAGCTCGAGCTGAGGGACTTTCCCGGCTTCTGCGAGAAAGTGATAAACCGCTGGTGAGGAAGGAGCCATGACAGCCAGCCTGATCCTCGCACACCCCTATCCGGGAAGCTTCAACCACGCGCTCTTTTCCAGGGCCCGCGACCGGCTGTCCGCGCTCGGAGCCGTCTGCCATGCCCATGACCTCTACGCGGAGGGCTTCGATCCGGTGTTGACCGTGGCCGAGCTGGGCAGCGGCGTCTCCGATGATCCCCTGGTAGTTCAGTATACCGATGAACTCCTGGCATCGGAGCTCCTTGTGCTCGTCCATCCCAATTGGTGGGGTCAGCCTCCCGCCATGATGAAGGGCTACATCGACCGCGTCTTCAGGATGCCCCATGCCTATGAGGTCCTGCCCGACGGACGGGGGGGCACCCTGCCAGAAGGCCGGCTGGGCGGCAAGCGCGCCATCGTACTGACCACCTCCAACACGCCGGCAGGGCGGGAGAAGGAATACTTCGGCGATCCCCTGGCCAGCATCTGGGGTCCCTGCATTTTCGGCTTCTGCGGAGTCGATGCCTGGCAGCGGGTCAATTTCTCAGTGGTGGAGGCCTCGGACGATGCTACCCGGAAACGCTGGCTCGACGAGGTGGATGGCTTGATGGAAGCTGCGGCGCCTGGCTAGCGGATGACGCCGATGACTCTCCAGTAGGGAATCGCGACCAGGATGCCAGCGATCACGGACAGGACGTAGATTCCTCCGAAAAATGCCAGTCCCGAAGGCGACCAGCCCCGACCCCCGACCATTCCCTCGGACATCAGGACCCAGGGCTGCTGGTAGGCCAGCATGAAGAAATTGATCGCAGCGAGGTAGGCCATCGATACGACGAGGGGGTGGTAGCCGAAGTCCCGCGACAGGGGCACGAGGAGGAAGACGGTCAGGGCCAGGGTGGCATAGCCCCAGGGAACGTCCACAAAGCGGATGAGCAACAAGCCTAGTGTAATTATGAGCATGAAGGACAAAGGCGAACCGGCCAGTCCGAGGATGGGGCCGTCCACGATCGGTCCGAGCCAGGAGGAGATTCCCGAGACGCGGAAGATGCCCGGCAGGGCGATGGCGACGCCGAAGAAGATTACGACATCCCAATTGATCCCACTGCTTATCTCCGGCCCTTTTATGATGCCGGCGAGCACGAGGAGGAGGAGGGCTCCCAGGGCGGTTGCAGGCACCGGTATCCGGTGGAAGGTCTCCGTTGCGAACATGACGAGGGCGGCAGCGAGCACTGCCAGGACCACGAGCTCGTCGCGGCCAGGCTTTCCGAGTTTCCTGAACTCCTCTCTGAACACGTCCCGGGAGATTCCAATCGCTTCCTTCGGCCTGGCCAGGAGAAAGGCCAGGAGGGCGTAGACGAGGGTCACGACGATCCAGGGGAGGGCGAGTATCCTGACCCAGTCGCCGAAGTTTGCCTGTGCCTTGAGCTCTGCGGGGAAAAAACCCTGGAGGATGGGGCCGGCGAGGGTGCCTGTCATCAGGGCCGTTCCCGGAAAGACGGCCATGCCCAGGGCAAGAAGGCATATATAGGCCGATCCCTTCGACCGGTACTCGAGCTTGCAGGCCTCGACAATGCCGATCGCGATGGGCAGCATTATTGCCACCCGCACGGTGACCGAGGGCGTGAGGGCGGAGAGGGCAGTGCCTATGAGCATCCAGCTGAGGGCCAGGGAGGCCCAGCTGGGATGGAAGCTCCGGAGGACGAGATAGGCGATACGCTTGCCCAGTCCTGTTTTCTGCAACGCGAAGCCGAAAAACAGGGCCGGTACGAGGGTCCACAGGGAGCTCGAGGCGAAGCCCGTGACAACCTCGCCGAGTAGTTCGGGCGAGGAATAGGCCTTTGCCGTGACGGGATTGACCAGGCCGGCCCTGCCCGCGAAGAAGATGCCGATCGTCAGTGCCATGATGGTAGCACTTCCGGCGAGGTAGGGGAGGTTTCCCGGCCTGAATACCCACATGCCGAGGGCAACGAGGACCGCTGCAAGGACCTCGTGCCCCATCGGGGAAAGGGCCGGAGCGAAGGGCCGCGCAAAGGCGACGAGGAGGGCGACGAGGGTGACGGCCATGAGGCCCGGCATCCGGGGATCGGGCCTTTGGCCGAGCTTTGGTGAATTGTTACGCATTATGTCCTTTCTCTTCATGCCCCGGGTGGGGTCCAGCTGATGCTGCGGTCGGCGAACTGGGCGTCGAGGGCGGCGAAGTAGGCCTCCTTCGTGAACCTGGGCTTGAACGCGGCCTTGGCTGCGAGGGCGAGCTCCGCACCCTTCCTGCCGGCGTCGAAGGCGGCAGCGGCGATGGCGAGGGCGGGTTCGATGTAGGCGCGGCGGAGGTCGGTGGGGAGGAAATCGCCCGCGTGGATGGTTCCGGAAAAACCTCCCCAGGCGAGCTGGCAGGTGGGCACGAGGCAGGCTACGTCGCCGATGTCGTCGGAGGCGCTGCTCCGGTCATTGAAATCCACCTCCTTTTCGGGGAGGAATTCCAGGGCTGCCTTTCCGATGATGGCGCCGAGCTCGGGAGAGGGCCTGAAGGACTGGTAGCCAGGAGTGTCGATGATCCGCACCGTGGCGCCGACAGCGATGGCTCCCGCGGCGAGGGCCCGGTCCACCTTCAGGGCCGCCTCCCGCAGCGCCTGGTGATCGCTGCCTCGAACGAAGGTTTCGAGCACCGCTCGTTCGGGTACGGTATTCACGATCGTGCCGCCCTCGCTCATGATGGGATGCACACGGATATGGTCATCGTCCTTGAAGGTCTCACGCTGGGCGTGGATGGCCTGGAGGGCGAGGGTGGCCGCGTTGAGTGCATTGATTCCGCGTTCGGGATGCGCCCCTGCGTGCGCGGATTTTCCTGTGAATACAGCCTTTTTTGCCATGAAACCGTTGAGGCTGCCGTTGACGACTGCGTGGCGCCCGGGCTCGTCGGACATGGAATGGTACTTGATCACTGCGACCGCGCGGTCGAAGGCTCCGAGCCAGAGGAGTTCCTGCTTGCCGGAGAGGTAGCGGATGCTGCCGGCAGCCCTGAGTTCCTTTTTCCGGTCGAGTTCCACGTATTCCTCCGCCGGGGCAGTGAGGAAGGTCAGCCTGAAGCCTTCGCGGTCTGGCGCCCGGCATTCCACGAGGGCAGAAAAGGCGGCGAACATCACGGTCATCTGCGCGTGGTGACCGCAGGAGTGGGCAATGCCTCCGGCGACACCGGCAGTCGGCAGGGCATCCATGTCGGCGAGGAGGATGATCTCGGGCGCGTCCTTCGGCCCCACGGAGGCGCAAAGACCAGTGATCGCGAGCCCTGTTTCCGGCTCGAGGCCGAGGGCCTGGAGGGCCTCGGCCAGGATGAGGGCCGTGCCATTTTCGCTGAAGCCCGTCTCAGGCTTTGCCCTGAGCCTCTCCCCCAGCGCCAGAATCGCCGATTCCCGGGAGCGCAGGTTATTGAGGATGGTTTCCCTGAGTTCTGTGCTTGCCTTCATGGGGGGGGAGAGTAGCCCCCCGGCGCTCCGGGAGGCAAGAGGATGCTGGCGCTCGGGAGATGCGCGAGGCTTTACACAAGCAGAGGTGCATGGTAGTTTCCATCCTTCGCCCGGAAAGGGCGTTCAAGGAGACATGCATGAAGAGATTCGCACTGTTGTTTGCCGTAGCGCTCGCCCTGGTTCTGGCCCTCCCCCTCGCGGCCCAGGCTCCCGCCAAGGCCAGCGTTTTCCTCCTGATCTCCGGAAACCTCGGGGACAAGGGATTCAACGATTCGGCCAAGGCTGGACTCGACATGATCAAGGCCAAGTACGGCGCCAAGGTGACCACAAAGTACACCGAGCTTGGTTCCGACACCGCCAAGATGAACCCTGCCCTCGAAGATGCCGGCGCCGAAGGCTACAGCGTCGTCCTCTGCTCCAACAACTTCAATAGCGCCATCACGCAGATCGCGCCGCTCTACCCCAACACCCTCTTCGTGATGTACGACGGCTGGACCAAGGAAGCCATCTCCAACGTCCACGCCATCCAGTTCAAGAACAACGAGGCAGGCTATCTCGCCGGAGCCCTCGCCGGTCTCATCACCAAGTCCAAGGGCGACCCGAAGATCAACGGGGACAACGTGATCGGCTTCATCGGTGGCCGCGAGCTGACGGGCATAAACGACTTCCTCGTCGGCTACATCTCAGGTGCCCAGAAGGTGAACCCCACGGTCAAGGTTATTTTCAATTATGTCAATTCCTTCACCGACACCGCCAAGGCCAAGGACCAGTCCCTCATCCAGTTCAACAGCTACAAGGCCGATGTGGTCTACCACGCCGCCGGCCGCGCGGGTCTCGGGGCCTTCGACGCCGCCGTGGAGACCGGGAAGTACGCCATCGGCGTTGATACCGACCAGGCCTCCCTCTTCGGCAACGAGCCCGCCAAGACTGCCCTCATCCTCACCTCCACCATGAAGCGTGTCGACCTCACCCTCCTCCGCGCCATGGACCGCTTCATGTCCGGTGAGGCAACAGGCGGCAAGCAGGAGTACATCGGCGTGACCGAAGGCGCCATCGCCTACGCGCCCTTCAACAAGGCCGTACCCGCTGCAATGCAGAAGGACCTCGATCAGGTTGTCGCCGACATCAAGGCCAACAAGGTCAAGATCCCCTCGGCTTTCACCATGTCGCAGGACGAGATCAACAAGTTCCGCGATTCGGTGAACGCAGCCAAGTAAGCCGGGCGACCTCGGAGCGCCGGGCCACGGCGGAGCCTAGCGCTCCGCCGGAGGCCCGGTTTTTTTTAGGTTACGATCATCAGTATTGCTTCGGATCAAGGGAGGACGGGGTGGACTGGATTCTCCAGACGAAGGGACTTTCCAAGGTCTATGCCAACGGGACCGCAGCCAACAGGCGCGTCGATTTCGGCGTCCGCCCGGGGGAAATACTCGGGCTCGTCGGCGAGAACGGTGCCGGGAAGTCGACGCTCATGAAGGTGCTCTACGGCGAGGAGGCTCCCTCGGCGGGAGAGCTCCTCCTCGATGGAAGACCGGTACGCTTTGCGACCTCGCAGGATGCGATTGCCGCCGGCATCGGCATGGTTCACCAGCATTTCATGCTCGTCCCCTCGCTGAGCCTCGCGGAAAACCTCGTGCTCGGCAAGGAACCTAAAAAAAAGGGCTCGGGCTTCTACGACTTCGAGGAGGCTGTCCGAATCACCGAGGAACTCTCGAAGCAATACAACCTGAAGGTACACGCCCGCGCCCGCGTGGTCGACGTGTCGGTGTCGATGCGGCAGAAGCTCGAGATCCTGAAGACGCTGTACCGCGGCGCACGCATCCTCATCCTCGACGAACCCACGGCCGTGCTGACGCCGCAGGAGAGCGACGAGCTCTTCGAGGAGCTCAAGGAACTCAAGCGGAAGGGCCGCACGATCATCTTCATCAGCCACAAGCTCAACGAGATCTTCAGGCTCTGTGACCGCGTCTCGGTGATGCGCGACGGACGCATGATCGGCACCCACGAGGTGGGCGACATCGACAGGCAGACGATTTCCAACGAGATGGTGGGACGCGAGGTCAAGCTCCTTGTCGACAAGAAGCCCGCCGCTCCGGGAGCGCCGGTCCTCGTCGCGCGGGACCTCTCCTTCGTGGACGACTTCGGCCTCACTATGGTGGACCGTGTGTCCTTCAGCCTGCGCTCGGGGGAGATCCTTGGCGTAGTCGGCGTCGATGGCAATGGACAATCTGAACTAGTACGGATCATAACGGGTTCGGAGCGTACCCTGACCGGGAGCCTCACGGCGGGAGGGAAGGACATAACCAATGCCGGACAGCGCAGGGTCAGGCGCGCGGGTCTGGCCCATGTCGCCGAAGACCGCATGACGGTCGGGGCGGCCCTCCCCGCGAGCATCCAGGACAACATCCTCGCCGACCGCTACTGGACGAAGGCCTTCCTGGCACCCCTGGGCTTTGTGAGGACGCGTGCCATGGCCCGGGAGGCTGCCGGGGTCGTCGCAGACTTCGACATCCGCTGTGGATCGCAGAGGCAGTCCGTAGCCAGCCTCTCGGGGGGCAACATGCAGAAGGTCGTAGTGGGCCGAGAGTTCACTGCGGAGGCTTCGATCCTCATCGTGTCCCAGCCCACGCGCGGCGTAGACATCGGCGCGATCGAGTTCATCCACAAGCGGATCATAGGCATGCGCGATGCGGGAAAGGCAGTGTTGCTTGTTTCTTCCGACCTCCAGGAAGTCATGTCTCTGTCGGACAGCCTCATCGTGATGAACTCGGGCCGCATAGTCGCGTATTTCTCCGATGCCTCGGCCGTGACCGACAAGGAACTCGGCCTGTTCATGCTGGGACTCAAGAAGCAGGGCGATGCACAGATCATGGAGGTGTGCCATGAGTGATGCCGGAAAATCCCCGCGACGGCACGGACCCCTGGCGAGCATCGGCTACTTGCGCGCGTGCGATGAGCATGGACTGGCGGGACCGCATTTCCTCCATCTTTTGTTTTAAGATGTTCACTTGACCGCGAACAGTATTTACTTGTGCGGCGACTTCATCGTGCATCTGCTGATATTGCTTTACGCCGGCA
>CAIJMU010000003.1 GCA_903821875.1 uncultured Spirochaetota bacterium
CTGCCGATAGCCCACCGCGAGCTGGTGGAGCGCCGCAGCTGGCTCAGTCCCGGGCAGTTCGTCGAGCTCCTCGCCCTGGGCCAGGCACTGCCAGGGCCAAACATCATAAATATGTCCATTATTTATGGAGACCGTTGCTTCGGCTGGCGCGGTGCCATCGCTGCCAGCGCGGGCCTCCTTGTAGTTCCTCTTCTCATCGTTCTGATTCTTGCCAGCGTCTACCAGCGCTTCGCATCCCTGCCGATGGTCAATGGAGCGCTGCGGGGCATGGGCATCGTAGCCTCGGGCCTCGTTTTCTCGACGGCCTTCAAGCTCTGGAAAACGCTTGCTACAAATCCCCTCGGTCGCCTCTGGGGCTTCGTGTTTGCGGCCCTCATGCTCTGCCTCGTGGGCTTCCTGCGTTGGCCGATGGTCTGGACCCTGCTCTGTCTGGGTGCGGCGGCCATCGCACTCGCGTGGCATCGCCTGCGCAGCAAAGGGGCAGGCACTTGACCGGGCTCGAAGCCCTGGGTCTCCACGGTAATGCGTGGGCCGACATCGGGGGCATCTTCCTGCATTTCGCGATGCTGTCGCTGCTCTCGGTGGGCGGTGCCCTCGCGGCGGCTCCCGACATGCAGCAATTCCTGGTAGTTACCAATGGCTGGATGAGCGACGCCAACTTCACGGCGGCGGTAGCCCTCGCGCAGGCCGCCCCGGGACCCAACGTGCTTTTCGTGGCCCTGCTCGGATGGAAGGTCGCCGGTCTGGCCGGCATGGCGGCTACGATGATTGGCATAATGCTGCCTTCATCGCTGCTCACTCTCCTTGTCGGCCGCTACCGGAACAGCCGCGCCGACTCGCTGGCCTTCCGTGCCCTCACCGCTGGCCTCACGCCCCTGGTCCTCGGGCTCCTGCTATCGACCGGCTGGATACTCCTGGCCCCCACGCGCAGCCAATGGAGCGCAGTCGCCCTGGTCGTCCTCACCGTCCTGGTCATGCTCAGAAGCAAGGTCAGCCCCCTCCTCCTCATCGCCCTGGGGGCTGCGGTGGGGATGGCTGGATTGGTGTAGCGGCTAGCTGCTCACTTCGGCATGGCGGACAGCCCTCCGCCATTTGTTATGTCCGTGAAACCGGCCTTTTTCAGCATTCCCGCCGCCTGGCTGCTCCGAGCGCCGGAGGCGCAGTACAGCACGATGGGCTTGTCCAGGGGCTTGAGCCTGTCAAACTTCGAGGAGAGCTCTCCGAGGGGGATGTTCATCGCCTTCGGATAGCCCCCTCCTCGGAACTCGTCTGGCGTGCGGACATCGATGACCCTCGCCCCGGCCTCGATTTTCGCGAGCACGACAGCCGCTGAGGCCTTCTTGTTGGGGCCGAAGTTGCGCCACAGGAGGAAGGCCACCAGCGCGGCAAGAATGACATAGGTAGTTATGTTGTCCATGGTTTTCTCAGCTTTTCTTTGCGCCGGTATTGATCTTGAGGGGGAGATAGAGGGGGCAGAAGGACAGGAGGCTCGTGATCACGAAGACCCCTGCGAAGATGCCCAGCACAATGGCCACCACTCCTGAAATCAGCCCTCCGATGACGAGGCCCGCGACGACAGCTGCAAACACGAGGCGGATGATCCTGTCGATCATTCCCATATTCTTTGGCATGTGAACTCCTGTGGACCCGAAGCCCGGGGCATGCCGGGAAGGGTAATATAGTATTTAGCTAATATATAGCTGATCGAATTAAAAGTCGAGGGGCGAAGGCCGCGAAAAGAATGGGAGCCGCTACGAACTTAGGCGGCGCGATGGCGGGCCCAACAGGTTAGGCCAGGGCCAGCCTGAACTCTTTTTCCCGGGTTTCCAGCTCTGGCCTCAGCCTCCGCGCTTCCTCGAGATCCCCTGCCTTGGCGGCCTTCTCGATAGCTGCTGCCGTCTCGACTAGCCTGAGAGCGCTCACGCTGGCCGAGGCACCCTTGAGCCGGTGCGCGAAGGATCCGACCTTGCCAGCCTCGCCGGCGTCGAGGGCACCGAAGAGGTCTCCGAGCTGGCTGGAGAGCTCTCCCAGGTAGGACGCGAGAAGGGCTGCCATGAGCTCGGCATCGTTCATGGTCCGGGAGAGGAGGGCAGGTTTGTCAAAGACTGGCATCGGGCCAGGTGAAGAAATAAACCTGAGGCCGGGTTCCAGGGGCTCTGCTCCGACGGGGGTCGAAGCAGGTTCCGCTGCTGCCTTTGCTGTGGCTTCCCTCTGGACCTGGGAGGACGCCGCGCCCTTCCCGATCTTAAGGAGCCAGCGCTCGACGGTGGCACCAAGCCGTATCGGCTCCACAGGCTTGGAAAGGTAATCATCCATTCCAGCTTCGAGGCAGTGCTCGCGGTCCTCAGGCTGCGCGTTTGCCGTCATCGCGATGATGGGGATGGTCCTGATCGCTCCCTCGAGTTTCCTGATGGCGCGTGAGGCTTCAAAGCCATCCATGACAGGCATCTGGCAATCCATGAGGACGAGGTCGTAGGGGATTCCCGCAAGGGCCTCGAGGGCTTCCCTCCCATTGGCGACGGCATCGACACGGTGGCCCATGCGCTCGAGAAGCTTGGTAGCGACGAGCTGGTTGGTCTGGTTGTCCTCGACGAGGAGGATACGGGCTTTTCTGGTGAGGGTGGCATCGGCGCTGGGCAGCGAGAGGAGCTCATCCGGCTCCTCGTCGGCAATGACCGCAGCGAGACATTCGCGCAGCTCCAGCTCGGCGGGGGGCTTGTTGAGATAGCCCGAAAATCCAAGTCCGGCGTAGCGGGCTGCGTCGCCCCGCTTCCATGTCGAGGCCATGATCGCGAGCTTGATGGCCCGGAGCTCCGTCCTCGCCCTGATGAGGCTCCCCAGCTGAAGGCCATCCATATCGGGCAGTTCCATCGCGAGGATGGCTATCGAGAAGAAGCTTTCCTCCCCGACAGCGGAAGTGAGGGCAGCAAGGGCTGCCTCCCCCGTAGTAACCGACTCGTAGCGGCAACCCCAGCTCGCAAGCAGGGAGGTGATGACGAGGCGGCTGGCATCCTGTCCGTCAGCCACGAGGACGCGCAGGACGCTCAGGTTGCCACTGCTCGCCTCGGCCGCGAGCTGGCCGATCGGACGCTTCTGGAAGGCAGCCGTGAACCAGAAGGTCGAGCCGCGTCCTTCCTCGCTGTCGACACCGATGCTCCCGCCCATGAGTTCGGCGAGCTGCTTCGAGATGGCCAGGCCGAGTCCCGTACCCCCGTATTTCCTGGTCATCGTATTGTCTATCTGGGAAAAGGAGGTGAAGAGGAGACCCAGTTTTTCGTGGGGGATTCCGATACCTGTGTCGGTCACCGCAAAGCGGATCATGGCCTGGGAATCGTCCTCTTCTCCGGCTCCTTCCCCAGGGCTGTCCACGAGGCCTGCCTCAAGGGTGATGCTGCCCGTCGCGGTGAACTTGATCGCATTGCTGAGGAGGTTGATGAAGATCTGCCTGAGCCTCCCTGGATCGCCACGGAGGTGGAGGGGCACGTCGGGATCGATCGCTGAACGCAGTTCGAGACCCTTCTCCCTGGCGCGAACCGCGAGGATTTCCACCGAATCCTCGATGGCCACGCGGAGGTGGAAGTCGATGTTCTCCAGGTCGAGCTTTCCGGCTTCGATTTTCGAGAAATCGAGGATGTCGTTGATGATGGTAATGAGGGCTTCACCGCTGGTGCGGACTACCTGGGCATACTGCCGCTGATCCGGGTTGAGCGAGGTGTCCATGAGGAGGCCGGTCATGCCGATGATGCCGTTCATCGGCGTGCGTATTTCGTGGCTCATCGACGCGAGGAAGGCGCTCTTGGCCTGGTTGGCGGCTTCTGCCTGCGCCATGAGGTCGCGCGCCCTGGCTGTCGCTTCCGCGAGGTACTGGTTGCTTCTCCGGAGCTCCGCCTCGGCCTTCTTCTGGGCTGAGAGGTCCACCATGACGGTCAGCATGGTGGGCACCGCTGCTGCTGCTCCCTCGCTGTCGCCCTCGAGGAACTCCGCCGAGATCAGCCCGTCCATGAGCTGCCCGTATTTCGATCGGACCTTGAGTTCCATCCCGACGATGCGCCCGCTGTCCCGGAGCTCCCAGGTGGCGGCTGTCCGGATGTCCCTGTCGGGGAAGAGGCCCAGCTCGACCATGGAACGGCCGATCACCTCTTCGCGGGTAAAGCCAAGCCGCGTGAGGAAGGCGTTGTTGACATCGAGGAGTGTCGTGTCCTCGACGGTGCTCAGGCTCATGGGCGCCGGGTTGGCGTTGAACAAGCGGCGGAATTTCTCTTCGCTCGACTGGAGATGCCGCTCGGTCTCCTTGCGCACGGTGATGTCGGAGAGCGTGCCGATTATTCGGATGGGCCAGCCGCCTGAATCACGCTCGACCGCCCTGCCCCGGTCGAGGGCCCAGCGCCAGGATCCATCGCAGTGGCGTATCCTGTACTCGCAATAATAGAGGGCCGATTCACCATCTATGTGCCGCTGCAAGGCGGCAAAGATCGCGTCGCGGTCATCGGGATGGAGGCGGCTGTCCCACTCCGAAAGCCCGTCTCCTACTTCCTGGTTGGCCAGGCCGAGGAGGGCCTTCCACTGCCTGCTGTAGTGGACGGTGCTGGCGGCTATGTTCCAGTCCCAGACCCCGTCTCCCGAGCCCTCCAGCGCGAACTGCCAGCGCGATTCCGCCTCGGTCAGGGCGCGTTCCGCCTCGATGCGCTCGGTGATGTCGTGGATGATCGCGTTGAGGATAGCGCGTCCGCCGAACTGGATGCGGCTTACTGAAATCTCGACTTCGCGGGTCGACCCGTCGGCGACGCGATGCTGCGAGATGAAGCGGCGGCCCTGTCCCGGAGCCACCATCGCCATGTCGCCTTCGATTCCTGAGCGGGAAGGGGAGCTGAGAGCGAAGATGGTCATGGCCAAGAAGTCCATCCGTGGCCAGCCGTAAAAGGTCAGCGCCGCCTCGTTCGCATCGATGATATTCCCATCGGCGGGATCGATGAGGAGCATCACGGCCGAGTTGCCGGCGAACTGGTTGCGGTAAGATTCCTCGCTCTGCGTGAGCTCGTGGGTCCGCGCGGCCACCAGCCGCTCGAGGTCCATGCGCCTGTTGAAGACCTGACCGATGGCGAGGGAGAAAATGATCGACAGAAGGGCTCCGACGGCACCTGCTACCGCGTCATTCCCTATGGGGTACAAACCCAGGAAGCCAGGACCTGCATAGGCGTTGATGGAAAAAACCTTTCCGAAGAGGAAGACCGGGCGTGACAGGAAGAGTTCGGGCGCTGGAGGGATCCCTCCCCGCCAGGCAGTGGAGAGGCGGAAGGGATCCTGGCCCTCGCGAAGCAGGGAGAGGGACAATAGGGCGGTGTCGTCCTGCATGAAGCCGCTTGCGAGGCCTCCGGTGCGCAGTACTGCCAGCACGAAGCCACGGAGCTGCCCGCCTTTCTCGCTCCCGAAGATCGGACGGAACACGAGCATTCCTGCCTGGGGGTTCCTGGATTGCACGAGTACGATCGGATCCGTGGCTGTGGCCATTCCGACACGGGCAGCCTCGAGGAGGGCTGCGCGGCGCAAAGGCTCCGAACCCAGATCATAGCCGAGGGCGGCTTCGTTCCCCTCACGTGGCCAGACCATGCCTACCGGAAAGAAGACCGGCCGGTCGGCGGCTGGAACCCTTTCCTCATCCTGGGCCTTTTGCCATATCGAGTAGCCTGTCCTTCCTTCCGCCCTGCGTTCTGCCACATACCTTTCGCTGTCTCCAGCAGGCACGGCAGGTATCCATTCCCAGGCCTGCACCGCTGATTCCTTGGCCATATGCGTCGCGAAGGTGCTGAATTGCGCTTCACTAACCGTTTGGTCAGCCAGGAACAGGGCTGCCATACCCTCGAGACTTTCGTTCGAGATGTCACGGAGCCGATCCGCAAGCACCGAGGTCCGTACCGTTGCGAACTGGTCGAAGGCGCGCTTCCTGTCGGAAACCTCGGTCTGGTGGAAGACCAGCACTATGCTGAGGCTCAGCACGAGGCCAGTGGCTCCCACTGTCCCTGCCTCGATGTGACGCATCCAGGGTGGACGCCTGTCGCCAAGGCGGCTACGTCGAAGGCGCAGCAATTTGCCGGCGAGTATGAGGGCAAAGACAGCGAGGAAAAGGAGGGTCGGGGTCAGCGCTGCCAGGAAGAGCTTCCCGTACCAGGCCCCTGCGTCGAGATCGACGCGCAGCACCGCGGCCGTAGTCCGGCGTGCCTCGTCGATGATGGGGATGGTGGCGGAAACCCAGGTGCCTCGGCTGTCCTGGATAGGTCCTCCGAGCATGGGAATTGCAGTCCGGAAAACCTCGAGCACGGAGGGGGCTGTAGAGGACCGGACCTGGCCGGGGAGTGAGGAGGAAGCGGAACCCGGGGGCTCGCTGTCGACAAAGAGGAACATGCTGTTATCGGCCCTTCGGCCGATGATGGAGACAAAGCGGATGAGGGGATCTCCCTCGCGGAGGAGCCCGAGTTGACCCTTGAGCCGCCAATAGACCGGGTTGTCGAGGTCTGAATTGGCGCCCTGAAGGCTTTCGATGAGGCTGGAGGGAATGGTTTCGCCAGCCATGATGACGTTCCGGAGCGAGTCTGCCCGCAACTCACTGTCGGCTCCCCGCACCGTGATGACGGTTATGGCGAGGCCCAGCAGGCTTGTCGCGACAAGGAAGAGGGTCGTCAGCCCAGGCTTTTCCCGCTGGGGCTTCAAGGGCTTGCGTCTGGGCTTCACTGCGGCATCCGCTCAGACCCGTGGCTCATAGTGCGAGTCCTGAAAGGAGAGCTGGCAGGCGACGCCCGATGTCGCATCGAAGTCGAGCTGTCCGCCAAGCTGGCTTTCTGCGAGATCGATGACACTATGCAGCCCAAGCTTCCCGTCCCGCCTCGGATCGAAGCCGGGAGGAAAGCCCACCCCGTCGTCGGAAAAGCGCAGGTTGATGCTTCCGTCGCTTGTCCGTGCGAGGTTGATGCGTATGATTCCGTCAGTGCGCCCCGGGAAAGCGTACTTCAGTGAATTGGAGAGGAGTTCGCTGAGGATGAGTCCGCAGGGCAGGGCGCTGTCGAAGATGAGGCTGACCTCCTCGGTCTCTGTGACGATGGAAACAGATTCCGGCGCTACGCAGAGAGCCTTCATGACAAGGTCGATGAGGTCCTTGATGTAATCCGCGAGGTTGAGGTGGGAAAGATCCTTTGCGTCCAGGAGCTTCTTGTGCACCAGGGCCAGCGAGCCGATCCGGACCTGGGTCTCGGCGAAGGCTGCCTTGATCCGCTCGTCGTCATAGGATTGGGCCTGGAGGTCGAGCATCCCGATGATGACCGACATGTTGTTCCTTGTGCGATGGTACAGCTCGCGGAGGAGGACTTCCTTCTCCGCCAGCGCCTTCCGCATCGCAGCCTCGGTTTCGCTGCGCTCCGTGATATCGACCGAGGAAATCAGCACCTGGGAGAGGTCCTGCTCGTGGCCGGATTGGACGATGAGGGAGAGTTCCGTGAGGATGCGCTGGCCGCGAATACTCCGGAGAGGGAACTCTGCGTGGAAATGGGTCCTGCCCTCTGCCAGCGCGGCGAGTTCCTCCCGGAAGACCGAAAAGGATTCCCCGTCGAAGAAATCGGGGAGGGAGCGGGACAGCTCATCCTTGTCCCGGGCACCGAGCAAGGTGACGCTTGCCTGGTTGACATCGATGATGCGGATCAAGCCAGCCAGCCTCCGGACCTCCTCCGGGTGATCCAGCAGCCACTCACCTATGTCGGATATGCCCCGTGAGCGCAGGACGTCGAACTCTGTCTTGATGGCCGAAAAGTCCTCTTCCCAGACTGCGGTCGGTGAGTCCTCGAAGAGGGATCGATACCGCTCCTCGCGGTCACGCTGCTCCTTCGCCTCCCTCCTGCGCTCGGTGACGTCGCGGAGGATGACGAGGGTATAGTGATCCTCCGCGGCAAAATAGGATGAGACCCTTACTTCCAGGTCCCGCTTCGACCCGTCGCGGCGCAGGGCGACGATCTCGTAGTCCGAGGATGCCTCGCTCTGGTTCCGGATCCTGGCATCCATGTTGGCGGCCACCAGGTCCCTGCTCTCTGGCGCGACGCGGTCGAGGATGGAAGTTCCCATGAGTTCGTCGGGGCTGGAAAAGCCGAAGAGGAAAGCGAAGGCTGCATTGACGTAGGTGTAGCTTCCCTGCAGCGAGATTCCGATCGCATCCCTTGAGTTGTCGAGGATGCTCCAGGGGATGGTTCGGGACCTCTCTTCCCCTGGGTGGGGGAAGGACTCGGGCGGAGTCCCATCGGCGGAAGAGTGGGGAGCCTCTCGGTGGGTATCCATGCTGCCTCTTGAAGGAATCCTGATTGAGCCTGGTGCCGGGAGGGGCACTTTGAAGTCCGGAACGGGTTCCTGCCATCCCCTCCGGAAGGGGAAGACTAGGGCGATTCGCAGGCTTTGTCAAACCCGCCTCTGTCCCCTGGGGCGGCCCTCAGGAAAGCAGCTTCCCGCCCTTTACCAGCTTTGCAACCTGGTTCATGCCCACGTTATAGGCGAGGTGCCGGTATGAGGGCGCGTCGAGGATCAGGAGGTCAGCCGCTTTTCCCACCTCGATGCTGCCAATCCTGTCGGCCAGGCCGAGGGCAGCCGCAGCCCCCAGGGTGGTGGCGGTCAGGGTTTCTTCAAGCGAAAGCCCAAGATATAGCACGGCAATCGCAAAGATGAGGGGGAAGGACTGGCTGTAGCAGGAGCCGGGGTTGAGGTCCGAGGCCAGGGAGAGGGCGCAGCCCGAGTCGATCATGAAGCGTGCGTTCGCATAGGGCTCACGGAGGGAAAAGGCTGTCAGGGGGAGGTTGGTAGCCACTACCCCCGCCTTCGCCATTTTCTCAATGTCGGCGGGATCGGCTTTGAGGAGGTGGTCCGCGCTCGTCGCCCCGAGTTCCGCTGCCAGTCCCGCCCCACCAATGCGTTCGATCTCGTCGGCGTGGAGCTTCAGGCCAAAGCCCAGGCCGGCGGCCGCCTCGAGGTATCTCCGCGAATCGGCGAGCTCGAAGACATTCCGTTCGCAGAAGACGTCGCAGAAACGGGCATAGCCCTGGGCCTTCACGGCAGGCAGGACCTCCGCGATCACGAAATCCATGTAGTCCGAGGCCCGGCCCTCGAACTCGGGCGGTGTGGAGTGGGGACCCAAAAAGGTGGGTACTATGTCTATCGGCTGCGAGGCCGACAGCAGCTGCATGGCCTGTAGCTGCCGGAGCTCCGTGTCGAGGTCGAGTCCGTAGCCGGACTTTCCCTCGACGGTGGTGACCCCAAGGGCGAGCATCTTCCCGAGGCGCTTCCTCCCGCTTGCGACGAGTTCCTCGACTCTGGCCGCGCGCGTGGCCTTCATGCTCGTGCGTATGCCCCCGCCCCGTCTGTGGATCTCCATGTAGGGCAGACCCCCCGCCCGCCAGAGGAACTCCTCGTCGCGGAAGCCGCCAAAGACAAAGTGCGTGTGGCTGTCCACAAAGCCGGGAATGACCGCCCCCCCGCCAGCGTCGAGGACCGGCAGGTCCCTCGCCGCAGCTGCGAGCTCCGGGGCGGCCTCGAAGCCAGCGCGCGTCCCGACCCAGGCGATGATCCCGTCGCGGGCGAGGACCACGGCGTCCTTCGTCACCTCTACATGGCCCATGGCCTGTCGTCCCCGGGGCGGCCCGAATCCGATCGGTGTAGCCAGCTCGCCGATATTCGTAATTACGATGGAATTGCCAGCCGTGCCAGTGGCGGCGCTCATTCGGCGACCATGAGGATGGCCGACCAGGCCAGCAGGGCTGCCAGCACAAGGTTGAAGGCCAGCATCTTCCTGCCGTTGCCGAGGAGGCGGGAGATGGCGGTTCCGGTGATGCACCAGAGGTTGATGGAGGCAAAGCCGACCAGGGCCAGGCCGAGGGACGAAAGCGCGGCCTTCTGCCAGGAGCCCAGGAGGATCGCGGGGAACATTCCGAAGATCGTGATTCCGTAGAGGATCACCTTTACGTTGATCAGCTGGAGGAGGAGGCCGGAGGCGAAGGAAAAGCCGCCGGCGCGAAGTTTGGCCGAGGCCTGGCTGCTACCCCCATCGGGCTTCCCGTGGAGGAAGAGCGAGACCGCGAGAAAGAGCATGTAGGCAAAGCCCAGCCACTTGAGCCAGGGGATGACGGGAGCGAAGGCCCCCTGTATGGCCGCGTTGAAGAGGCCCGCGACGAGCATGGTGAGGAAAAAACCCGCTGCGATTCCAAGCAGGAAGGACAGCGAGCGCTGGTAGCCGATGGCGGAACCGGCGGCCGTCGCCGACAGGTTGTTCGGGCCAGGCGTGAAAGTCGTAACTATGACATAGGTGGTGAAGGCGGCTGTCTGCAAGTCCATGCTGCTGCCTATCCCCTGAACAGCGGGTCGAGCCCGATGGTGCCGGAGAGTTCCGTCTTGAATCCCGGATCCCCCGCCTGCGCGAGCCGCGATTCGACACGGGCCAGCTCTGCCCGGACCCTCCGCGAGGTCGGGCCCTGGTCGTCGCCCCGCTCCCTGAGGAAGTTCCCGAGGTATCGCGCTGCGGCTTCCATCCTGTCGTGCTCGCCGGCCGCGAAGGCTTCGAGGCGGGCAGCGTACCAGCTGGAGGCCAGGACCGACTCTCTTGTAAACAGGCCCCTGATCGAGGGGTCGTCGAGTCCCCGGCCCTCGAAGCTGCCCTCGGCCATGATGTGGAGGAGGGCACGGAGGGGAGCTATCGCGCTGCGGTCGGCGGATCCGTCCTCGATGTAGGCCCTCGCGGCCTTGGCCTGGGCCCGCGCGATGTTCTCGACTCCGGCGGCGAAGTCGGGCAGGCCCTGGAGCTCGGGCCGGAGCATCTCCTGTGGGAAGACCGTCACGGGTGTGTCGAAAATCCTTCCTAGATAGGTGCTTGCGAAAAGCGCCGTGATCCGCCAGCCGAGGCGGCTCGCGGGGATGGTCCTTCCCTCGAAGCTGAAGTCCCTCACGCGCTCGAGGTAGCCCTTGCTGATCATGGTGCCGGTGTCGCGCTCCTCGGGCGTGAGCCGGGACCAGAGCTCCGGGACGAGGAGGGAGATGTCGTGCTCGACCCGGAAACCCCTGCCGATGTGTCCCGCCGCCGTGGTGAAGCCGTCGTGGCCGGCGAGGATGAAGGAAAGCAGCAGATTATTAAGGTCAGTAGTGGGAACAAGGGCGTTGAAGGGACCCTTGGTGAGGGCTCCCTCGCTGCCAGCCCCCGTGGTCGAGGGGCTCTTGCCCGTGAGCGAGCAGATGAAGTCCATGAAGAGCTCGGGGAGTTCCTGGTAATGGATGGGTCCGTAGACGGCCAGCGGGAGGATGCCCGGCTCTGCGGGATTGTTGCGCCGGCCGGGCAGCACGGAGTGGACGGGGTTGAGGACGGGCTGGCCCATGGGGATGCCGCGGAAGAGCCGCGTCCCGAGTTCGGCGAGCCAGTTTCCGCGGGCGTCCACAAGCGAAGGGTCCAATTGAAGGTATCGGGGGTTCTTGGTGGGCTTGCCGTCCACGAGGCGGAGCTTGTCGCTCGCCACAAACCAGCGGTGCCTGCCGTCGGCGGCAGCGGCCTGGATGAAGGCCCGCATCGGGTCGCTGTACTCGGAAAAGGGCACTGCCTTCTCCACCATGCGCGCGGCCTTGAGGCGAGGCAGGGCGTCGAAATTGGAGATGAAGTTGTCGTTGCGGGCGAGGTCTTCCTCTGCCTTGCGGTCGTAGCCGCGCAGTACTGCGTCGTCGGGGCGCTGGAAGAAGCGTGCCTCGCAGTTCCTGGCGAACTTGACCGACTGGCCGGGCTTGACCCACCAGGGCAGGCCCGAAAGGCCGGCGGCAGGGACCGTCACGCTCACCGTGATGTCGTCCTCCCACTGCAGCTTTACGGCAGGCATGAAGTCCTGCCGCAGCTTGAAGGTCCGCTGCTTGCCTGAGGCGTCGCGGCCTACCCTGAGGTAGGAGCCCTGCACGACGCGTCCCTCGAACTTGATGATGTTGCCGGGGGCTCCGTTGACCGCGTCGACGGTGAAGCGCGACTCCCAGTCGTTGCCCCACTCCCTGCGCCAGAAGCGCTTGATCAGGAATACCAGGGCCTTGATGCGCTCAGGGATCGAGCGGAGCCAGGCGTTGTGCGCATCCGTGTAGAGCGTGGAAGGCGACATGAGCTTTATGACCGAGCCGAGCGAGCGCGCCGGCGAGAGGATGGGCCTGTGGTCCTCGCGGCGCTCGGGATCGTGCTCGCGGAAACGGTGCGCGTAGTCGCCTTCGATGATGCCACGCACCATCGCCATGTCCGCGTCGAAGTCGCCCGTGGTCAGGGGATAATAGGCGATCGCGTCCGAGATCGACTTCGAGATTTCCGACTTCCCGCCCCCGGACACGGTGCAGGGCTTGTGGCAGAGGAGCCCCTCGGCGGACTTGCCGACGAGGCGCCAGGCCTTCGAGCCTGGATGGCGGTCCATGCGGACCTGGTAGCCCGTGGGATGCACATAGACCTCGTTGGGAAGCACGCCGAGCGTACACTCTTCGCCATCCCGTTTCCATCGCGCGCGCTGGTCCTCGAGGGAGATGACCGCGTCACCGGGGAGGTAGACGATGTCGGCAAAGCGCCGGTCGACCCCATGCCCGTCGGGGAACCACTCCACCGCCTCGCCCATGATCTCTCGGACCCGGCCTATGCCGTGGCCCTGCGCGTGCAGGTCGAGATCGGGCACGAAACGCGTTCCGATGCTGTAGGCCGGGTACACCAGGGCACCCCCGGAGTGCTCCTCCTCCGCCAGCCCATGGAGGTTGGCCGAGTAGGAGATCTGGGTCTTCACTTCCTTTTTCGCGTAGCCGAAATAGTTGTCTGCGATGATCGACACGATGACGCCCCGCGCGTCGCGGGCGGTGATCTTGAAGGCCCTGCCCTCGTTGTAGAGTTCCCCGGGATCCTTCCAGGCCATGCCGTCGCGGCGCTGGCGCTCCGTCGCGTCCTCCCAGGCGGGAAGTCCCAATTGGGCCTTGGTCATGGTCACCAGGTGCGTCGCCAGGATGATGCAGCCCGAATGGCCCGTCCAGTGCATCGGGGCGAGGGCTGCGTCGTTGTCCGGCACCCAGGGGTCGCCCGAGTTGCCGAAGATGCTCTCGATGAAGTCGAGGCTCGCAGCCAGTGAGCCCGGCGCGAAGAGGCGGATCTCCATCGCGCGCTCGTCCGTAAAGCCGGGCACCTCGGGCAGCACCGGGGGCCGTATGAGGAGGGACAGGAAGCAGCGGGCGGACTCCGCGCCGGTAGCGCTGAAGGGCAGGCACATGAGCTCAGGCGGAGGCGCGAGGGCAGAGGCCAGGAGCCGGGCGAAGGCAAGCTTGGGCACGGTCTTCTTGTCGGGAGGGACCGGCAGCCCGCCTTCCGTCACGTGGAAAACACCCTCAGTAGTACGACGATCGTTCGAGGGATTGTGGAGGATGCCGTTGCGGACCCGCCAGCTCGAGAGCGTGGGCGACTGGTGTTCATGGGCGTCGGGCGGCAGGGAGAGTTCGCGTCCCATGCCGTAGCGGTCGAGGACGAAGGTGTTGGCGGGCAGGCGCGGCACGGGGGCGCCCGAGTCGGCGAGGTAGTCGTCGAGGAAGGCCTGGATGCGGGCGTCGGAGGGGGGAAGCCTGTCGCCTAAGAGGCGGTTCTTCTCGCGGAGGTTCTCGAGGGTATCAGAGGCCAGCTCGACGAGGGAGGTGCCCTCTTTCACATAGAGGGGCAGGCCAAGCGTTGCCAGCTTGATATCGATATAGGAGACGAGACGGCCATGGTCCCGCTCGGAACTCCTGTCGAGGCCGATCCCGAAATCTCGCTTGATGGGCATTGAAACTCCCTTTGCCGCCGGGCCGGAGACCGACCTTCCACGCGGTATTATTCTCCATCGTAGCGAAAGGGGCTTGGCATGGTCGAGGGGGCATTGTGATACTACTATATATATTGTCTTGGAATGCACCTGGCTTTCCAGGACTCCCCGGAGGTTACCCGTGCCGTGGATCACCCGCGCCCACATCCATGTTGACAGCGAAGGGCAGGCTCTGAGCGATATGCGCCTCCTCTTTGCGACGCGCTCCCTCCGGATGTTCTCCTACGGCTTCCTCTCGGTGGTCCTCGTCCTCTACCTCGCGGGCCTGGGCTTCGATGAATGGCGCATCGGGCTCCTCCTCTCGCTGACCCTCCTGGGAGACACCCTCGTATCCCTCTTCATCACGACAAGGGCCGACCGCTTCGGACGGAGGAAGATGCTCATTCTTGGGGCCTTCCTCATGGTCGCGGCAGGTATTCCCTTTGCCCTCTCTGGCAACTTCCTGGTGCTCGTCATCGCCGCGACGATCGGCGTGATCAGCCCCTCCGGCAACGAAGTCGGGCCCTTCCTCGCCATCGAGCAGGCTGCCCTTTCACAGACCCTCCCCGACGAGAAGCGGACAGCCGTATTTTCCTGGTACAACCTCTCGGGTTCCTTCTCGACAGCCTTCGGAGCGCTTGCTGGAGGATGGACTGCCCAGCTGCTTCAAGGAGGGGGACTGGGCTCCGTCGCCAGCTATCGTGTCCTGGTGTTTGCCTACGCGGCCGCTGGTCTCGTCCTCGCTCTCGGATTCCTCGGACTGTCCGCCTCGGTAGAGGCTCCTGCCAGCGCCTCGCCAGTCGGCAGGCTCGGGCTGGGCAAGTCCAAGAAAACCGTCCTGAAACTCTCGGCCCTCTTTTCCCTCGACGCCTTCGCCGGTGGCTTCGTGATCCAGAGCCTCATCGCGTACTGGTTCCATGTCCGCTTCGGGGCGCAGCCTGGACTCCTTGGGACGATATTCTTCCTGGCCAACATCCTGGCGGGCATTTCCGCCCTGTCGGCTGCGGGCCTCGCCAGGCGCTTCGGACTGATAAATACGATGGTATTTACCCATATTCCGTCCAACGTGCTATTGATCCTCGTGCCCCTCATGCCGAACCTGCCGCTGGCCATCGCGGTCCTCCTCTTGCGCTACAGCATCTCCCAGATGGACGTGCCTACCCGGCAGTCGTACACGATGTCCGTCGTCAGCCCCGAGGAGCGCTCGGCCGCCGCGGGCATCACCGGCATCGCCCGCACTACCGGCGCTTCGATCTCGCCCGCGATCGCAGGAAACCTCGTCGCGGGCTCAGCCACCGCCAGCCTTCCCTTCATCATCGCCGGAGGCCTCAAGATCGTGTACGACCTCCTTCTGTACAGGTCGTTCAAGGGGAGCGAGAAGGCACAAGCGCTGGAGGGGCAGAGGCCCAAAGCTTGACCCTCACAGCTGCACGAGCTGCTCCGCGCTTATCCCGAGTGCTGTCGCGATTCGGCGTCGACTCGATGCCCGGATCTTCGGGGAGTTTTCGAGCCTGGAATAGGCGGCCTGGGAAATGCCCAGGCGCGTGGCAAGCTCGGTCTGTGTGAGACCGAAGCCCACCCCTACTTCTGCCTCGCCATGAGGAGTTCGGCAAACATCGCCGTGTCGCCCTTTCCGATGATCGAGGTCGTCTTCTTGTCCTTGATCACCGAGAGTTCGGTGAGGACCAGGTTCCCCTTGTCGTCGAAGCGGTAGGCGATCCGCATCTCGAGGGTCGGCTCCTTGATGCTGATGAATTTTGTCTTCGCGTCGAGGCTGTACTTGTGGGTGAGCCCGTCCTTGGACATCGGGTCGGACATGGTCGTGGCCGTGAAGGTCATCACCATGTCGAGTTCCTTTTCGACAGTGCCGTCGGAATACTTGCCCTCGACTGCCTTCCAGGTTCCGACAATGGCCTTCGCATCAGGCAAGGCTGCCGCGAATGCCAATGAACCAACCAATGCTGATAAAACCAGTACTGCGATCTTCTTCATGACGGTCTCCTTCACTTCTTGCTGTACTTTGCCATCGCCTCGTCGTAGAGGGCGCGGTCGACCAGATAGGTCTTGCGTTCCCGTGCCAGTTCTTCGATTTTCTGCCGGGCGAGGGCCTTCACGAAGCGCGGCACGTTCGCGTCGAAATCGGCCTGCACCGCCGCTTCCCAGGTCACAGGAGTCTCGTCGGCGGTTGTTTCTGCGACCTCTTCGGCGGCAGGGGCGGGCGGGGGAGAGGTCGCGCAACCTGCAAAGGCCAGGCAGGCAGCCAGGGACAATGTAAGCATCTTCGCATACCTAGGCATACAATCTCCTCGAACTAACTATGTGGACTATTTTCAGCGGAAGGCCTCTTTCTGCGGCAGACCGCGATCCGGGCGGGGCAGGGAGACCACGAGGAACTACGAGGGCCCCCGCGGCCTTCCCTGGCCTCATGCTTCTTCAGCGACCGGGACTCCTGCCTCTTCCAGCGTCACGATGTTTTCCTTCCGTTTCGGCGATTTCATGAACAGCGCCGCCAGTGCACCGAAAAGGGGTGCGATGGCTGCCAGACGGAAGGCGTCGTTCATTGCGTTCGACATTCCAACGTAGACGCCGTGGGTAAGGCTCTTCGTGACGGCTTCCTGGTCTGCCTTGTCGGGAAAGAAGGGTGCGAGCTTGTCCTTGTAGGCGTTCATGTCCAGGGATGAGGAGGACATGGAACCGGAGCCGCCCTTCATGCCGTCGAGCATCATCGACTTGACGCGGTCAAACTTCCTGGCAAGGCGCTCGCTCGGGGCGGCCTGGGCGGCGATTCCCTTTTCAATGCTGGAGGGCATGAAGTTGCCGAAGGCAGTCGCAATTACGACGATTCCGAGGATGCCGCCCACCTGACGCAGCATCGACAGGGTTCCCGAGGCGCTTCCGACCTTGGCCAGGGGAACGTCGAGGAGGGCAGCGCTGGTCGTCGGCGACATGGGCAGGCCGATGCCGATGCCCAGGACTACGAAGGGAAGCACAAGGCTCGCCAGGGTTGTCTCGGGGCTGAGCTGCGCGACAAGGAAGAGGGCAAGGGACATCACGAGCATGCCCGCGAAGATGATCCATTTCGCTCCGAAGCGGTCAGCCAGGGTGCCGGCCAGGGGAGAGGCAACGACGACTGCCAGTGCCATCGGGATCATCGCAAAGCCAGCGTGGAGGGAGTCGAGGCCGACGACGCTTTTGAGGAAGAAGGGCGTCAGGAAGAAGGTTCCCATCATCGCGAAGTTGAGGATGGCCGTGACTGCGACGCCGCCGGCGAAATTGGGGTCTGCGAAGAGGCGGGCCTCGAAGAGGGGGTTCTTCTTGCGTGACTCGCGGAAGAGGAAGATGGCTCCCAGAAGGACGGACAGTCCCAGGATGAAGGGCGTGACGCTCAGGGACCCGAAGTTCAGTGTTGCACCGAAGAGCGAGTAGTCCGCCTTTTTCCAGAGCCAGCCGTAGTTCTTGCCGCCTTCGACGAGGCCGTAGGTCAAAAGGAAGAGGGCGCCCGCCGAAAGCAGGACTGCCAGAGGGTCGAGCTTGAAGGCCTCGGACTCGTCCCTGGATTCCGGTACCAGGGCGAGGGTTCCTATGATTGAAATGATTCCCAGGATCGCGGAAAGGAAGAAGATGTAGCGCCAGCCCTGGCTGATGCCCAGGATGGCGTTGAGCCCGTCCCCGAGGCCGTTGGTCGCGAGGCTGCCTCCTACGAGTGGGCCGACTACGACCGCGAGGCCCGAGACTGCTCCCCACATGCCCATGGCCGCTCCGCGCTCTTTCTTCTCGAAATTCGCCGCGATCAGGCTTGTCGTCGCCGGCATCATCATCGAGCCACCGAGACCCTGCACTACGCTCGAGGCGATGAGCATGGCAAAGCTGTTGGCCAGGCCAGCAAAGATCCCTCCGACCGAATAGAAGGCCAGGCCGATCATGAAGATTTTCTTGCGCCCTATGGCGTCGCCCAGTTTGCCCATCATGAGGAGGAAGGAGGTGAAGGCGAGCATGTAGCTCGTCATTACCCATCCGACCTGCGTCATGGAGACGCCGAAGTCCCGCATGATGTCGGGATTCGCAAGGTTGAGCGTCGTGTTCTGCATCATGATGATGAAGAGGGACGTGCATACCACCGCGAGGATGAGCCACTTGTTTGTCTTTTTGGTCTGAGTCATTCGCATTTCTCCTTAGCCGTATTGCTTTCTATCTCGACGAGGCGCGACATTATTTCGAAGGCTTGCCGAATTGTTACCCTTTCTTCATCCGAGAGCGGTGCGAAATACTCCTCTACCCGTGCGCGGACTCCTTGAAAGGCTTCCGCCAAGGCTGTCTCGCCTGACTCGGTTGTCTTTATCCGTGCGATGCGCCGGTCCTCGAAGTCTCGGACCCGCTCGACCATGCCCTTTTCTACGAGCCGCTCGGCTATCAGCGAAAGCTGGGACTTGGCCATGTGGCACTTGTCAGCGGCCTCGGTGATCGTCGCTCCGGCCGTAGTGTGGAGAAACCCCAGAAGGCCGAGTTCGGGCCTTCCTAGGCCCTTGGTAGGCGTTGCAGCCTTGAAAAGCGAGCCGTGGAAACTCCCGTAAACCCTGAACATGAGGTGGGCGAGGTCTTCTTCCGTCTTAGGCACCCGAGGGCGCCGTTATGGTTAACATAGTGGAAGGTTAATCAAATTAACTATATCGCGTCAAGAGGCGCCGCGAAGATTCGCGCGAGTCGCCTATTCTGCCCGAACCTGAACCCTCTTCATCCGGTCGCCTTACTTCCAGATAACCTGGGCCCACCACCAGAGGAGCACGTGGGTATCGAGGAGGAACTTCACGATTCCCAGGCTCCAAGCTCTTCGCCGGGCAGTGCCTCGAAAAAACTCTCGGGCACTGAGCCCGCATAGCGGCCCGGAACGCGCTCTCGCAGGTCTTCCAGAGGGAGGAGGCGGGCAAAGGGCTTACCACCCTTGGCGAGGATGATTTCCTCTCCCGCATGCGCTCGATCGAGGAGCTTGGAGAAGTTAGTCTTGGCTTCGTGGACATTGACGCTGGTCATAGGGGTAGCGTAGTCCAGCTAGCAGCCTGTCGGACTGAAAACAAGGAATTTCCAAGCAGGCTGAACTCTGATACTCTGAGCCTATGGCCGCCCAGTTTGTAACGATAGACCGAGAAACCACGATGCTGCTGCCTCCGGACCTGCGCGATTGGGTACC
>CAIJMU010000004.1 GCA_903821875.1 uncultured Spirochaetota bacterium
CGAAGGTATAGCCCGTCTTGACGGGGTCGCTCGGCAGGGCTGCGACAGTCGTGGCAGCCGGACTGGTTACCGTCGTGGTCGCGGGGCTAGCAGCCGTCGTCGCCGACTGGCCGTCAAAGGTGACCGTGTAGGTGGTCGAGGTAGTCCCACCGCCACCGCCGCTTGTCGCCGTCCATTTGGCGTAGACAGTTATATTAGCACTCACTGTAGTCGTAGCCAGGAACTGGCTGCCGCCGCCATTGACTGCGGTAAACCATCCGCCGAAGGTGTAGCCAGTTTTTACGGGGTCGCTCGGCAGGGCTGCGACAGTCGTAGCGGCCGGGCTGGTTACCGTCGTGGTCGCGGGACTGGCAGCCGTCGTCGCCGACTGGCCGTCGAAGGTGACAGTGTAGGTGGTCGTAGCGGTCCCACCGCCGCCGCTGGTATCGGCACCCCCGCCGCCTGTAGGCGTCCACTTGGCGTAGACAGTTATATTCGCGGCAACCGCCGTGCTGGCGCGGAAGCGGTAGCCAGTGCCTGCGGTTCCGGTCCACCAGCCGCCGAAATCGTATCCTGTACGGGCTGGGTCAATGGGCAGGGCTGCGATGGTCGTGGCGGGTGGCGCAACAAGCACCGTCGTAGGAGTTGCCGCCGTTGTCGCCGACTGGCTGTCGAAGGTGACCGTGTATCTGGTCTTGCCCTTAACCGTAACCGTGATCGTCGTGGTCTGCGTGACCCCACCTTTGGAGATTGTCGCAGTCAGGGTGACAGGCTTGTCGCCCGAATCTGAGCTAGGCTGGGTGACAGCTCCCGTAGCAGAAATCACCGTTGGGTCAGAGGATTCCCAGGTGATGGCCGTACCGGCCGAACCGCTGCCTGGCAAATGAAAGTCGCTTGAGACGGACGAGAGATCAGGGTTGGTACCATTGAGAGTCGTTCCGATGAGATTGGCCTTGTCCTCGCTGACCGAAGCCGATGCCGTGGCGGGAACTTCGAGGACGGTGACGTCGAAGATCTTGGTCGTGGTTGTCGTGCCACTTGTAACAGTCGCAGTCAGGATGACTGCCTTGGAACCACTACCTGAGGCTGGACGGGTCACCGTGCCATCCGATGCGATTACTGTCGGGTCGGAGCTGGTCCAGCTGATGGTTGAACCGTTTGTGCCCGAGCTTGGAAGGAGAAGGCTGGTCTTGATTTGCGAAAGATCGGTATCCGTTCCAAGGGAACTAACGGCGAGGGCAGCCACATCGGTATCCACGGCCTGGCTGGCAGTAGGACGAGCAGCCTTGACCTTGACCTGGATAGTTTTTGTGCTAGTCTGGCCATCCTTGGTAATAGTGGCGGTCAGGGTGACGGTTCCGTCAGCGCTGCCGAAGGCGGCCCTGGTGACGCTGCCGTCGTTGGCTATGAGACTCGTGTCCGAACTCACCCACGCGATGGTCGAGCCACAGGCTCCGACAGTCGGGAGCTTGAGGTTTCCTTCAACGAGGGTGTCAGCCGTACTTCCGACAGGAAGGGCCTGGACTGCATCCCGGTCTTCTGCTATCTGGTCGGCGAGGGCCGCGGGCATGGGAGCCACCGTGACCTCGAAAACCTTTTCCTTGGTAACGGTGCCCCACTTCACCTTGGCCTTGACGCTGACCTTAATGGGATCGGAACCTGCTGGAGGCCGGACGATAGTGCCGTCAGAGGCGATAACGGAGGGGTTGGAGGATTCCCAGGCGATAGTGGCTCCGTTGATCGTTTCGGCTGCGAGCCCGAGGGCGGCAGTAACCCGGCTAATGCTGAAGTCCACATCGCTGAGGGGCGGAACCAGATCGGCCAGGACGGTTCTGAGTGCTAGGGGATTGGGTTCCTGCAGGTCGGTCAGGAGGCTGCTGCAACCAACTAGCATAATCGCCAGTACGGCCCCAAGAGCAGCGACGGCTCTCTTGCCCAGGCCTTGTGTCATTCGCTGTAGACTCATGTTACTCCCCTTTTCCGGAACCCGGCTGCATTCGCAGGCGGAGCCCCACCAGGATGCCGAGCTGCTGTTTTTGCTGGTTGTTGCTTTCGGGCGAGTAGAAGTAGCGGGGGACGAGGGTCAGACCCCAGGGGCCGTCAGCGACATCCAGGTTCGCCTCGAGTTCGGTCAGGAAGGCTTGATCGTAGAAGGTGAAACTCGCATTGCCTGTTCCGGTCGTGTCAGCCGTGACCATGTGCACCATGGCCCCATAGCCGACTCGTCCGCCGAGACTGATCGTGCCGAGGCCCTTGATGCTGGGCAACTCAATCGAATAACCCAGGCCGACTATTCCATCTATCTGGGTTCCAGAGCTGATCCATCCTGGAGTCGCTCTCCAGTAATTGTTGTCCAGCTCGAAGAAGGCGCGAATGTTTTCCTGCGAATCGAAACCGAGGTTGAGCCGTGCCGAATATCCCAGGTTCCACTTTGATTTATCCTGATAGACCCCGAGCGGGAAGTCATTGCTGACGGCGACATCGACCGAGTCGACGAATACTTTCCCCTGCGACCAGGCAGCGATTGCACCAGCCGCCAGAAGTACTAATAGGGCTGTCCGTTTCATAGCTGCTCCTAATAGGAAGATTGTTAGCGTCGAAATGGTAACGTCAGCAAGGGCGCATTTGCACGCTCAAACTTCTACGCTTACGTGATGAAATTCTACGAGGGTATGCAGAATGGAGATACGCACTGCATTTTGCGTAGAAGTGGGAGGATTGAGTCGGCTGGTCGGGTTATTCTGAAGCTCAGACGGGGGCTGACCCCGTGGGCTATTTCAAGAAACTAGGCGTCGATAGAGGCATTATCGAAAAGGCAACGGGACTGAGCGCTAAGGAGATCGAGGGGCTCTAAGGGCCTTGGGGGCTGGCAAAGGCATCTGATCCTCAGGCTTCGACGTTCTGCAGCTTGGCAATTTCCCCTTCGGGAAGTCCGGTAACCTGGCTGATCCGCGAAAGTGCTAGCCCGATCTTCTTGAGCCTGCGGGCAATCGCCTGCTTCTCCGCTTGTTCTCCTTCTGCCTTTCCTTCTGCTGGACCTGCCCCGCGGGTTCGCCGTGGCCCGCGACATTCTGCAATGCGCAGGAGCTGGTCTTCTCTTCGGTGGCTTCCGACGACGGGCTCGCCAGCGTTGGGCTGCGGAGGAAACATATCCCCTCATATGAATACCTGTTCATATGTTCATATGAGGGGGATGTGCCGACGTGCCTTGCCCGCAGGATCGGACCTAACGGGTTCGCAGGCGTCCGGAGCTGAGGTCAGACCCTCCGGGCTCACCGCAAGGGTTCGTCATGATTGGCCGCTCAGGTTGCCCAGAGCGGCCCTCGTTGTCCACACGCGGAGGCGACCAGGAGATCAGTGGATGACTCTCCACGTCGCGCCATCCTTCGACCAGTAGATATTGCCATACCCGCCTTGGCACGCGTACCATGTTGTCCCGTCCGTGCTCATGTCAAAGCCTTTCCAATCCATGTTGCCGTTGAGAGTGCCTATACCCTTTGTATGGGTTTCCAAATACGTGCGCCCAGCTGTTGAGGCAAGCGAAGCAGTAAACTGGCCCGTGTAGAGAGCCGAGCCTATGGAATTGTTGGCCTGAACAGTGTCTTTGGCAGCCATACCAAAGCTTGTAAGATCGTCAGAGAAAACCATCCGCAGCCACGCATCACCAGGAGGGAAAAAAGTCACATGGAAATAGACAAAAGGATCTGTAGTGGGGGTGCTGTAGTGACCGAATGACTCGCCTCTGTCAAGACTGATCGAAATATCCTTATTATAAACATACTGATTAATAGTCATTGTATTGTCCGCTACAGCAACTTTGCTGCCGTCCGTGCTAGTCCAGAGTTGGCCCGGACTTTCAGTTGTAGGATTTCCTAAAGCAACCCACGTGGCCCCATGATCGGTGGACTTGAAGAGCGGGCCGTAACTGTCATTTCTACTAGCCCCATAATTCCAGGTAGTTACTTGGCCATTGGTGCATGTGTACATGGTACTGCCATCGCCGGAAACGGCCACTGACGTATATGCCGACTGGGATGTGAAGCCGTTTGTACTATCAATAGCAACATTATTGCTGTGCCCCATGGAGTTAGTCCAGGTAGCACCATAATCGCAGGAGTATGCGAGGCCGCCGTAGACAAGACTTCCATTGCAGGTCCAATAAGAGAGATTGATGAGGAGGTATTTCCCATCCGCCGAAGCCGAAAGGTGGTTGTTAGACTGCAATACAATGGTGTCTCCCCACGTTGTGGTAGCGGAAATTGTGGCGGTAGCGTTGGTACTAGCTTGTTGGGGGGCTGAGATGGTGACTGTCGGGACTGAGGTATAGCCCGATCCTACACTTGTTATTTTAATGGCTGTTACATTCCCATACGTGTTGACAGTAGCGGTGGCGGTGGCGGTAGCGTTCCCCACACCAGGGGGTGGCGCTGAGATGGTAACTGTCGGTGCTGAGGTATAATTGTATCCTTGTTCAACGATTGCAATCGTACCGACGGGAAAGGCGGGAACGGCACTGCTAGGGTACGTTTTGGTCCACGAAGTGCCGGCGTTATGTGAAACATAGACTTTCCCATATTTGTTACTGTCCCGGGAGATTGCTACAACGTGTAGTATTGCATCCGTCTCTCTTTTGATACTGAGCCAGTCGAAGGATTCAGTACTGGCACTACCGGTGATGTAGCTCGACGTCCAGGTAATTCCATAGTTGCTGGAGATGTCGATATTATTTGCACCAGTAGCTGCTGCGTATGCCGCCGCTATGTACTTGCCGTCCGGCGAGCTCGCCATGCTCGTGTACGACTTGGTTGGGAAGTAGCGGGCATAGACAGTCCTATGTGCATTCACTACTTTGCTTGCGTCGAAGTAGTCACCAGGCGATGATCCGGAGCTTTCGTTGAAGTAGGAGCTAGGGGTGGCCGTCTTGTACCAGCCCCCGAAGGTGGTGCCTGTCGCGGTGCTGGGGTAAGGCCGAAGGTGGCTATTGGTACTCCAGTTATCATCCGGCAGCGTGCCGCCCGGCAGAACGGTCTTCCAGGTCGGAGACACGGCATGGGTAGCCAGGGGATCGAAGGTTATCGTCCAGGCGGGCAGCCACTTTGCGTAGACGCTCGAGGTTGAGCTGACAATGCTCGAGGTTGTGAATGGCGTTCCAGCAACGGATGTCCCAAGGGCAAGCTGGTCGGTAGTCCATTTGTCGAAGTAATAGTCTTTGAGGGTAGGGGTCGTCGACGGAAGATCAGCGACCTTGAATTCCAGGTTGGTTGTCGCGGTCGTTGGGTTCGCATCGGTCCAACGAGTTGCATCGCTTTCCGAATGGTTCTTGCTAAAGGTGACGGTATAAATCGGAACCCACTTTGCGTAGACGGTGATGTTTGCGGTGACAGTGGTGTTCGCGAGGAACTCCGTGCCTCCACCGTTCTCGACCGTGAACCAACCGCCGAATAGGAAGTTGGTTTTCGAAGGTGGCGTCGGCAGGCTCCCTGCGGTCGTCGCCGCCGGTGTGACGACCGATTTTGTCGTGGGGCTCGCCGGCGTGGTAGCCGACTGGCTGTCGTAGGTGACCACCCAGGTGCGGTCCCACCGAGCGTTGACGGTGATGTCAGCAGTGACTGTGGTACCCGCGAGGAACTGGGTTCCGCCGCCACTAGGCGCGGTCCACCAGCCGCCAAAGGTCCACCAGCCGCTTGCGTTGTCACCGGTCCTTGTCGGCTCGGTGGGAAGGGAAACTACCGTTGTATTTGGAGCATAGACGACCTTGGATGTCGGACTGGCGGCCACCGTCGCGCTCTGGCTGTCATAGCTTATCGTCGCCTTGATAAAGCCCGCGTAGAATGTTTCGCTGGCCGCAGTGCTTGCATAGGCATTGGTCCCGATGGTCGCGCTCGAGCCGGTTGTCGCGATATAGCTTGCCGTCGTGTCAGCTGCAGAGGAAATTCTGGTGCCAGTGCCCGAGGAGCCCGTAAACCAGCCATCGAAGGTGTAGTTTGTCAGGGCTGGCACTGTGCTTGGCAGGCTTAGGGTAGTGCTGGCACTACCGTACACGAAGGTCGTGGAGAGCGGGCTGGGGCTGGTGGTCGGGACTGGCGTAGTCTTGTCGAAGGTGACTGTCTTGTACCACTTCGCATAGACCGTAGTAGTGTCGCTCGTGACCGTGCTGCTGCCCGTAAACTGAGTGCCCACGCCCGCTGCTTCGGGGAACCAACCGCCAAAGGTCCAGCCGGTACGGGCTTGATTTAAGGGCACCGATCCGACTGCGACCCCCGAAAGCACTACGGCGCTGCTCGGGCTTGGCGCGGTGGTGGCGCTTTGGCTGTCATAGGTCACGGTGACAAGCTTCAGGGCCGAACTCGTGGTAGTACCCGAGGTGCCAAAGGTATTCACCGCAGAGATACGGTAGCTGTAGGTGGTCAAGGTCGCAGATGTGGTGTCGATGTAGTAGGTACTTCCCGAGGAAAGGCTCGAGCCCGAGACCAGGGTCGTCCAGGTGCTTCCCGTATCGGCCGAGCGCTCAAGGGTGTAGCTTTCGGCCGTATTCGAGTTGGGCCAGGCCAGGCGGATCTGGGACGCAGAGACACTGCCGGTCAGGGTCGCCGGCGTCGTCGGCGCGGAGCTGAAAGCGGAGTCGAGTAGGGTGTCGGACATCGTCGTCGTAATGTTTTGGTAGACCCAGAGCCTTTCCGCCCAGGACAGCAGTCTTGTTCCGCTCTTACTGAGATTGATCTTAAGGAGGGGATTCGCGATTTCGATCGAGGCGCCGGTGTAGACGACCTTGTCGTAGGTAGAATCGACGCTGGCAATCGAAAGCGTCAGGGCGCTGCCCTCGAGGCTGCCACTCACCTCGTTGATGCCGACACTTTTGGGGAATTTCAGCGTGATGCTGGCCCCCCCCGATTTGCCCGCTTCGGCGGGGATGTAGTCCAGAGCGACCGTGGCGGTGCTACTGGCGGCCACCGTAGCGGACGTAGTTCCCGTAGCGACTGTCAGGTTGGCCGAGGTGAGTCCGTCTACCTGTATGTTCCAGGCACCAAACTCGAGTTCCGTCATCGAACAGGGAGAGGCGTTAAAGGTTCCCGTCCGATCGGTGTAGCCGCTCCGGGTCATCCTTACAAAGTACTTCGAGATTGTCGGGAGGTCGGAGCTGGCGGGCAGAATGGTTCGTGCCGCCTCGTTGACTCCGATCACCTCGATGCTGAGGCTTCCAAGGCCAGGTGCCTTGGATACATCGGTAGTGTTGGTGTCGATCTCGCTGCCGGGAAAACGGCAGCCGGCACTCAGCAGCAAAACGGCGCCTATGGTCGACAGAACTATTCTCTTCATGGTTGCCGGTCTCCTTGGTTTCGTGAGCATGGTCATGGCGTCACCACCTGGACGACGAGCCTTCCGGAATATTTTTTGCCTGCGGCAGTTGTGACATCAAGGAGGAGCACGTGTTGCCCCAGCGCGAGTGAGAACGGGTTAATCGTGCAGGTGCTGGTGGTAGAGGTGGTCGAAGCGCCGTTATCCAGATACCAGGCATAGCTCGTGGCAGTGAAGGAAGTGTTGACGGGGGTCGAGGTTCCCTTGGTGACTGTCACGCTCGTGATCGTCGTGTTGGACGAGTTCCGGAACACCAGGGAACTCGCGCTCGGTGCGCTCGGCAGACTCACCGTTATCGAGATGTTGCCTGCCGGAGTCCACTTTGCGTAGAAAGCCTTGTCTCCCGTGGAGCCCGTCGCGATAGAACTCGAGGCGCTCGTGAGGCCTGAATCCGAGTACCAGCCATCGAAGATGTAGCCCGTCCGCGTGGGATTGCCCAATGTGATGGCCGCGCTTGTGATGTAGTAGGTCGCCGGGTTGGAGCCTGAGTTTGTCCCACTGTTCAGCGTGTAGACAATATTGTAGGTGACAAGAGCCCACTTAGCGTAGAAAGCCTTCGCTCCGGTGGAGCCCGCTGCAATGGAACTCGAGGCGCTCGTGAGGCCCGAATCCGAGTACCAGCCACCGAAGCTGTAGCCCGTCCGCGTGGGAGCTGCCAGGGTGATGGCCGCGCTCGTGACGTTGTAGGTAGCGGGGTTGGCCGTGGCATTGGTCCCGCTGTCCAGGGTGTAGCTGATCGCGTAGGGTGTCGGCGTCCATTTGGCGTAGAAAGCTTTATCTCCCGTGGAGCCCGTAGGGATGGAACTCGAGGCGCTCGTCAGGGCCGAATCCGAGTACCAACCGCCAAAGTCATAGTTAGTCCGGGTGGGAGTGGCCAGGCTGATGGCAGCGCTCGTGATGTTGTAGGTCGCCGGGTTGGAACCTGAGTTTGTGCCGCTGTTCAGGGTGTAGGTAATGGCATAGGTGACAAGAGCCCACGTGGCATAGAAAGCCTTAGCTCCGGTAGAGCCCGCTGCGATGGAGCTCGAGGCGCTCGCGAGGCCCGAATCCGAATACCAGCCACCGAAGGTATAGCCCGTCCGCGTGGGACTGGCCAGGGAGATGGCCGCGCTCGTGACGTTGTAGGTAGCGGGGTTGGCTGTGGCATTGGTCCCGCCGCCCAGGTCATACGTTATGGTATAGGAGGTCGGCGTCCACTTGGCATAGAAAGCTTTGTCGCCAGTCGAGCCCGAGGCGATGGAACTCGAGGCGCTCGTCAGGCCCGAATCCGAGTACCAGCCGACGAAGTCATAGTTAGTCCGTGTGGGAGTGGCCAGGCTGATGGTCGAACTCGTGATGCTGTAGGTCGTCGGGTTGATCGGGTTGTTGACGCCGCTGTTCAGGGTGTAGGTGACTGAAAAGTTCGCAATTTTCCATATCGCGTAGAGGTCCTGGTTGATGGCGCTCATCATCAGGCTTGAGCCGGCGCTATAAGTCGTCCCCGACCCGTCAGCGCTGCTGTTCCAACTATGAAGGTACATTCCCGTCACAGCCAGGGTGTTGGGGTTTGCAAGGACCGTGGCAGTCGCGCCAGCCTGATAGACTGTGGAGTCTGCCGGCGCGAGGCCACTGTGTCCCGTCGAATCTGCTGGGATATTGGGATTATAGGTGATCGAGTAGCCAGAGAAGCGGTCGGCTGCGAGATCGATGGCTCCGGTGGAGCTGTAGCCCGCAAAGACCCGTACTGCCTCGATCATGGGTGGCGATACGACCTTGCCGTTCTTGGTAAAATTGAGAAGAAGCAGATACGATCCGGAAGGAACGGACATCGAAAGGCTGGCACCCGAAGTGCCTACGGTGCAGCTGACTTCAGTTGCCGTCACTCCTGTCTGGGGACTGAGACTTCCCGAAACCCTGTCAACTTCCTTGTCGCTCGGCCAGGAGACCGCGAGGGCAAGGGTTCCGCTTCCCGAGGCCGGGGCAAGGACAATCGACATGGATTCCGCCGAAGAGGTGCCAATTGTGAAGGATGCGCTGCCACTGACGATGACGGCCGATCCCTTCTCGTGCACTCCCTCGACGACAAAGACGTACTCACCGTAGGGCAGCTCGCTCAAGGTGAAGCTACCGTCTTCGTTCCATCTATCATCCTTGGCGGAAACCGGCAGAACCGCAGGACTTGTCGTGAAATAACCCTTGTACAGGATGACCGGCCGCGCCGGATCGGTCGTGCCCGAAAGATCCGGCAGTATGGACCGGCTCTCCGGCTTGCTGCCGCTGCCAGGCTCGCTCGCCCGGATGGTCATGGATCCGTACATGCTGATCCCGGAATCTCCGCCTGGTCCCTGGATGACCGAACACGAGCCTAAGAGGAAGGCGGCGATGAGGACGCCGATGCTGTAGCTAGTCTTCATCGCGCGACTCCTGATTGCACCGTGAAGTAGTAGATGGCGGAGAAAAGGTTCCCGCCGAGATTCACCACCGCAGTAAGCGTATGGACCCCTCGTACCAGGCTTGATCCGCCCGAGAAACTGGAGCTTGTCTGTCCCGTGACGACGGTGCCATCGAGGTACCAGGCATAGCTGTCGACAGGTGACGATGTCGTCGCTGTGACAGTCATCGTGGTTCCGAGCGAAAGCGTGGTTCCCGTGCCGCTTCGCGTGAGGGTGACGGTAACTGCATTCACCACGGGCCCGGTCTTGCCTCCGGTCAGGCGCTTGAGGGTGACCTTGATGGACACAACCTCTATATGGCTGCCCTTCTTGATGGTTGCCGTGAGAGTGACGTCCTTGTCATCCGCTGGATCGCGGTTGACCACTCCTGTCGGGCCGATCACCGTCGGAGCGTCCGAGTTCCAGGAGATTGTGCTGCCATTGGGGCCGCTCGTCGGCAGGGTGATGTCCTTCGTTATCGCGCTGGCTGTGTCGCCCTTGGCAAAGGAGATGGCCAGGGCGGCCTTGTCGGCGATGACGGATTCGGCGTCGCTGGGCGTCAGGGATTTTTTCTTGACAATTATGACTATTTCCTTTGTTTCGCTGACCGCTCCATGCTGTATCGTCGCGCGGAGCGTGACTTCGGTATCCTTGTCCGGGGGGGTCACATCCACAGCGCCTCTGCTGTCCGGCGAGGCGACCTGGGGATTGTCGGAGGTCCAGGTGATGGTGCTACCATTGGGTCCCGTGGTCGGCAGGCCGAAATCCTCGGTAACCGAGTCCGTGTTGTCGTCGGGCCCGAACAAGGGAGAGCTGTTTCGGAGGGTCTCCGAGTCGGCTGCCACGGTCTCTTTGCCATCCGCTGCCGTTTTCGCCTTCACCCTGCAGTCGAGGCTCAGGGTGCTGCTGTCATTGCCATTCTCGATTTTCGCCGTCAGCGTGAAGGGTGTATCGGTCAACTTCCTCGTCACGACCACATGGCCCTCTGCGTCCGGTTGTGCGACATCAGGGTTGCTCGAAGTCCAGGTATAGGTACTGCCGTTCGGACCCCGTGGCGGAAGCCAGAAGTCCTCCGTGATGGTGTCGGCCTGATCGTGGCCACTGAATACCAGATTGGGTTCATCGAGGGTCGCCTTGTCGGCGGCAAGGCTCTCTGCACCAGGCTTTGCGGTCTTTCCGCAGACCGTAACGGTGATTGTCTTGGTTTCGATCGCGTCTCCGTTCTTGATGGTTGCAGTCAGGGTCACCTGTCTGTCCGAGTCTCCCCGACTGATGGTCACCCGGCCATCGGCTGAAGGCGCCGCCGTGCCCGGATCGCTCGAAGCCCAGGTTATCGTGCTGCCATTGGGGCCGCTCAAGGGAACCTCGAAATGCTGCGTGATGGAGCTGGATGTGTCGTTCCCCGCGAAGATCAGCGATGAAGCATCGAGGGCGGCCTTGTCGGCGGCGACCGTCTCCTTGCCCGGGGAAGCGGTTACATGGAGGACAATTATTTGTATCTCCCTGGTTTCTGTGACGCCATTTTCCGTAATGGTCACCTTCAGTGTCACCGGGGTATCGACAGCAGGTCGCGCAATGACGACAGTGCCGTCCCCGCTGGGCGAGGCTATCAAGGGGTCGCTCGAAGTCCAGGTATAGCTGCTTCCATTGGGACCCATCATCGGTACGTTGAAGTTTTGGGTGACGGCCGAGGCAATGTCATTCGGCCCGAAATCAAAGGCTGGCACACCGAGGGTGGCCTGGTCTGCCGCCACCGTCTCCGCCCCCGGTGCTGCTGTCTTTTGCTTGACGGTGATGTTGAAGGTCGAACTCTCTACGATGCCGCCGTTGGCGATGGACGCAGTCAGGGTCACCGGGAAATCGCCCGTTCCGGATGAGGCCTTGCGCTTGACCTGCACCTTGATCACATCGCCTGTCTTGATAGCCGCGACACTCGGATCGCTCGATGTCCAGGTCAGGGCGCTGCCATTGGGTCCGTATGCGGGTAGCGTGAACTCCTGGGTAATGGAAGTTGCATCGTCAGTTCCACCGAAGGCCATCGGAGCCTCGGCGAGGGCAGCCTTGTCCTCTGCTACCGTTGCTGCGCCGGCTTCAACCGTCTTTTTCTTGACCACAACAGTGAAGGTCTTGTATTCGATGACATTCCCCGTCGAAATCGCGGCGGTGAGGACCACCTCGGTATCGACCGAGGGCCTGGAGACAGTCACGAGCCCGCCCGCTGCGGTTACGGCGATCGATGGGTCGCTCGAGGTCCAGGATATAAGGCTTCCGTACAAACCTGCAGTCGGCAGCGTAAATGGCGCGGTAATGGAGAGCGGAGTGTCGCCGGTCCTGAACCTGAGACTCTCCAGGCTGAGATTCGCCTTGTCCGCCGCTGCATTCTGGGTCGCTGTCCCGCTGTTCTTGCCCTTGACCATAATTGTCATGGTTTTCGTGGAAGTGACCGAGCCATTCTTGACGGTGGCGGTAAGCGTGACTGGAGTATCCACCTCGGGTCTGGCCAGGGTCACCGTTCCGTCCGAACCGATCGTGACGAGTCCGGGGGCGTCCGAGACCCAGGAGATAGCCGTGTTTCCCGTGCCGCTGACCGGCAGTTTGAATGACTGGGTGACGGAGGACGCCTGGTCCCCAGTGCCCATGGCAAGACTCGCATCACCCAGCTTGGCGGTGTTGTTCGCGACGATCAGGAGCGGCTGGGGCATGTAGGGCGAGCGGCAGGCCGACAGCGCTACGATGATCATCGCTGCGACAGCCATCCAGGACAGGCGCCTTGTGTCGGCGCGTCGGATGCCCTTCCTTCTGTCCCTGGTCTGCTGTATTTCGTTCATCTCGGTCTCCTCTTCACATGGCCAGGCGGATGGCCCCCGAGCGCTTCTTGCCCGCCTCGCCTTGATCAAGGATGATTTCACTTGGTGGCCGTTCCGGCGCTTCCCAGCCTGTTATCGTCGCCATCCCTATTGATGAGGACGCCGGTCTGGAACTGGCCCTTGCTTTCGGCGGATTTGCCGAGGCTGTCGGTCACTCGCAGGGAGTAGCCATAGCGCTGTTCGGGCAGGACGATTTCGCCCGTGGATCCCGTACCGTCCCAGGGCACCTCATTCGCTGAGTCGCCTTCCCACACCGTGTGGGAAAAGGGCTTGCCCGTCGGGTCGGTCGTATCGAAGGTCCAGGACGCGGGTGCTGTCGCGCCGGAATAATCGATCGTGAAATCTATGACGTCATCTACTCCGTCGCTGTCTGGCGTGAAGGCGAAGTCCGGGGGAAGGGAAGCCGACAAGACTGGCTTTTTGTTGTCGAGCAGGAAGGCCGACAGCTCCGAGGTCGCTTCCTCTCCCCTGTCGTAGACCAGCGAGAGGCGGCCTGTGAAGGTGCCGTCTACCACCACGCCCTTGGAATTCTTGCCGTCCCAGGCAAAGTCCTTCGGTAGGGCACCCTTTCCGGAGAGGGTCCGCAGGATTATTCCCTCTGCATCGAGAATATCGAGGCGCCAGGTGGCCAGGCCCTCGAGCGGCGAGGGGGACGCAGTGATCGCGAGTACCGAGGGCGTGCCGCTCGGGCTAAAGGCGGGAGCCGAGGAAAGTTCGATCGTGGCCCGCGGAAGATCCACAGGAAGGGTACTTTTCCTGGTCGCGATCCGGCCAAGGGAATCAGTAGTAGATAGTACGACTTTGAGGTCCACGCCGAAGGGGACGGTGGCGCCGTCCTGGTCCACACCGTTCCAGTCGATAGCTTCAGGCGGTTCGGAATCGCCTTCCCAGGAGATAAGCGGGTGGCTGTTGGAATCGCTTATGGCAAGAGACCAGGAGGCGGTGGGCCATCGATTGTTGACCAGGGGCTTGAGTACCTGTGTCTCGTCGATGCCGTCGCCATCCGGAAGAAAATGCCTGTTGGCGAGCTCCACCCTGGGCTTCGGTGGCGTGGTTACCAGTTCGAAGGGTTCTGTCGTAACCGAGTCGCGGTCGTCATGCAGGTAGGTAATGGAAAGCCTGGCAGAATAGAATCCCTCGAGGGGAAGGGCCAGGAAGTTCCTGCCATCCCAGAGCACAGCTTCAGGCAGGGCACCCTTGCCACCGAACTCCCGGGCAACACTGCCACCCTTGTCGAGAATCGCGAGTTTCCAGGAAACGACCGCTTCAACATTTTCAGGACCTGGGGTAATCGTTATGACCTTCGGGGCACCGGAAGGAGAAAAGGCGCTCAGGTCACTCGCAAGGCTGAGTGTCGGGTGGACGAAATCCGTCTCGAAGAAGCCGGAGCGACTCTGGCTCGTGCCCTGGGAATCGGTGACGCTCAGCGTGAAGGGATAGGAGGCTCCTGGGCTCGCGAAGGTCTCCCCATCATCCCCCTTCCCATCCCACGAAAGCGCATCCGGAGGGGCGCCCTCGCCTTCCTGGCTGTAGAAGGCCGATCCCGCGGGGTTGAGCACCTCGAGTTTCCAGGAGGCGAGTGGCTCGATTGACTTAGAGGCAATCTTCAGGCTCGCAAGCGCGAACTTCTCGTTTGTACCAGGGGCGAAACGGCTGTTCGAGACCGTAACTGCCAGGGTGGACGACTTGGCCGATGCGGAGGGAGAGGATGCTGCTACAGAGGGCTGCAGCGAAAAATCTGGGTGAGGGAGGAGAGCCTGGCGGACCTGGCTCTCCTGTTTCGGGAACAGATACCTGAGCCCGATCTCGAAATCCACATTCCAGAGGTTTATCGGCGAGCCATTGATAAGCCCGTAGCCGAAGGCGGGGGTGAGGGTGGAATACAGCTCATAGCTATCGAAGAAAAGTGCTCGCCCACCAAAAACCGTCCGTCCGCCGATAGCCATCGCGGTGAAGGCGCTGGAGCCCAGCAAGGTGCTATAGCCAGCGTAGACCCCCGGTCCCGCGAACAATGAGAAGCTGGTCGTGCCGATGCGGAATTCGAATGGCAACCAGTCCATTGTAGTAACTATGTCTATGATACCGTCGCCGTAGCCAAGATGGGCCTTGATCGGGAAGGGACCCGCCAGGACCGTCAATCCGGGTACGGCCGATGCTCCATTGCTCCCGACTCCAGCGATAAAATAGCTGCCGACACCGAAGCGCGGAATGCCATCGGCGAGACTGGGATCTGATCCGGGTTTTACAGGTTCGGCCGCCACGGAAGCGATTGCTCCAGCTAGCAACATCACCAATACGGCTATTTGTTTCATAGCGGCTCCTGAAAAGAAAGAATGCAGACCTAGGCGGGAATGTTATGCTAAGAAGGGATGTTATATTCGCTCCGAATTCTACGCACGCTGGATGAAATTCTACGAACTTGAACGAAATAGGGGCACTTGTCGCACTATTGCGTAGAAGGGACGGATGGGATAGCATGACTTTCACGGTATGTTTAATATTATATTATGTGCGATTTTCTTCTAAGTCAGGCATAACCATTCTACGCAATCCTGCAAAAATTCTACGCGGTGCTGTTTATGGCTTGCCGATTTTGCAGGAATGCGTAGAATGCCAGCGATGGAGCGGAAACTGACTGACTTGACCATCGAGTGGCTGACCGGAACCGGGGGCCATGTGATCAACACTGGCGAGGGCTGGCCTGACCCGGAGAAGTGCGACATACCCTTTCCTGAAGAGGTGGGAAGTTGCAGTTTTGAGGGGTACCACCTCGGACAGGGACTTTTCGTTACCCGCACGCTCGGGTCCTTCAAAGCAGAATTCGCCGGCCGCGTCCTTCCCGTCGCCCTGCTCAAGGGTTATTTGACCGGGCCCCTCTTCAGTATCCACGAGACGCGGGTCGGCAAGGTCATCTCCAAAGACTTGACCCTCGGCAGCGAGCTGGTGTTCGGAGCAGATCGTTCCCTTTTTATGCATATCGATTCCTTCAATTCCGAGCTGGACGTGGAAGCGACCCAGGGTGTAGAGATGACGACGGTCACCATGGAGATTTCCGTTCTCGAGGGACTGCTTGGCCTGAACGCTGCCGATTCACTTCTGAACGCCCTCAAGATCAAGGCCCGGCCCTCGGCTGTGACGAGGGTCCTACCTCTGGAGCTCAACCAGATCCTGGAAGAAACCCTGCCACTCTCGCTCAATGGCAGGATGAGGATCCTGTTCAGCCAGGCAAAGACGCTCGAGTATCTCTGCGCCCTGGCCAGCCACCTGAACGACAGGCCGAACCCCAATGATACGGACTCCCGAGTCCTAGCAATCATGACCGAACTCCACGGGGAGATCCTCGAGCACAATGGCAAGATTCCGCTCCTCAGCGAGTTGGCAGAACGTTATGCGATGTCCGCCCGGACCCTCAACGACGAATTCAGGAAGCGCTTTGGAATGACCATCTACAGTTTTGTGGCCAACCACCGCCTCGCCGAGGCCCATAGTGCCCTCGAGCGCACGAAGCTGCCCATGAAGACCATAGCGGCCAACATGGGCTACAGCCACGTCAACCACTTCATCTCGGCCTTCAGGAAGCGCTATGGCTTCCCGCCGGGCAGCCTCAGGCGCGGAAAGGGCCCTGATGAAAGCCACTAGGCGCGCAGTTCCGCTATGCGTGTTTGCAGGAATGCATAGAATATTCGCGATAGAATGGTAGCGATGGAGCGGAACCCGACTGACTGGACCATCGAGTGGCTGACCGGAACCGGGGCCGGCTCATTCCACTTTGGCGAGGGCTGGCCTGACCGGGAGAAAAGCCCTGTACCCTTCCCCGAAGCAGTGGGCAGTGGCAGCATCGAGCTGTTCCACCTTGGGCAGGGAATAGACATTGTCCGCGCGCATGGGTCCTTCACGCCGGAATTCGTCGGCCGCATCCTCCCCGTCGTCCTGGTCAAGGGTCACTTGCCCGAGCCCCTGTTCAGCATCCACCAGACGCGGATCGGCAGGATAATCCACAAGGAGCGGACCATCGGGAAGGAGTTCCTGTTCGAGAAAGAACGCTCCCTCTTCATGCATGTTAATTTCCTTGATTTCGCGATGGATGTGGATACGACCCAGGATGTGGAGTTCACGATGATCACCTTGGGCATTTCCGCTCTCGAGGGACTGCTTGGCATCAACGCCGCCGATTTCCTCCTGAACGCCCTCAAGATTAAGGTTTTGCCCTCGGCCGTGACGAGGGTCCTGCCTTTGCAGCTCAACCGGATCCTGGATGAAACCCTTCCACACTCGCTCAATGGCAAGATGAGGATCCTGTTCAGCCAGGCAAAGACCCTCGAGTATCTCTGCGCCCTGGCGAGCCACCTGAACGACAGGCCGAACCCCAATGACACGGACTTCCGAGTCCAGGCCATCATGACCGAACTCCACGGGGAGCTCCTCGAGCACGATGGCAAGATTCCGCTTCTCAGCGACCTGGCTGAACGTTATGCGATGTCTGCCCGGTCCCTCAATGACGAATTCAGGAAGCGCTTTGGAATGACCATCTACAGTTTTGTGGCCAACCACCGCCTCGCCGAGGCCCACATTGCCCTCGAGCGCACGAGCCTGCCCATGAAGACCATAGCCGCCAACATGGGCTACAGCCACGTCAACCACTTCATCTCGGCCTTCAGCAAGCGCTATGGCTTCCCTCCGGGTCACCTCAGGCGCGGGAAGGGCCCCGGCGGGAGCCCCTGAGCAGGCGTTCTGCTGGGCCTGCGGATCTCCGTCGATGTGGCATTGACCCTCGGCCCGGGATGTGAACAATACCCTCAATGAAGTCCTACGACGCGATCATCATCGGGGCAGGCCTGGCGGGGCTCACCGCAGCAGCCCTCATCGCACGGCGCGGCCTGTCGGTCGCCGTCCTCGAACAGTCAGACCGGCCGGGCGGCTCCTGCTCGGCCTTCCGCCGCGATGGGGTCACCCACGACACGGGCGCTGCCATGCTCTTCGGCTTCGGGGAGAAGGGCTTCAACCCCCACCGCTACGTGATGGAAGAACTCGGGAAG
>CAIJMU010000005.1 GCA_903821875.1 uncultured Spirochaetota bacterium
CGGAATATGTCCGTCAGGAAGATGTCGCTGTACTCAGTGAGGAAACGGCCAATTTCAAGCTCTTCAAGAAGCTCATCGACAAATGGGTTGAACTCGAACTCGCCGCATCAAAGCTTCGCATAAAGAGCGGACGGGAAAAAACACCTAAAAGGGCTTAAGAACTCGGTACTCTCAAGATCGTAAGAATGGAAGAAAAAAGGCTGGTTGAGGATTTCGGAAGAGAGTATCAAGAATACAGAAAGCGAACTTCCATGTTTATTCCATGGGTAAGCCGCAAAATGGAAAATGAATGATGCAGGTGTTTTCTTGAATATACAAGGTATCCTGGTATATATATCGCCATCCATGGCGAGGGAATACCATCCATGGCACGCAAAGCAAGCCGTATTTCAACAGAGGAGTCTGAATGAGTATTACCATTAGAAGAGAGACTCCAAATGACTATATCAAAGTGGAGGAAGTCACAAGAGAGGCCTTCTGGAATATGCATCGCCCGGGATGTGATGAACACTATCTGGTTAACTCTATGAGATCTCATCCCGATTTTATTTCTGAACTTGATTATGTTCTTGAAGCGGACGGAGAGGTCATAGGCAGTATCATGTATACCATGGCAAAGCTTCACTCAGAAGAGGGGCATACTTTGGATATCTTGACCTTTGGGCCTCTGAGCATCCATCCAAAATACCAGCGAAAAGGATTCGGAAAGCACCTGATGGAGTATTCTATGGCAAGAGCCAAAGAGCTGGCATATCCGGCCATAGTGATCTACGGAAACCCGAATAACTATCTAGGAGCGGGTTTTAAAAGCGCCCATAGGTTTGGCATTTCCTCCATGGACGGCACCTTTCCCGCTGCCATGCTGGCTGTAGTCTTTGATCAAGGAAAACTCAGAAACGGCAAATGGAAATATGTTGAAAGTAGTGTATATGAAGTCGATAAAATAAAGGCTGAAATGTTCGATCGCTCATTTGAGCCAAAGCAAAAGGAATATGCCATTAGTCAAGAAGTATTCTATATCTTGAGCAAATCTCGAATAACGGGTTAAGGTCAAAGTATGAGCTTTGCCGAGTGACAGGGACTTTAAGCTGCGCGCGAAGCCTTCATCGGAAATCGCGAAAGTGACGATTTTTCTGATTATCTTCAGTAACGGCCAGGGCTTCGCGAAAATCGCCGATGATCACAAAATAGCTAGATATCAGCGTTGATTTGTCACCTCCACTGTCACGCTTTCTGGATTCGCTTTGACTGTTACAAACGGCAGACTAGGGTATCGAAACTTCCTATTGGCAAGGTATACTGGTTCTTGGGTGCATAATGCACAATACTAGCACAGGTTCAGGAGGGATGGCATGGGAAAGGCATTTCTAGCGTTGATGGCGACTGCTGTTATCGCCTTGTTCTTTTCTGGATGCGACGATGCTTCGGTGGCGCGGAGCAATCTAGAACGAGCAGAACAGAACTTTGAAGTCCACCGACGCGTTGTATTCTACAATGGAATTACCGGCGAATATATCCTTTCTATCGAAGGGCGGCTTGCAATCATCGTTGATTCCGATGGAGACCTTGTAGTTACCGTGAAAACGGATAGCGGAAAGTACTTGAAGCATTACCTTGGATTATCAGACAACGTCACCTATTTTTCTGAGGCTCTTGAGGCAAATGACGTTTCGACTAGTGGATATAGAGTAGTATTCAAGCCTTCAGTCATAGCTCCTACTATCGAAATGAAGTAGTTTCCCTGGGCGATGCTGAAGCTTTTCAGAATCATGAAGGAGAGGAAAACGAGGCACGGTGAACCTGCATTGCCCGCTTCGCCCCACCGATATCCTGCGAATTGCCTTGCGGTATATGCTTTGACAGCAGTGGAGCCAAAAAGGATACTATCGCCGTTATGCATATCAATTATTGAAGAAGCTATGATTTGATTTTTCCGCTTTTTTCAAGGTAGTAGTCATAATTACCTTCATAGGTACGCAGGACTCCCCGGTCAACCTCGAAAACCCTGGTGACCAAGTGCCGCAAGAACCATCTATCATGGCTTACGATCATGAGGGTACCTTCGAACGATTGGAGTGCATCGAGGAGGACCTCACGGCTGGCAATGTCGAGATGGTTTGTCGGTTCGTCAAGGATGAGGAAATTGACTGGCGAGGAGATGAGGATGGAAAGCACGACCCTGGTCTTTTCTCCGCCTGAAAGCACCGATATCCTTTTTTCAACATCGTCCCCGGAAAACTGGAAAGCACCAAGGAGGTTCTTGATGGTTGCTGGCGATTCAGCAGGCATTCGCTCCGCAAGTTCTTGATAGATCGTACTTTTCGGCCGGAGAATATCTCCGGAATACTGGCTAAAATATCCCTGTACCACTCCTGCGCCGAGTCCGCAGCTGCCGGAGCTCGCATCGGCTTCTCCCGCAATTACCTTCAGCAGGGTTGACTTTCCTGCACCATTTATGCCGGTAACGGCGATCTTGTCTCCCCTGGATACGATACCGTTTATTCCAGTAAATACCGGATGTATGCCACCGTCGGATCTGGTCCATGATTTTCCCAGGCCTGTCATTTCGACTACCACGTCACCGCTTCGCCTGGCTGGCTTCCAGCGCAGCTTGATGGGCTTCGGCTCTTTCGGTACCTCGATGCGCTCGATCTTTTCGAGGGTCTTTACACGTGACTGGACCTGGGCTGCGTGGGATACGCGTGCTGCAAAGCGCGCGATGAATTCCTCTTCCTTTGCGAGCATCGCTTGTTGCCGGCGGTATGAGGCAAGCAATTGCTCCCTTCGTATCTCTCGCTCACGGAGGTAGAAGTCGTAGTCGCCAGAATATGCCGTGATCGCCCCATCGACTTCCACTGTGCGGTTACATAGTCTTGTCATGAACTCTCGATCGTGGCTCGTCATCACGATTGCTCCAGGGAAGTCGCGGAGCCAAGCTTCAAGCCAGACGATCGATTCTACGTCAAGATGGTTGGTCGGCTCGTCTATGAGGAGGACCTGAGGCGCCTTTAGGAGGATCTTTGCCAAGGCTATGCGCATCTTCCATCCCCCCGAAAAGGCCTCGACTGCTTCGCTTTGTCGTTCGATGGCAAATCCCAGGCCCGTGAGTATGGTTTCTGACCTTGTTCCGAGCTCATAGCCGCCATGGTGCATGAAATCCTGTTGAGCTTCTCCGTAGCGCTCCATCTCCCTGGCGGAAAGGGTTTCGCCTTCGGACATCCGATGCTCGAAGGTACCGAGTTCCTCTCCAAGCGCGTGGATGAAGCCAGCACCAGCGAGTACTTCCTCCATGACACTGCGCCCTTGCATCTCGCCAACATCCTGGGAGAAATAGCCGACTTCGATGCCAGGATCACTCGAAACCTGTCCGGAATCAGGACTCTCAAGTCCGGCCAGTATTCTGAATACGGTGGTTTTTCCCGAGCCGTTCGGGCCTACCAGGCCAATGCGGTCGCCGGGTCGCACAAGAAATGCTGCATCGGAAAAAAGCACTCGGTCGCCATATGCAATCTTCACGTCGGAAAAGCTGAGCATCGGAATTGTCCTTTATTGGCAGATCGTCTCTGATGGTACAGGGAAGGTCGGCTCTTCGAGAATGGGGGATCCTGGTTCTGCATGCCATTCGCAGGTTGATGTGGGCCTCCGGTTGCTCCCATGCCATTCTCCGGGGTAGAATTGCGAAACCCCAGTAAGGACGGTACCCAATGGGAGCGACAAAGGAAGCGGTAGGATTCATCGGCACGGGAGTGATGGGTGCCAGCATGGCGGGACACCTGCTAAAGGCTGGATACGATGTGCATATCCACACCAGGACCCAGGCTCGCGCGTCAGCCCTCATTTCCGCAGGAGCCATCTGGGAGCCCTCGGCCAAGGCCGTCGCTCGTTGTTGCCAGCGCATCGTCACGATGGTCGGCTATCCCCACGATGTGGAGGAAGTCTATCTCGGTGAATCCGGCCTCATTGCGAACGCCCTCCCCAGTGCCGTATTCATCGATACGACGACTTCGCGTCCCGACCTCGCGGTGCGCATCGCTGCCGCGGCCAGGGGAAAGGGCCTGGGGTCCATCGATGCACCGGTTTCTGGCGGTGACATTGGAGCGAAAAACGCCACCCTCACGATCATGGTGGGAGGCCAGCTAGGCGACTTTGAAGAGGCAAAACCCCTTCTGGAACTTCTGGGCAAGACTGTAATCCTCCAGGGAGGACCAGGGGCGGGCCAGCATACCAAGATGTCCAACCAGATCGCCATCGCCGGCAACCTCCTGGGGGCGGTCGAGGCTATCAGCTATGCCAAGGCCGCGGGTCTCGATCCCCGCCGCGTGATCGAGAGCATCGGCATGGGATCGGCTGGTTCGTGGCAGCTCATCAACATGATCCCCCGGATCCTCGATGGCAATTTCGAGCCAGGTTTCTATGTGAAACATTTCCTCAAGGATCTCCGCATAGCCCTCGATGCTGCCCGGGATATGAAATTGGAACTTCCCTTCCTCTCGATGGCGGAGAAGCTTTTTGCCCTCCTCGAGAAAGATGGCTACGGAGAAAAGGGTACCCAAGCCATATGGCTCCTCTATGAGAGGGGGCTTCTCCCGGGCCTGGGGAATTGATGGGAGTGTCCTTCCCCCCGGCCCCCCACGATACCGTTGCAGACGGCGATTTCAGTTTCGGATGGTTCAGAGGGCCTTTCGAGCGCGTGAACTTCCTGGACATCCGCAGGTTCTGGAGGCGCGGAACTCCAGGCTGGATCAAGACCTGGCGGCTCAAGGAATGGCGTGCCTTCCTCATGGGCGATGCGCGTTGGTCGGTCATGACCGCCCTCTTCAACGCCAAACTCTTCACGATTGCGTATTTCCACGCATGGGACCGCCAGGAAGGCCGGAGCGTGGGCTTCACGAGAATACTCCCCGGCAACATCGTCGCCATAGGAGAAAGGCTTTCGCTATCGCATAACGCGTACCACGGACAGCATGCGCGGATCGATTTCGATTTCAATCTGGCGATTGGCACAATCGCCATAGTGGTGAACTGGAAGCCAGGGAAGGGCCAGCCAGGGTTCCATGGAGCATTCACCCTTCCTTTCAATGTGTCCAAGGCCTGTCCTGCCTCGGTGGTAATGCCCTTGGGCGGCAAGCGCGCCATGTACTCGACCAAGATAGTCCTTCCGATGGAAGGCAGCCTGGATCTCGCAGGGACGCTGTACCGATTCGATCCAAGGACTGCGAGCGCCCTCGTCATCGATCATAAGGGCTTCTATCCCTTCGGTTTCCACTATGACTGGATCGGGGCGGTAGGCATCGATGCAGCTGGCCGCCGAGTCGGTTTCAGCCTTGCGGCCTCCACCAACCGCGAAGCGGGAGCACCGGTCCACGCAGCGGGATCATCCAACGAGAATTGCGTCTGGATCGGCGAGCGTGTGTGGACCCTCCCATCGGTTCGCATAACGCGTGCCGCAGGTTACCAGGGCGACTGGGTCATCCAGGACACTGAAGGGCTCGTCGATCTGGTGTTTACTCCGAAAGACCATTCCGACATCAGCTTCCACCTTGGCATCATTGAAAGCGACTGGCACGGCCCCTTCGGCGCGTTCAAGGGAACCGTGAAAAACGGGGAGGGTGAGACGATCGAAGCCGAAAAGCTGGTAGCCATGGGAGAAGACATGTATCTACGGGCTTGAAAACATGGAAGGGTCATGATGAAAGGGCCGCCGCGAGACAACTCGCGGCGGCCTTTTCCATTTCCGGGCCTGACGACAGTGGCCGGTCAGAAAGGCAGTTTGTGCGGCAATCCCAGCTTGTCCTTGACTGCCTTGAACGAAGCTTTGAGCGGCTCGTTGAAGGGCACTCCCTTGTCTTTTCGGAACAGCATGATCTCGTATTCCTTTTCCCCGGGAGTCCATATGCGCGCTGCACCAGGAGCCTTCTTCGAGGCCCGGAGCTGGCGACAGATTTCTCCGACCTGCTTCCTGAAAATGGCGGGATCGACGAAGCTCTCGACTTTTATGGCCATGAAGGAATGTCCAAGCTCGATGGGCGTGGGTTTTCCCTCGGGTGACATGCCGACGAGGGCCTTCATGAAATTGGCCTGCGACAGGCATGCGGAGAGGATTTCCACGGTGAGGGCGTTGCCGTAACCCTTGTAGCCGGCGAGGTCTTCGCCGAGGCCTCCGAGGGGGGTGAGGGCCGCCTTGTCCTTGGTCAGGTCAATTAGTACTTGTTTGGTATCGTTGCGGTACTGGCCGTCCTGGCCTATCACCCAGCCGTCGGGAAGGTCCTTCCCGATCCGGTCGTAGAGTTCGAGCTTCCCCCGCTGGGTGACCGAGGTTGCGTAGTCGGGCATGTAGGGAAAGGGCTCGTCCGAGGGCATGCCCCAGGTCATGGGGTTGGTGCCGAGCATGGGTTCGACGCCCCAGGTAGGGGCGATGGAAGGACGTGCGCTCGTCGTTGTCATTCCTATCATGCTGTGTTCGACGGCCATGGCTGGATAGTAGAACGCTGCGCCGTAATGAGTGGAATTCCGTACGACTGTCATTCCCATGCCGAATTTTTCGGCCTTGTCGATAGCCATCTGCATGGCGCGCTTGGCAATGTAATGACCCATGCCATTATGGCCGTCGATGACGGCGGTGGTGGGACCCTCGCGCACGATCTCGAAATTCGTCTTTGGATTCTGTGTGCCTGCCCATATCCGGTCGAGGTAGATGGGCTTGAAGCGGCCGACACCGTGGGAGTCCACCCCCCGCCGGTCGGCCGCAACGAGGACGTCGGCGCAGACCGCAGCTTCTTCCGTCGGGACGCCGATCGCCTCGAATCCCGCTCGCATGAAGGCTTCTACTTCGTCGAAGGCCCACCAGGTAACTTTGTCATCCATGTCGTGCTCCTCTTGTGCCTACATCGTACCATGGAGTTAGCATGGATGGATTATGAATGGAGAGTCGGGCGCGACGCGCCGCCGAAGGCAAAGGCAGAGCCGCGGACGCCCCGCGAGAGCCAGAATCCGCAGCTGCGGACTCAGTCCGTGATGAAATACAGGGCCGCCTCGCCCTTTTCCCGGTTGGCCGAAATGATGATGTCACGGTCCGGCCCGTTGAGCACGGCGACATTGCTCGGACCGACACCTGTATCAATTGTGACGGCTGTGAGGGAGGGCAATCCGGCTGCATCTGGTGCGGCAGCCTGCACGAGGAACAAGTGCTGGCTTCCCCGTCTGCAGCCGCCGATGAAGGTGGGGATGTTCCGCAGTCTTGTACCGACGACGACGTGGTAGAACTCCGCGATTTCGGGATGTTCCCATATACGGAGGTATTTTCCGCCGATGCGCTTGTAGACGCGGAAATACCCGCCGTGCCAAGGCTCGATGGTGGCGTATTCGAGCTCGCCGTCGCCGTCGATGTCGCAGGCGGCTACGTCGCTGATCTGCCAGTCCATGAAGCGCTCCACGCTCCAGTCGTCGCCTGCGGCGGCGGGGGGCGTGACCGCGAAGGCGCCCTCGTCGCTCGTGATGAGTCCCGCTTCCCGACCCTTCCAGGTCGATCGTGCGTAGCCGTGGTTGCGGAAGAGGCCGTCCTTGATCACACGAAGTTCGAGGCGGCTGTCCCAGTCCTTGGCGAGCTGGCCGACATAGACCTTACCGGCCTTTGACCAGTCATCACGGGTTTCCTTGCTCTCTGCCAGCGTACATCCAAGAAAAAGTACCCTGCCATCGCACTCGAAGAGGTCAAAGCGGTGAATGTAGGGCAGCTTGAGTATCTCCCTCGATTCGAAGCTGCCGTCTGCCTGCGGCTTGACCCAGACCACAATGGCCTCGTCCCACTGGAAGAGCTTGAAGAATTTCTGGATGGCGAGGAATTCCCCATTTTTTCCGGGGATGGGAACGATAGACATGGTGCCGCCAGGGCCATCCCAGACGCTCCGTTGCTGTTTAAAATCCGGCCCACTCCAGGAAAGGCAAGCACCCTCGCCCTCTGTAGCTAAAAGAATGGTAGGCTCTCCGTCGATGGGAAATGCCGCTGTTGCATAGCAACGGGCTAGATTGGCCAGGGCCTTCTTTTCAATCCTCATGCAGCACTCCTTGGATGGACGGCTAAGTATGAGTGATAAGCGATTCTCGATTGATCGAAATGATCTTTAGATGTAGGCTATAAGTATCATTATGTTCCTTTGGGGGTCAAGGCTTGAATGGGATTGTGACACTCGATATTGGAACCACCAGCCTCCGCGCGACCCTCCATGATGAAGAGGGGAGGGCACTGGCTTCGGATCAACGAGTGAACCTCCCTGTGTATTATCCCGATGGCCGGGTTGAACAAGACGCGGAGGCATGGGAAATCCATATTCCCTCGATCCTCCGGGGCATTGCAGGGAAGGCAGGACTGTCTGGAGTTTCGATTGCGGGTCTGTCACTGACTGCCCAGCGATCCTCTGTCATTCCAGTCGACAGGGAGGGACAGGCCCTCCGGCCAGCCATCATGTGGCAGGATCTCCGGACGAAGGCTCTCTGTACCGAGTTGGGTCGCGATGACAGGCTTATTTTCAGCACGACCGGGCTGAGGGTAGGGACGGTCTACTCGGGCATCAAGATGCTCTGGATACGGCGGAACGAGCCCGAGGTCTTTGCGCGGACCTACAAGATGCTTGGCATCCATGATTTTGTCCTGCATATGTTGACCGGGCGCTTTGTCACCGACCATACGCTCGCTTCCAGGACCAATCTCTTCGATCTTGAGAAACTCATCTGGGACGCAGGCCTGACGGCGACCTTCGGAGTCGGGCCAGGAATGCTCTGCGACCTGGTGCCGCCAGGTTCCGTTGTCGGCGGCCTTCTTTCAGGCATGGCGCGCGAAACAGGGCTCCCCTCGGGGCTTCCCGTCATCAGCGCAGGTGGCGACCAGCAATGCGCTGCCCTCGGCCTGGGCCTCTTTTCCCAGGACCGGGCGATCACCAACACCGGCACCGGTTCCTACCTGATCGGCCACTCCGACCGGCCCCTCATCGATCCGGAGATGCGGGTTTCGTGCAATGTGTCAGGTCTTCCCGGGGCCTATATCGTCGAGGCAGCACTTCCCGCTTCGGGCAGCGTTTTCCGCTGGTTCTCGGAGCTTTTCTCTGCTGGAACGAATGCCTGCGAGGATGACTTCGATTCCCTCTGCGCGGAGGCAGAAGCCTCGGGGCCAGGGGCGAAGGGGGTTCTCCTCATTCCCCATTTCAACGGTTCAGGCACGCCGCTCTGGGACTCGGACGCGCGCGGACTCTTTTTCAACCTCTCGCTTTCGACCACCCGCGGGGACATGGCACGCGCCATCCTCGAGGGAATAGCCTTCGAACTCGGCGGCAGCCTCGGTCTCCTCGAAGAGCTCTGTGGAACTGTTACCTCGGTGAGCGTATCCGGAGGCTTGACCCGCGCTCCCCTCTTCAACCAGATTCAGGCTGACGTGTTCGGAAAGCCGACCCTCCGCTATCCGGGAGCCGAGGCGACTTCGCTGGGCGCATGGATGGCCGGGGCCGTCGCTACAGGAATCGCGGCCAGCTATCCGGCTGCCTTCGCGAGCGCGACGAGGGCCGAAGGACCCGTCCGCTTCGAGCCGAGTTCCGAAAATCGCTTACGGTACAGGGAACTCCGAGGGCGTGCCCTCGCTGTCTATGCCGCCCTCGCGGCTCCAGAAATCAGGCAACTCTTCGCCCAGGCAAAGTGAGACGACACATGAAGGCAGCACTATGAGCGAAGACGCGAAGGCGGACCCCGCCTCGGTATCCAACTACCGCCACAAGAAGATCCTGGAACTCCTCTACCAGAGGAGCGCAGTCTCGGCCGAGGAGCTGTCCCAGGAATTCGGGGTTTCCAAGATCACGATACGCCGCGACCTTGACGCCCTCGCTGCAGGCAAGCTTCTCGAGCGCACGCGGGGCGGGGCGACCGTCACGGCCGATCCCCATCTCGAGGCCTACTTCGAGGAGAAGGATTCGATGGCCAAGCGCGAAAAGCGCTTGATTGGCAAGTATGCCTCGTCCCTGATCTCGGATCGTGACACTGTGTTCCTGAACGCGGGCTCGACCACCCTGGAGGTCCTCCGCCATATCCAGGGGACGAAGGTGAAGGTTGTCACCAACAATGCCGCCGCCCTTTCCATCGACCTCGACCCCGATCTCGAGCTCATCATGCTCGGTGGGGAGTACCGGCCTCATTCAAGATCGCTGATCGGTGACCTCGCCATGGCCAACATCAGGCGCATCTTCTCGAGCAAGACGATACTCGGCATCAACGGCATCAGCCTGGAGCAGGGCTTCACCTCGGCGGTATACCAGGAGACTGCGGTGAACGGCGCGATGATCGAGAATTCGAGCTCGCAGATAATCATGGTCGCCGACCATACCAAGATGGACTGTGTTTCGAGCTTCCTCACCTGTCCGCTTTCGATAATAGACCTACTTGTGACAGACTGGCTGAGCCCTCCGGAATTCCTCGATGAGCTGCGCGCAGCAGGGCTCAAGGTGGCGGTAGTGGGCGAGGAGGGGTGACGCAGAGGCGGAACGCGGCTTTTAGCTGCCCGCGCGGCTATTAGTACTTACTACCCGCGCAGCTATTTCTGTCCGTAGTAGGCCCCCGGCCCGTGCTTGCGGTTGAAGTGCTTGGCCAGGAGGTGGGCAGGCATCGGGCCGAGGCCCGGCGCCAGGGTGAGGGACTGCAGGGCCATACGCGCCACGAGCTCGGTTACCGCCGCCTTGTGCACTGCCTCTTCGGCGTCCTTGCCCCAGGTGAAGGGACCATGGTTGGCCACGAGGACGGCCGGCATGCGGAGGGGGTCGAGGCCGAGCTTCTCGAAGCATTCAATTATGACGATGCCGGTCTCCTTTTCGTACTCGCCTGAGGTCTCCGCCTCGGAAAGGAGACGCGTGCAGGGTATGGGGCCTTCGAAGTAGTCCGCGTGGGTGGTGCCGAGGGCGGGGATGGCCATGCAGGCCTGGGCCCAGCTGGTCGCCCAGGCCGAGTGGGTGTGCACAATGCCACCGAGGCCGGGCCAGCGGTTGTAGAGTTCGAGGTGGGTGGGGAGGTCGGAGGAGGGGCGGAGCTTGCCGGCGACGGTCTTTCCGCCAAGATCCACGACGACGATGTCCTCTGGGCGCATCGATTTGTAGGGTACGCCGCTCGCCTTGATCGCGATGAGGCCGCTCTCTGGATCGCGCGCGCTCACGTTGCCAAAGGTAAAATCGACAAGGCCGAGCTTCGGCAACTCGAGGTTGGCTTTCAGGACCTCGATCCTGAGTTTCTCGTACTTCATGAAAAGCCTCCCAGCCTGAGCCGCTCTTCGATCCAGATCTTTGCCCTGGCGATTTCGGCCAGGGGATCGGGCAATTTCTCCGTCCACATCTCGATGAGGAAGGGTCCAGCATAGCCCAGACGGCTCAGGATGGAGAAGCTGCGGACAAAGTCGACGTTCCCTTCTCCAAAGGGGATCTCGCGGAAGGCGCCGGCGAAATCGGGGCCGACCGACCGTGTTTCCTTTATATGGACTCCCACTATGTGGTTGATGCCGATCGCCAGTTCGTGGTCCAGGTCGTTGCCCCAGGCGCTGAGGTTTCCGAGGTCGGGATAGACGCTGAACCAGGGCGAGGGGAGGCGCTCCTTCAGGAGGAGGTATTTGGAGATCGAGTTGAGGAAGGTCGTGTCCATGATCTCGAGGGAGAGCATGACCTGGTAGCGGGCAGCCATCTCCAGTGATGTTTCCATTCCCTGCATGTAGCGTTCGCGGCTTTCGGCGCTCGCCTTCTCGTAGTACACGTCGTAGCCTGCAAGCTGGATGACACGGATGCCGGTATCGGCAGCGAAGTGGATGGCCGCTTCCATGATGCGGAGGGACTCGGCACGGATGGCCGGATCAGCGCTGCCGAGGGGGAACTTCCTGTGACCAGACAGGCACATGGTAGGGACACGGATGCCTGTGTTGACAGTAGCCCGGCTGAAATCGAGACGCTCGGCAGGAGACCAGGAAAGGCGGGCAAGCCGCTCGGGCGACTCGTCCACCGAAAGCTCCATGAAGTCGAAGCCAGCGTCGGCTACTGCCCTGAAGCGATCCTTCCAGGAGAGGTCCTTTGGGAGGGCCTTTTCGTAGATCCCCAAGGGATTGGTCATGGTCTCTCTCCTCTACATCGCCAAGGTTGAAGGCCTAGCATATATATCACAGTGGTCCACGTTTGAGGAAATGGCAAGTCTAAAGATCAAAATGAACTTTACATATTGCAAAATGATCGAAGTGATCGTACCATCCACCCTGCACGCTCATTGCAGATAGGGATTCCCCTAGGAGGAACAGATTGTCGAAGGTCGATGACATTACCCGCGAGTCCTGGATTCTCAGCACCTTCCCCGAGTGGGGAACCTGGCTCAACGAGGAAATAGAAAAGGAAGTGGTGGCTCCGGGCAGCTTTGCCATGTGGTGGCTTGGCTGTACAGGCATATGGCTCAAGTCAGCGGGTGGAGCGAACATCTCCGTGGACTTCTGGGTCGGTACGGGCAAGCGCACGGGCAAGGACCCCCTCATGACGCCCCAGCACCAGATGCAAAGGATGTCGGGGGTGAGGAATCTGCAACCCAACCTCCGCAACTCGATCTTTCCCCTAGATCCCTTCGCCATCAGGCAGATCGACGCTGTCCTCTCGACCCACAACCACAACGATCACATCGATGCCAATGTCGCGGCTGCGGTTCTCAAGAACTGTCCGGCCGATGTGCCCTTTATCGGACCCAAGGCCTGTGTGGACCTCTGGCTGGGTTGGGGCGTTCCTGCCTCCCGCTGCATTACGGTCCGGCCCGGAGACTCCGTAAAGATCAAGGACATCGAAATCCTAGCCCTCGACTCCTTCGACCGCACCGTTCTTGTAACTGCGCCCAAAGGCGTCAGCCTCAAGGGAAAGCCCGTCCTGGACATGGACGAGAATGCGGTCAACTACCTGTTCAAGACCTCGGGTGGCACGCTCTACCATTCCGGCGATTCACACTACGCCAATTATTACGTGAAGCACGGGAAGGACTACCCGATCGATGTGGCCTTGGGGTCTTTTGGCGAAAATCCCCGTGGCATCACTGACAAAATGACCTCGAGCGACATTCTCCGTATGGCCGAGGCCCTGCAGGCTAAGGTCATCATCCCCTTTCACCACGACATCTGGAGCAACTTCCAGGCTGACCCCAAGGAAATCAAGGTCCTCTGGGAGATGCGGAAGGACCGCCTGGCCTACGGCTTCAAGCCCTTCCTCTGGGAGGTGGGTGGCAAGTTCGTCTATCCCGCCGACAAGGACAAGCTCGAGTACCACCACCCACGCGGAGCCTCTGACGCTTTTGAGGTGGACCATGACCTGCCCTTCCTGTCGTTCCTCTAGATCCCGGCCCCGGAGTTGTATCCATGACGGGTCATGAACGGGTAACCGCCGCCTTTGCCCACAAGGAAAGCGACAGGGTTCCCTTCGATTTCGGGGGGCACCTCATTTCGGGCATCCATCGCAATGCCTATCTTCGGCTTCGCGCGGGGCTGGGCCTGCCCGGACTGGAAACTCCCGCCTTTCACCGAAGGCAGCAGACTATCCTTCCACACGAGGACCTCCTCGTGAAGTTCGAGGTGGATACCCGCTCCATCGTGTCCTCCTCGCATCGCCATGAGAACTGGGAGGATGCGAGCTATGAGTCCTACCGTGACGAGTTCGGTGCCGAGTGGCATAGAAATAAGGAGGGGGGGCTCTATTTCGACCTTTGCAAGTCGCCCTTTGCGGGGGAGGAGGGCCTCGAGCTGGCCAGGAAGACCCCTGCGCCCGACTGGTCTGAGCCCTTCCGGACGCAGGGCTTGGCAGAACGTTCTGCCGCCGCGGGAACTGCCTGCCAGGTGCTCGACCTCCCCATGGGCCTTGAGGTCCAGGACGGCTGTTTTTTTCTCCGTGGCTACATGGATTTCTACATGGACCTGGCCGCTGACGAGGAGGGAGCCGCCTTCCTCATGGACCGGCAGTTGGAGATGCAGCTGGCCTGGTGGAACTCGGCGCTCGCGAAGTTGCCGGGCATCAGCGTGCTCCGTATCGGTGACGACCTCGGGGACCAGCGGAGCACACTGATCGATCCCGAGCAGTACAGGCGACTTATCAAGCCGCGGCACGCGAAGCTTTTTTCCACGATCAAGAAAGCCTTCCCGGCTGTATCCATCTTGTTCCACTGCGATGGGGCCATCAGGGAACTCATCCCGGACCTCATCGAGACCGGGATCGATGGCCTGAATCCGGTCCAGTACACGCTGCCGGGGATGGATGCTGCCAGCCTGAAGCGGGATTTTGGAGCAGACCTGACGTTTTGGGGCGGGGCCCTCGATACCCAGACCGTTCTTCCGAAGGGAAGCCCGGCAGAGATTCGCGACGAAGTCAGGCGCAATATCGATATTCTGGCTCCAGGAGGCGGATTTGTATGCTGCCAGACCCACATCATCCAGAGCGATGTGCCCACTGAGAACTTGATAGCCTTTTTTGAGGCTGTCGATGCCTGCAGATAAGTACGAAAAACCTCGATATTTAATCTTTTCTGCCTTGCGCGAAGCACATTGTGATTGTAGTGTTGGATCGAAACGATCAATATGATCGTTTAATGTGGGTTCTACCGCATTCGCGGTTACTTTAAAGGAGGAACGAGATGTCCAAGACAAAGATTCTGGCAATCCTGATCGCCATTTCCGTACTGGTTTCCGGTGCGAACCTGGCAGCGCAGTCCGTCTACAAGATCGGCTACCTCCCCAGCACGCTGGGGCAGGCTGCCACCAAGGCCTGGGGCGTCGGCATCGACAATGCCCTCAAGGCTGCCGGCAACATTCCCCTCCAGTCCGTCGATGCCATGATGAAGGCAGAGACCCAGGTTTCCATGATGGATGATTTCATCAACCAGGGCTTTGACTTCATCATCCTCCAGCCCATCGACGCTGCCGCCCTCACCGCCAGTGTGAAAAAAGCCGAGTCCAAGGGCATTCCTGTCATTACCCTCAACACCGATACCCTCGCCCCGCACTTCGCCTGCGTTTCGATGGACGACTATGGAGCCGGCTACAAGGTCGGCGAAGCCATGGCCAAGCAGATCGGCGGAAAGGGCAATGTCGCCATCATCCAGTCTCCTCCCGGAGCCATCGCCGGCGTCGATCGCGAAAAGGGCTTCCGCGCCGCCATCGCCAAGATTCCCGCCATCAAGATCGTCGGGGCCCAGAACGCCGAATGGAACAAGGACAAGGCCCTCGCCCTCATGAACGCCTTCCTCCAGGCCAACAAGCAACTCGACGGCGTCTTCGCAGTCAATGACAACATGGCCGAGGGCGCTGCCATCGCCGCCGAGGCAGCCGGTCGCCTCAAGGACGTGAAGATCTGGGGCTTCAATGGCCAGCTCAGCACCCTCCTCCAGATCGAGCAAGGCAAGGTAGCCGGCACGGCCTACACCAACGCCTATGAGCAGGGTGCCACCGCTGCGCGCATGGCCCTCGACGTGCTCCGTTCCGGAACCAAGACCTTTGCCAAGACCCAGGTCATCACGGTTCCTCCCTTCATGGCCACGATCGAGAACGTCGGGCAGATTCCCGCCAACATCCGCTGGTAAGTCAAGCTTCGAGAACCGACAGGTTCCCAGGAGAGATCCCGGGGCCTGTCTGCCTTTTATTCCAGCCAACCCCAAGGGAGGCCGCCCGTGCCCATAGCAACGCTCAGACGCATGATCCTCATCGGATTGCTCCTTGCCATCGGGGCTGTCCTCTCCTTCCTGAATCCCAGCTTCCTGAAGCTCGACAATCTCATGACCCTCCTCCAGGAGGCTTCCCAGACTGGCATAGTCGCCATCGGATTCACCCTCGTGTTGATCACGGCTGGCATCGATATGTCCATCGGCGCCGTCATAGCGGTTACTGCGATGGTCTGCGTCAATTTCCTTTCCTACACCCCCATTCCCGCCTTCCTCTTCATACCCCTCTCCCTGCTCACTGGCTGTCTCGTGGGCCTCTTCAACGGCTACTTCATCACGCACTTCAAGCTGCCTGAGTTCATTGTTACCCTGGCTTCGCGCGGAATCCTCGCAGGCATTGCGCTGATCATAGCAGTCAAGGACAGCGACGGTTTCGTTTCCAATGTCTACATCCAGGATCCCGTCTACCTCAGTTTCGGGGGGACGGTAGGTCCGGTTTATATAGTAACGATTGTGTTCATAGTGCTGGCTTTCCTGACGCAGTTCTTCCTCAAGAGGACGCGGGCGGGGACAAACATCTACGCTACCGGCGCCAATCCCGCCGCGGCCCGCCTTTCTGGCATCAATACCGACAGGTCCATCTACGGCGTCTACATGTTTTCCGGCTTCTGCGCCTCGCTGGCAGCCATCTTCATTTCCGCCCGCATGATGACGGCCATGCCGGAGTTTGGCCTGGGCTCGGAGATGGACGTCATCGCCTCGGTGGTCATTGGCGGAACGCCCTTCACCGGCGGTGTCGGCGATATCTGGGGCACGGTGATAGGGACCCTCTTCCTGGCGCTCATCAAGAACGGCATCCTGAAACTGGGAATTTCTCCCTACGTCCAGCCCATCGCCATCGGTGGCATCATTGTCGTAGTCGTCATGTTCGACGTCTGGTACAAGGCCTTCGCCGAGGGCATAGCTAAGCGCTCCGCGTATCGCAGGAAGCAGAGCGGAGAGGCCGCAGCCGCCGTGGCGGCTGAAGCTGACGCAGTAGCTGGCGGGGACGGGAAGGGGGAGCGGTCATGAGCGAAAAAGCGCTGGCTGATTCCCCGGTGGCCCTCCTCGAGTGCCGCCGGATCAACAAGTCCTACAACGGACCGATGGTGCTCTCCGAGGTCGATTTCTCCATGAAGCGGGGCGAGATCCATGCCCTCGTGGGCGAGAATGGCGCCGGAAAGTCGACCCTGATAAAGATCGTCACGGGTGTGACGAACCGGAATTCCGGCGAAATGCTCTTCGAGGGCAGGCCCATCGGCATCGAGCACTCCAAGACCGCTGCCCAGGTACTGGGCATCGCGGTCATCTACCAGGAACTCAGCCTCATCCACGGCATGAGCGTAGCCCAGAACCTCTTCCTCACCCGCGAACCCCGGCTTCCGGGCCTGCCCTTCATCGACATCGGGAAGATGAACTCTCTGGCCCAGGAGCTGATCGACCGCTACGGCTTTACCCTCAAGGCGACGGACGTCATCGATAGCTTGTCCATCGCCCAGCGCCAGACGGTGGAGATCCTCAAGGCCCTCAACAGCAAGGCGTCCCTCGTCATCATGGACGAGCCGACCAGCTCCCTCACCTCCACCGAATCGGCACAATTGTTCGGGATCATCAAGCGGCTCAAGGAAGACGGCATCGGCGTCCTCTACATTTCCCACCGGATGGAGGAGGTCTACGCGCTCTCAGACCGGGTTACCGTGCTCCGTGACGGCCGCAAGGTCGCGGTGCTCGAGAAGGCCGAGATCCACCCCGAGGAGATCATCCGCCTCATGATCGGGAGGAAGCTCGACGACAGGGATTCCGTCCATACGATGCGGAAAAGCGACCGCGAGGTGGTGCTCGAGGTAAAGGGGCTTTCATCCGAAGGCAAGTTCAGCGGGATTGATTTCCAGCTCCACGCGGGCGAGATCCTGGGAATAGGGGGCCTTGTCGGATCGGGAAGGACCGAATTGGTGCGCGCCCTCTACGGCATCGATCCCCACGATTCGGGCAGCGTCGAGTACCTCGGCAAACCTTGGGAACCTGGTGTCGCCGGGTCCATCCGGGGCGGCTTTGGCTTTATCCCCGAGGAGAGGCGACTCCAGGGCATCATGGGCCTGATCAGCATGACGGGCAACATAGGCATTACCAACATCGATGTCATCCGGAAGATGGGCTTCGTGAGCGACAGGAAGGAACTCGACCTGGCAAGAAAGGCGATCGGCCTCCTCAACATCAAGCCCGCTGATCCCTCCGTCCTGGTCGGCAACCTCTCGGGCGGAAACCAGCAGAAGATCGTCGTCGGCAAGTGGCTGATCCGTGACCTCAAGCTTCTCATCGTCGACGAACCTACTGTCGGCATCGACATCGGCGCGAAGGAGGAGATGTACCAGACCTTCGCGCGCCTGGCGGAGGCTGGGGTTTCCATCATCCTCGTTTCCTCCGACCTGCCAGAGCTTACTCGAATCTCCCACCGCATCCTTGTGCTTCGGAAGGGGAGGATCATCAAGGAATTCTCGGAGGGACAAGTGACCGAGGAAGACGTGCTCAAGGCCTCGTCGGGCATCCTCCCGGGCGGTGCAAAATGAGTGATACAAAAACAGTTGGCGGGGGCGGAACCAAACTCCTCCTGGCCCGATTCCGGCTCTTCTTCATCCTCATCCTCCTCATGGCCGTGCTTTCGGTGGTCTCGCCGCGTTTCCTCTCGCTCGAGAACCTGAGCAATGTCCTGTGGTCGGTTTGCATCATCGGGATCATGTGCTCGGGCTTCATCTATTCGCCCATCACCGGTGGCATCGACCTCTCGGTCGGCTCCATGGTGGCCCTCGCGGGCATCATCGCAAACGTCCTCATGAACATCGTCCACATGCCGATGCTGCCTGCCCTCCTCTTGACGCTCGTCTTCGGGCTCCTGGTCGGACTCGTAAACGGGGTCGTGACGACGAAATTCAGGGTGCCACCCTTCATAGTCACGATGGCCGCCAAGACCTATCTCTTTGGCATCGCGATGTTCGTTTCCAACGGTGACACGATAACCATCATGGGGCCCAAGGACTTCCTGTCCATCGGCGTCGGGAAATTCCTCGGCCTGCCTATCCCGATCTATATCATGGTAGTCATGATCATCGCGAGCCACATCCTCCTCAAGCACACGGTCTTCGGACGACGGGCCATCGCGGTTGGCGCGAACGAGGTCTCGGCTAAATTGTCCGGAGTGAACCCTGACAGCACGCGCATCCTTGCCTATGTCATTTCATCTGGCACGGCGACTGTCGCAGGCATCGTGATGGCCTCGCTGACCCAGCAGGCCTACGCACCCAACGCTGCCGGCTACGAGTTCGACGTCATCACTGCAGTCGTCATAGGTGGTACGAGTCTCCTGGGCGGATCGGGCTCGGTGGCCGGCGCGCTGATCGGCGCGGTCATGGTGGGTTTCATAAACAACGGCCTCAACCTGATGAACATGCCCGCCTCCTTCCATCCCCTGGTGACGGGTATCGTCATCCTCATTGCCCTGATCCTGAACCAGGGCTTCACGCTGCCGGCCTGGATGAAACCTAAAAAGAGGGCGGCAGGCGGCCAGGCCTGAGCGCTGGGCGGCCCCAGGCTTGAGCCGCGCTCGCAGGCAGCCAGACCGCATTGGCGGCGGCCCGCATAGGCGGCCCCCCCTGCCTCATGGCACAATCAAGGCCTGCCCCTCGGGGCAGGCCTTTTTTTCGAGGCGGAACCTGGACATGAGGGAGGTCACAATGGCGAGGAAGGCGATAAGCGCCCCGGGGGCGACGAGCGTGGGGCCATATTCGCATGCGGTGGATGCCGACGGGCTTGTATTCCTTTCGGGGCAGACGCCCATCGATCCAGCCACCGGCACGCTGGCGGGTGGTGACATCGGAGCGCGCACCGAGCGCTGTTTCCTGAATCTCTTTGCGGTACTCACTGCCGCCGGACTCGGGCCCGACGATGTCCAGAAGGTCAACGTATTCCTCACGGACATGAAGGATTTTGCCGCGATGAACGCTGTCTACAAGACCCAGTTCCGCGAGCCCTACCCAGCCCGGTCGACAATAGGCGTTGCTTCCCTGCCCCTCGGCTCGGATATCGAGATCGAGCTGGTAGCCCTTCGACCTGGCGGCAGGTGACGATGAAGCCACGGATTGGAATCACCTCGTGGAACGATGTCTCGGATCCGGATCAGGGCCAGCTCTGTCTCAACTCGAATTATGTGGAATCGATCGTTGCCGCCGGTGGAATCCCCCTTGTCCTGCCGGTCACGACCGATGCTGGTGACATCGAGGCTTTACTGGACGCGGTCGATGGTCTCCTCGTCACGGGGGGCAGTGACCTCGCGCCGGACTTGTATGGCGAAGCGGATGGAGGTCATCTCGGTTCCGTCATGCGGGAACGTGACCTCTTCGAACTGGCTCTCGTGATCGAAGCACAGCGCAGGAGGCTGCCGACACTCGGGATATGCCGGGGCCACCAGGTCATCAATGTCGCCCTCGGTGGCAGCCTCTACCAGGACCTCGGGACGCAGCTTGAAGGCTCCCTCCGACACAGTGGAAATGCCGGTGAGCGTATTGACGGTCTTTCGCATGCGATAGAAATCCTGGGCGAGGCACGCCTCCTGTCGAGGGATTCTTTTCCCTGCGACCCGGAGGGCCGCCTTCTCGTGAATTCCTTCCATCACCAGGCGATCAAGGTCCTCGCTCCCGGCCTTTATGTCACTGCCCGGGCTCCCGATGGCGTAATCGAAGCCTTTGAAACGCGGGAAGACTGGTGGATGTTTGGCGTCCAGTTCCATCCCGAAAAGGCCATCCAGAGCTATCCCTGTTTCCTCGGCCTGTTCCGCCCCTTCATCGCCGCATCGATTTCCCTGAGATAGCGAATCCTCAGTATATTCGCTGCATGAGAATGTACCGAATCACCATACTGAGCCTGTTTGCCCTAGCTCTGCTGGCGGCCTGCCAGTCATCCCGCGACGCTGCGGCTTCGCGGGCCGCTACGGCGCCGCAGGCGGAAAGGAAGTCTGAATTGATTGCATCACCGAAGGACGGAGCGGCTGTCTGCTACATCCAGCCCACAGAGGAACTCCGCAAGAAACTGTCGCCCGAGCAGTACGCCGTCCTCGTGCAGTCGGCGACCGAGCCACCCTTCCAGAATGCCTTCTGGAACAACCATGCCGAGGGCGTCTACGTCGATGCCATCGACGGCACGCCCCTTTTCCTCTCTACGGCCAAGTTCGATTCGGGAACGGGCTGGCCGAGTTTCTGGACGCCGATCGATCCGGCAGCGCTTCTTTTAGTGGAGGACCGGAGCCTGGGAATGGTCCGCATCGAGGTACGGTCGAAGAAATCGGGGGGTCACCTGGGCCACCTCTTTGACGACGGTCCCGCTCCGACGGGCAAGCGCTATTGCATCAACTCAGCGAGCCTCGACTTCATCCCGAGGGCTGAGCTCGCGGCCAGGGGACTTGGCGGACTCGCTTCGCGCTTCTGAGGCAGAACAGCCGGCGTCGTGAATGCGGGGGATCACGGGGGCGGAAAATGCCCCTTTCGCTGTGGCACTGGAGGCATTATCATTGTCTGCATGAAAGCACGAATGATGATGACAGTCCTTCTGGCTGCCGCACTGGCGTTTCCGATCCTCGCTGACGAGGCGGCCGACATGCCTGTGACCGAGCGCTGGCCCTCCGCCCTCGGCGTCTACGGCTCCCCGCTGGCGGGTCACGCTGGTGGTGGCCTCAATTGGCAGGCTTGGTACGGCCCGCTGGGGCTGTCCCTGGTGGGAGGGGGAATGTATTCGCCGGCTAGCCAGTACGGCAGCATCCTTGATTACTCGGTGTTCGGGGAGGTCCAGTACCGCGTTCTCCGGGAGGATTTTTCCCGCTGGTTCGCGAGCCAGCTCTATGTCTGGGTTTTGGCTGGACACCTAGGCTACATTACGGTCGAGACAGTTTATGACAACGCTTCAGCCACTTCTACCAGGACGGTCCATCCCTTTGTCGCGACGGCTGTCGGAGGCCTGGGCATAGGCATCGAAGCCACCCTTTTCGGTCACTTTTCCGTACCGCTCGAGGTCGGCTACATCGGCCAGTTTCCGAATGACCGGATGTTGACGTTCAGTGCCAGCGGCGGTCTCCGCTACCGCTACTAGCGGGATGGGACTGAGCGCCCGCAGCCCGACTTTGCCTGAAGCGCAGCCTGTGTTGGAGTCCCTCCTCCTTCTTGCGGAAAATCCGCCCGACGCGGGACTCCGTCCGACTGACGCCTGGGGCCTGCCGGGCGGCCTCCTTGAGCTGCGTGCAGGGCTCCGGCCCATACTCGTCGGCGATCTGCATGGTGCGGGTACGCACCTGGACGCCATCCTGTCTGATCATCATAATGCTGAGGATATAGCCTCGGGATCGGCCTTCCTCCTCCTCTTGGGCGACGCCCTCCACGACGACCGGCCAGGGCGGCTATCCGATTCTGGCAGCTCCATCGCTCTCCTCGACCAGCTTGTCCGACTCATGTGCGCCTTTCCCCGGCGGGTCGCCTGGCTCCTGGGCAACCACGACAGCTTCGACCCGGAGCTCAGGAAGACAGGAGTCAGCCAGGGGGTGGATTTCGAGAACGGAGTCAGGCTCTGGGGCGGAGAGGCCATGGTGGAGACCCTGCGGAGCTTCCTGGACTCGCTGCCGCTCTTTGCCATCGGGGAGGGCTTTGTGGCGACCCATGCCGGCCCACCTGCTGGTGGCGCTGACAGGCAAAGCCTCATCGACCTCGCGGGACTTCCCCGCATGCGCGCGCAACTCCTCTGGAACCGCCTTTCGAAGCGTTGGGGCAAGCGCGAACCGTATACCTATGATGAACCGGACCTCGCGCTGACACTCGAGGCCTTGGACCTGCCCGCAGGAACTCACTTCATCGTCGGCCATAGCCCGCGCTGGGAGGAGGGTGACGGTTCGGGGTTCTGGCCCAATGTGAACGGGATCCGCGGCCACCACATCCTTTTTTCAGGGGCCCGGTCGAAGGCGCCCTGGCTGAGCTTCGAGAACGGCAAGCTCATCCACAGGAACGCGATTCAGTCCTGAGCTTGCTTTCAGGGCCTGGCCATGAAAGCAGCTATCTCCTCGCCCATCCTGCGCCATGAGGCGGAGCCGAGGCTCTCCTCGTTGAGGATGATGTGGTGGTAGCCGGAACGGGGGCTGACCCCTTCGTGGGATAGCTCGATGAGGGTCCATCTGTCGAGTGTGCCGCGGGAAATGAGGGCCTTGAGGCCATCCTCGCTGACCAGTTCGTCCTGTGGATCGATGAACCACAGGGTCGGGATGTTGAGCCGCGAGAGTTCACTTCCCTCGATGGAGGTGACCATTTCGAAGAGGGCGGCGTAGGCGGCGACGGTCGCTCCCCCAGTGTTGGCGCGGTAGGACCGGATAGACAGGGAGGGAACCACGAAGTCCTGCCCGAAGAGGCCGAAGAAAAGAACTGTGCGCATTGCACCTTGTGGAGCAGCTGCCGGCGCCAGGAGGATCATCCGATCGAAGTCGACGGGAGCCGGGAAATGTTCGGCCAGGAGCTCGAGTCCGACGGCGCCACCGAGGGAGAATCCCATAAAGTAGAGGGGGAGGCCGGCTGCATCGGCTTCCTCCCGGGCTACGCGATAGGCCTGATACGCTTCATCGAGCCACTTTTCGCGGGTAACGCCGGCAAGGCCAGTCTCCTCACCGTTGTGCCCGCTCAGTCCGACCAGGAGGACGTCGGCGCCTCCCGCGTTGAGGAGGGTCCCTAAGTCGCGCATCCAGTCGGGCCGGAGGTTGAGACCATGGATGACGAGGGCTACCGAGCTCGCTTGCCCGCTTCCCTCAGTGCCGGCGCTCCGCATCCAGGTTAGGCGTGGGCCTTGCGCCACTTCGCTTGCAGATCCTTCACTGATGCCGACCGCCATGGCCAGAAAGAGGAGGGGCAGGGTCGCGGAGATGTCTTTCATGGCTTGTAAGATACTACAAGCGCGAGTTGCATGGCGCAGGGCTTCCCAGCTTGGACTGTTTGGCCCTTCGGACGGGTAAAGCGCAGAGGAAATGACTACACTCAAGGGGAAGGCGGCGATGAACGAGCCTGTCATCAATTCCGTGATCCGGGAAAAGGGAGCAGCCATGGCTGGACAAGATAGTTCTGGAGAACCGCTTTTCAATGGGAGCCTGAATCCCCGTGAAGACGAGTACTTCACCTATCTCTTCAACAGTGTGCCAGAGGCCATCGCCCTGCTGGACAAGGATGGACGGGTATTTCGCATAAACGAGGAGTTTGAGCGGATGTTTGGCTATCCCGCATCGGAGACCCGAGGTCGTCTGATCGATGAGCTTGTCGCCGCGCCCGAACTCCTGGCCGAAGCCAGTTCCTTCACTGAAAGGTCGAAGAAAGGCGAGATCTTTTCGGCAGAGACTCGCCGTCGCCGCAGGGACGGGACTCCCGTGGAGGTCTCCCTCATCTGCGCGCCGATCCTCGTTCAGGGCAGCCAAGTGGCTGTCTATGGCATCTATCGCGATATTACTGATCGCAAGATGGCCGAGTTGCGCCTCGAGGAGAGTCGTCGAGATCTCATCACCTCCAATGCGATACTGACCGCCCGTTCCCGCCAGCTCGAGGAATCGAACGCCCAGCTCGAGCGCCTCTCGAACCTCGACGGACTGACAGGCATCCCCAACAGGAGATTCCTCGAGAGCTTTCTCGAGCTGGAAACAAGGCGTGCCGCGCGCGAGGGACGCTGGCTTGCCCTTGTGATGATCGACGTGGACCTCTTCAAGAACTACAACGACCGCTACGGGCATCTCGCAGGGGATGTCTGTCTCAAGTCAATCGCCCGAGCCCTTCAGATCGTCAATCGTCCAGGCGACCTCGTCGCCCGCTACGGCGGAGAGGAGTTCGTTGCAGTGCTTGGCGACTGTAACCTGGAAACCGCCCGCCTCATCGCCGAGCGGATGCGCCGCAATGTGCGGGACCTCGCCATTCCCCACGAGGCTTCCGAGCTTGCACCAGTCGTGACGATCAGCCTTGGCATTGCCGCCTCCCTGCCCACGCCGGAGGACGGGCCTGACAGCGTCCTCCTTGAAGCTGACAGGGCCCTGTATCGGGCCAAGGAAGCGGGGCGGGACAGGGTGAGGAGCTGAGGTGCTGGGTCGCGGGCCTGGGCCCGGCGCGAAATCGGTCCCTCGCGCGCGACTTCATCCATCCTCAGCCTGCTTGGGCCGGAGAATCCCGCTCCGCGGAAAAGTCGTAAACCTCTCCCCGGCGCTCGACCTTCAAGGGGATGCCGTAGAGCTCCGAGAGCAGCTCGGAGCGCAGCAGCTCATCCTTGGGCCCGTCAGCGAAGAGCCTGCCATCCTTGATGCACACAATTCGTTCGATCGCCGCCGGGATTTCGGCCAGCTCATGCGTCACGAGGACGAGGGCCTTCCCGCTCGCGGCGAGCTTCCCCAGCAGCTGGGAAAAACTCCGCCTGGCGGCGATGTCGAGGGAGGTGAAGGGCTCGTCGAGGAGGAGCATGCCCGGCTCGTGGACAAGGGCCCTGCCTACCAGGACACGGCGCAGTTCGCCAGAGGACAGGGTCGCCGCGCTTCTCTCAAGGAGCCGCGAAATCCCGAGGAAGTCGGCCGTTTCGACTACCCGTGACAACATCTCCTCGGTGATGTCCACATAGAGGGGGAGGCCGATGGAGCCGAAAAAGGCCGACAGGAGGATATCCGCTACCAGTTCTCCCCGGGAGTGTCGCATCTGGAGGCGGTCCGACACGACGCCGAGTCGCTTGCGCAGCTCGTAGAGCTTCCAGTTCTCCTCGCCGAAGAGGAGGAGGGGGGACGGTTCCTGATAGCGTGCGTGGAGGTCTCCCTCGATCAGCCGCACGATCGTGGACTTGCCCGAGCCATTGGGGCCAAGGATGCAGAGGTGCTCGCCCTCGCGGATGGAAAGTGTAAAATCCTTGAGGATTTCAACGCTGTCACGGAAGGCTGAGGCGTGGGTGAATTGGATTGCGGGGGGATTCCGCGCTGGATTGTCGGGACTCATGTGTTGCCCATAGTCCAGAGTTCCGCATAAGCCTGCAAGGAGGGTCAGGGAAGCTGACCGCTCCTCGCGAAATTGCGCATCGCCAGTATGTTTTCGCGGGCTGTGCCCCGGGGGATCTCGCAGCCAGCCCCGACAATCCAGGCTCCCCGGGCCGCAGCGGAGCAGGCTTCGAGGGCTGCTGCGATGGACGCGGGAGTACCGTCCCGGACTACCCGTACCGGGTCGAGGTTGCCATTGAAGACCTGGGCGGGACCGGCAGCGCTCCGGGCTTCGGCAATTTCAACCATGGAGTCGAGGTCGATGATGTCGTAGCCGAGCTGAGCCGTCATGGGGAGGAGGGGCCCCGATTTTCCGCAGATATGCAGACGCGCGAGGGCTCCGGCCTCGTGGATGGCTGCGACATAGCGACGGTGCCGCTCCAGGATGAAGTCGCCAAAGAGCTCCGGCCCGATGAGGGAAGACGCAGCGTCGCCTACGCCGATGATGCCAGCGCCGGCAGCGATCTGGGCACGGGCAAAGGCGATTTCCATTTCGGTCACAAAGTCGAGGAGCTCGATGGCAAAGGCTGGGTCATCGTAGAGGTCCATCATAAAGCGTGAGAGTCCTCGGAGGTCGGCGGCCTCTGCGCAGGGCCCCTCCACCCAGCCTTCGACGAGGAGCGCGTTCCCTGCGGCCGCGAGGGCCTCCACCGCTGCGAGGCGATTGGTCATGCGGGGGCCTCCACCGCCGGCAGGCAGTGCGAGCCTCGCCATGGCGGATTTTTCCATGAGGAGGGAGCGGAGGTCGTCAAGCGATGCCGGTTGATCCTCCGGGGCGATGATGGTCGCGCCAAGATCTGCAGCCTCGACCGCTGGGTCGGAGATGACCGAGACAAGATCCGCCCCGAAGGCCCGGGCGAAGGCGAGCTGACCGCGAGCCTGCTGCCGGAAATCCGTGGCGTAGTGCCGGTAGGGCACCCCGATCTCGTCGGCGGCGATACTCATCGAAATGGGCATGAAGGCCAGGGGGGCAGCCTGTTCGCCCCTCAGCGTAGCCATGATCCTCTCTTTTCCGGTCATTGTCCTGCCTTTTCTGCCTGGGATTGCCCAGTGTTGTGCGTGCCGTGGTTGTTGTCAATTGGGACGAAGGGCCGTCGGGCCCATGCCCCCGTGGCTGCAACCTTCTGTAGCTGCCCCCTCCAGACTATTCCTCTCAGAACAGCAGTTTGACTCCCCCCAGGACGGCAAGTCCCTGCACCAGATTGTTGAAAAAGCGCTGCGAAATCCGCTTGATGATCAGAACTCCGAAGAGGCAACCGAGGGCGATGAGGGGCACTAGCATGAGATCGAGCTTGAGGCCTTGCCAGGTGATGAGGCCAAGGGCTGCGCTGAAGGGCACCTTGACGAGGTTTACGCTGAAGTAGAAATAGGCGCTGGTGCCGATGAACTCCTCCTTGGGCAGGTTCATCGACAATAGGTAGATCGTCATTATTGGCCCTGCCGCATTGGCCATCATGGTAAAGATGCCCGCCAGGATGCCAGCTACTGCTGCGAACTTCCGGCTTTCCAGCGCGAATTCCATGCCCACCCTCCGCCTGAGCAGGTCGAGCCCCACGACGACGAGGATCATCAAGCCAACCATCGGTTTGAAGATCGCTTCGGTGACGAGGCTCATGGCGAGGTAGCCAATGAAGACCCCGACAAGGGTCCAGGGAAGGATGCGGAAGAGGCGCGGCCAGGCCACCCTGCGGCGCAGGTAGGCGACGGACATGAGGTCTGCCGCCACAAAAATAAGGAGAAGAAACCCCATCGATGCCATCGCAGGCATGACCAAGGCTACGAGGGGAACGAGGAGCATGCCGAGCCCGGGGATTCCGGTGCGGGATATGCCCGCCAAGACCGCCGCGACGCAGACAACGATGATTCCAAGAAGATCCAGATGCATAGGCTTCCTTGTCTGCGATTGTTTCTCGGTGCTCATTCTTGCAAGCCAAGGCGGCTTGGCCAAGGGGGTTTGGCAAGGTCCATGAATAAGACTTTTTTTATATTGAGAAATATTTATTTACCCTTCCAAGCTTTAAGCCACATGAGAAGGTGCGAGGGTTGGAATAGACTTATCGGTATCGATTGACAGTTATCAATACTGGCGATAAGGTGCAAAAATATGCCGCAGCTCAGCCATACTTCGGGCGATTTTGTGCCCATCCTCATCACCTTGGCCTTGTCTATCTTTGTCGTTGCCGCTGTCCTCATCATAAGCCCCCTTCTGGGGCCGAGCAGGCGGAATGCGAAAAAGAATGCCAATTTCGAATGCGGCATCCCTTCACAAGGTGATGCCCGTACCCCCTTCAGCGTAAAATACTTCCTTGTCGCCATCCTCTTTGTCATCTTCGATGTCGAGCTCGTCTTCATGTATCCCTGGGCGGTGAGCTTCCGGGAACTTGGCTGGTTCGGCATTTTCGAAATGGGCATCTTCATTGCCTTCGTTCTTGTCGGATTCCGCTACATAATCAGGCGCGGCGCCCTCAAGTGGGAGTGAACCCTATGGTAAACCCTTCTTCGCTTTTCCAGCCTCTCACCGAGGCCAATACGCTCTCGCCAGTCGAGCCGCCACCCGGCCTCGAGGGCCAGGGATTCTTTGCGACTACCCTCGACGCGGCTGTCGGACTCGCCCGCAAGGGCTCGATGTGGCCCCTGCCCTATGCGACCTCCTGCTGTGGCATCGAGTTCATGTCGACTGCGGCCTCCCACTACGACATCGGCCGCTTTGGCATGGAGCGTTTTTCCTACTCGCCCCGCCAGGCTGACCTCCTCATGGTCATGGGAACCATCTCCAAGAAACTCGGCCCCATCCTGAAAACCGTCTACGAACAGATGGCAGAGCCTCGTTGGGTACTCTCGGTCGGCGCCTGTGCCTCGAGCGGCGGCATTTTCGACACCTACAGCGTCCTCCAGGGCATTGACCGGATCATCCCGGTGGACGTGTATGTTCCTGGCTGTCCGCCCCGTCCCGAGCAGATCCTCGATGGAATTTTCCGCGTGCACTATCTTGCGAAACACGAGTCGTATCGTCGTCGCGACAGCGCTGAGTACAAGGCGCTTCTTGCCCACTACGGAATCGAGTGAACATGGATGAAGCCCTCCTTGCGGAGCTGGGCCGCGTGCTCGGTGACCGGATGCTGTCCCACGAGTCCGATGACGTGCCGACGGTATGCATCCGCGCTTCCGATCTCTACGACACAGTCGAAGCCCTCTACAACGATGAAACCCTGGCCTATCGCTTCCTGACCGACCTCTTCGGGATGCACTATCCGGCTGAAGGCGGAAAGAGCGAGGAACTTGGTCTCCAGGTCCTCCTCTGCAATATGAGGACGAGCACGAGGCTCAGGCTCAGCTGCCGTTTCTCCATAGACAGTCCCGAGGTCGCCAGCCTGACGCCTCTTTTCCCCGCAGCAAACTGGCTGGAGCGGGAGACCTACGATTTCTTCGGCATCCGCTTCAAGGGGCATCCCAATCTGAAGCGGATACTCAACATCGAGTCGATGAGCGTCTTTCCGATGCGCAAGGACTTCCCCCTGGAAGACCAGTCGCGCGAGGACAAAGACGATCGAATGTTCGGACGTTAATGCATGGAAACCACGAAGCCCCCCACGGGCCAGGGCAATCCCCTCACCCTCAACCTTGGACCGACCCACCCGGCCACCCACGGCATCTTTCAGAACGTCCTCACCATGGACGGGGAAATCGTCAAGGACACCGAGCAGACAGTCGGCTACATCCATCGCGCCTTCGAGAAGATCGCCGAACGCCGCCCCCTCTATCAGATCACGACGCTGACTGACCGCCTCAACTACTGCTCCTCGCCCCTCAACAACATGGGCTGGCACATGACGGTCGAAAAGCTCCTCGACATCAGGGTGCCGCGCCGTGTCGAGCTTCTCCGCGTCATCATCATGGAGCTTTCGCGCATCTCGGACCACCTGATCTGCACTTCGATCATCGGTGTCGACGCCGGAGCCCTCACCGGCTTCATGTACATCTTCCAGTGGCGCGAGCTTATCTACGAGATCTACGAGGCCATCTGCGGCGCGCGCATGACGACCAACATGGGCCGCGTGGGCGGCTTCGAGCGCAACTTCCCGCCCGAGGCCTGGGAGAAGATCGACAACTTCCTCCGGAAGTACATGAAGGACTTCGAGGAGTTCGATTCCATGCTCTCCCGCAACCGGATCTTCATGGACCGGACCATGGGAGTTGGTACGATCTCCGGAGAGCGGGCCCTTGCCTATGGTTTTACCGGCCCGAACCTGCGGGCAGCCGGTGTCGATTATGATGTTCGTGTCGCCCATCCCTACTCGGGCTACGGGGAATACAAGTTCGATATCCCCATCGGTGTCGAGGGCTCGGCCTATGACCGCTTCATGGTGCGCCAGGAAGAGATCCGCCAGTCCTTCTCGATCATCCAGCAGGCTGTGGCCAAGCTCAAGGACGAGGACCCTGCGGTCTACCGCAGCGAGGTTCCGGCCTGGGTCCTCCCTCCCAAGGAAGCGGTCTACTCGGAGATGGAAGCCCTCATCTATCACTTCAAGACCGTGATGGGCGAGACCAGGATGCCGACCCGTGAGGTCTACCATTCCATCGAGGCCGGAAACGGCGAACTTGGATTCTATCTCTTCACCGACGGCGGCCGGACGCCCGCGCGCCTGCGCTTCCGCCGTCCCTGTTTCATCTACTACCAGGCTTTTCCCGAGATGGTCCGCGGCTGCCTTCTGTCCGACGCCGTCATCACGCTGTCGAGCCTGAACATCATCGCGGGGGAACTCGATGCCTGATACGCCTGCGTTCTCGCCGGCGGCCCTCGGGGAGTTGGGCCGCATCGTCTCCCACTATCCGGAGGGCAAGCAGAAGTCCGCGCTGATCCCGGTCCTCCACCTCGCCCAGGCCGAACTCGGGGGCTGGCTTTCCGTGCCCGTGATGGACTACGTGGCCTCACTCCTCTCAATTACTCCCATCGAGGTCTACGAGGTCGCGAGTTTCTACACGATGTTCAACAAGGAGCCGGTAGGCCGATTCAAGATCGAGACCTGCCGCACAGGCCCCTGCGCCTTGAACGGGGCCGAGGACATCATCGGCCATCTCGAAGCAACACTCGGCATCAGGGACGGCGGGACGACGCCTGACGGCATGTTCACCCTCCAGAGCACCGAATGCCTCGGCGCCTGCGGGCAGGGCCCGGTGATCATGGTCGGCGAGACCTACCACGAGCTCATGACAGCAGCCAAGGTCGACGCCCTCCTCGAAGAGCTGCGCCGCCAGGCGGCGACCATGCCTTCGGCGGCGAGCACTGCTACGGCTGCTGCCACAACTGCGGCCACCGCGGGGGTGAAGTGATGGCCCAGCGAAAAATGCTCCTGGAGTATGCTGACAATCCGGAGGCTCGGAGCCTCGAGGGCTGGAAACGCCTCGGTGGCTACGCCCAGGTCGAGTCCATCCTCAAGACGAGGACGCCAGATTCAATAATGGAAGAGGTCAAGAGTTCCGGTCTCCGGGGCCGCGGGGGTGCGGGTTTTCCCTGTGGCCTCAAGTGGTCCTTCCTCGACCGCAAGTCCGACAAGCCACGTTACCTTGTCTGCAACGGCGACGAGTCCGAACCGGGCACCTTCAAAGACCGCCACATCATGGAGCGCCTGCCCCACCAGCTCATCGAGGGCATGATCGTTTCAAGCTTCGCCATCGGTTCGAAGCATTCCTACATCTATGTCCGCGGCGAGTACATGTACATCCTCCGGATACTCGAAAAAGCCATCGACGAGGCCTACGCCGCCGGTTACCTGGGCAAGAACATCTTCGGCTCGGGCTGGGACTTCGATCTCTCAGTGCATCCTGGCGCAGGCGCCTACATCTGCGGAGAGGAGACAGCCCTCCTCGAGGGTCTCGAGGGCAGGAGGGGCAACCCACGCATCAAGCCGCCCTTCCCCGCAGTCAGCGGCCTCTATGGCTGTCCCACCATTGTCAACAACGTCGAGACCATAGCCGCTGTTCCCTACATCATCGCAATGGGAGGCGATGCCTACGCGGGAATTGGCGTCAAGCCGAGTACGGGCACCAAGCTGATATCCGCCTCGGGCCACATCAGGAAGCCAGGCGTCTACGAGATCGAGCTCGGCAAGGTCAGTTGTGAAGAGTTCCTCCATTCGGAGGACTACTGCGGAGGGCCCAGCAATGGCCGGCCCTTCAAGGCCGTCATTGCCGGCGGTTCCTCCGTCCCCGTCCTTCCGCTTGACCTATTTGTGAAGACTGCGGCCGGTGTTCCCCGGATGATGAGCTACGAGAGCCTGGCCGAGGGCGGTTTCGTTTCGGGCACCAGTCTCGGTTCCGGCGGCCTCTTCGTGATGGACGATTCCACTTGCATGGTCCGCAACCTCTGGAACCTCGCCCGCTTCTACCGCCACGAATCCTGCGGCCAGTGTTCGCCCTGCCGCGAGGGCACGGCATGGATGGAGAAGCTCCTCGAGCGCCTGGAGGCAGGCGAAGGAAAGTTGACCGACATCGACCTCCTGGTCGAGATCTCGAAGAAGATCGAAGGCAATACGATCTGCCCGCTCGGGGATGCTGCCGCCTGGCCCGTCGCGAGCCATATCCGCCATTTCCGCCATGAGTTCGAGCACCACGTTCGCTTCCCGGAAAAGATCCGGGACCCGAAGCACAATGTCGCCGCGCCAATCCCGCGGCCGTCCTGAGGTCCTATGCCCAAAGTCACCATAGACGGACATGAAATCGAGGTCGATGCCGGAACCTCGATCCTTAACGCGGCACGGAAGATCGGCGGAGCCCTCGTCCCTCCGACCATGTGCTATTACTCAAAGCTCAAGGGCTCGGGGGGGAAGTGCCGCACCTGCCTCGTGAAGGTCGTTGCCCAGAGCGCGGCCAACCCCAGGCCGATGCCGAAACTGCAGGCTTCCTGCAGCACTCCCGTCGCGGACGGAATGGTGGTGCAGAACCTCACGAGTCCCGAGGTCCTCGACGCGAGGAAGGGCATCGTGGAGTTCCTCCTCCTGAACCATCCCCTCGATTGTCCTATCTGTGATCAAGCAGGCGAGTGCGACCTCCAGGACCTCGCCTACGTCCACGGCCTCTCGGCCTCCCGCAATGACTTTCCCCGCCGCACCTTCGAGACGATAGACATCGGGGAGAGGATCGAGCTCAACCGAAACCGCTGTATCCTGTGCTATCGCTGCGTCTACACCGCAAACCAGGTCGCCGGGGCGCGGGTGCATGGCGTCCTTGGCCGGGGCGACCATGCCGAGATCGGCACCTACATCCGCAGCAGCCTCGACAGTGAAATGAGCGGAAACGTCATCGATGTGTGCCCGGTCGGCGCCCTCACCGACAAGACGGCCCGCTTCGAGTCGAGGGTCTGGTTCCTGAAGCCCATGGATGTTCATTGCACTTGTGATAAATGCTCCGGCAAGGCAGTGGCCTGGATGCGCGGAGAGCAGGTGGTCAGGGTCACGGCCCGCCGCGATGCCTACGGCGAGGTGGAGGGCTGGATCTGCGACAGCTGCCGCTTCGAGCGCAAGGACAAGGCTGCCTGGACCTTCGAGGCTCCGCGCAGGGTCGAGCGCAATTCCGTCATCGGTCAGAACCATTACACCGGGCTTCGCCAGCTTCTCGCTGTGACGGAAAAGCATATCGCGGCCCGTGCCGCCGTTTCCGCCGCGGACGAAGCCGCCGGCGGAGCCACAGGCTACGGGGCAGATCCAGCTGCCCTGATTTCGGGGTGATGCGATGGATGTGATCGATCTCATTATCAAGCTCGTGCTGGGGGTGTTCATCCTCGCCGTGAGCTTCATCATCGCCATGTGGGCTACCTGGGCGGAACGCAGGGTCGCGGGCTGGATCCAGGACCGCTACGGTCCCAACCGCAACGGTCCCTTCGGTCTCCTCCAGCCCGTAGCCGACGGAGGGAAGCTCTTTTTCAAGGAAGAGATGATTCCCGCCAAGGCCAACAAGCGCCTCTTCATCCTCGGTCCCGGCATCGCGATGGGTACCGCCCTCCTTACCAGCGCAGTGGTGCCCTGGGGCAGCGACATCACCGTTTTCGGCCGCACGATCGCCCTCCAGATGGCTGACCTCAACGTGGCGACCCTCTACGTCTTCGCCGTGGTGAGCCTCGGGGTATACGGCATCATGGTGGGAGGCTGGGCGAGCAACAACAAGTACTCCCTCATGGGTGCGCTGCGTGCCTCGAGCCAGATGATCAGCTATGAGATGGGCATGGGCATGGCAGTCATCGCTGTCGTCATGCTCTCCAACTCCATGAGCCTCCGCGACATCGTCCAGGTCCAGTCCGGCTGGCACGGCGCACAGTGGAATGTCTTCATCCAGCCCCTGGGCTTCCTGGTCTTCATCATCTGCGCCTTCGCCGAG
>CAIJMU010000006.1 GCA_903821875.1 uncultured Spirochaetota bacterium
CATCCGTCGAGTAGACGCGTCGTTCCCCAAAGACCAGCTGGCAGTAAGGAGAACGCGCGCCCCTCACAGAACCGTGCTTGCAGATTTCCCGCACACGGCTCTTCGTCGGCATTCACTTCAATAGCTCCAGAGAGTAAACAGGTTGTGATAGATGCGTGGCTTGGGTAGCTCGTATCGCTTTAGATACGCAGAGAATTCTGACCAGTTCATGCTGTGCTTCTGGCTTCGCCGGTTTATCCATTTGAACACCAGCCGCACGATCAGATAGTGATACGTTCCAATGCTTCGCGAGTTTCCGCTGACCCCATAGTACCGAAAATGACCCAGTAGTTTTGCCTTGAGCACCGGCCACCATTCCCGAATGGGTATGGTTCTGACGCTCTTCAGCCAGATCTTCATTTCCTTGAGTTTGGCGGTCATCTTCTTGCGATCCGTCTTCCGTCCCAGCTTGAAAAAGCCCTTTCTGCTTGTATCCACGTAATGAGTGAAGCCGAGAAAGTTGAAGGTCGCGGGCTTTTCGTTCCGCTTCTTCGCATTGGTTTTGGCAAAGCGCCCAAACTCAATGATCCTCGTCTTGTCCTCCGCGAGTTCCAGACTGAACTTTCCAAGCCGTTCCTTGAGTGCCTCGAGTATCCACGCCGCTTCGTCCTTGAACTGGACGCAGATCACAAAATCATCGGCATATCGCACGATCTCCACGGTTCCACGGCATCGGGGTTTCACCACCCGCTCGACCCACAGGTCCAGCGCATAGTGCAGGTAGATGTTCGCGAGTATCGGCGAGACTATTCCGCCCTGCGGTGTCCCCTTGTCACTCGCGTTGAGCTTCCCTTCCTCCATGTAGCCGTTCTTCAGAAACCGCGCTATCAGGCGCAGCAGGTTCGGGTCGCTTATCCTGTGCCCCAGGAACTTTAGCATCCACGTGTGATCGACATTATCGAAAAATCCTTTGATATCGGCATCAATCACATGATTGATTGGCATTGTCATGATGACAGTATTGAGCCGTTCAATCGCCTGGTGACAGTTCCGGGAGGGGCGGAATCCGTACGAGAAATCCAGGAAGTCGCCTTCGTAGACCGCTTCCAGTATCCGGGCTATCCCCATCTGGACGATCTTGTCCTCTGTCGATGGGATACCCAAGGGTCGCAGTTTCCCGTTCGCCTTGGGGATATAGGTCCTTCTTGCCGGTTGCGGATGATAGGCTTGCCGTTTCATCCTCGCCACGAGATCCTTCAGGTTTTCGTCGAGGGACTGCTCATATTCTTCTAATCCGATCCCGTCGATACCCGCCGCTTTCCCTTGCTTCAGCATGTAGAAACACTCGTTCAGGTTCGCTTCGTTGAGCAAATAGGCCACGTTGTCGATCTTACACCTGTCGTCTCTCCTTGCTATCTCGGATATGAGGTTCAGTTTTGTCTGCATGGCCCTTCCGTCTCCTGTACGGTCCACGTTTCCCCTCCCCTCTGCATACCGCCGCCGGTCCCTTCGAGTGACCCATTGATCCGTTGCCGGATCAGAGCCTCACGGGCCGTTACCCCGCTACTCCTCTACTATGAACCGGTCCGACTCCCGCATGATCGTTTCCGCTTCCTCTCCTTTTCGGATTGTCAGCGGATACCCCGTTCCCGGGGAACCATTCGGGCCTCCCAAGTTCCTGTGATCTCCATTCGTAGCCATACCGCGGACTTGGACCCCGGAAGAGAGAAGCACATCTCGCCTTGGCGATGTTCTCCTTGTTGCCTTCCAGCATAACAAAACTGTCGGCCTCTTCGACTAACTATTTCGGGGCTCGATACCTTCACTTGCGTTGCGGTCTAGCTACTCCCTTCAAGCGGCTTCACCATTTCCCGTTGCCGGTCATGGTGCGCTGTTGGTGTCAGGCGGCCGGCTCGGCCTTACCTGCTCCGGACTTGAACCGGCAAGAAATCACAAGCTTATCTTGGCGCCTGTTTATTAGGGTAGGGCGAGCTGCTTTATATCTATCTTTGGACGACATGGTCTTCGCTGTTCCATCCTCGCGGCCCCCCTCGGTGCTAGCTCCTCCCGATTGTCACACGCTGGGACAGAGCCAGCGGGATACCCTCCGCCTCGAGGGCCTTGAGTACTGCAAGGTGCGCCGCACTGACCCGCTCAGCATAGGGCGAGGTCTTTTCGACAAAAAAGAAATAAGAAACCCGTATTCCGAACTCGTTGATGCCGCTCACACCAGCCATGGAACCCTCGGCAAGACCTGGAACAGAACTGAGGGCTTCCTTGATGGCAAGGCTTGCCCGTCCCGCACCGCCTGATCCGACCGAGTGGGCTAGATCGACGGTAGCTGAGACCTTGGCACTGGGCTCCGAGCTGACATTCTCGATGGGACTCGCGGCGAAGATCGCATTCGGCAGGGTTACAATCCGGCCGTCAAGGGTCTTGAGCCTCGAGGTGCGGATGCCTATTTCGACGACATTTCCATCGAAGCCCGAGACCTTGATCCGATCGTTGATATGGAAGGGCCGGTCTATGAACACTGCAACGCTTCCGAAAAAATTGGACAGCGTGTCCTTGGCTGCAAGGGCAACGGCGACGCCACCGATGCCGAGACCGGCGAGGAGGGCTCCGACATCGTAACCGGCGTTCTTGAGCGCAATGAGGAGGGCCACTGACCAGACAGCTATTTTCACGCCTTTCCGGATTATCGGGAGAAGCTGGTCATCGAGGGTACCCTCGCTCTTGTTGACCAGGGGGATAAAATACTCCTCGATGATGGTATCGAGTACCCGCGAGACAGCCCAGGCGACTGCAGCAGCGATGAGCACAAGAAAGACCTTGTCGATCCAGACCAGGACAGTGTCGTGAAAATCGAGGGAATCCACACCGAGGCGGATGGCTGTGAGGGTGATGATGAAGACAAAGGGCTTTTCGATGAAGGCCAGGAGGAGGTCGTCGAGCCGAGTCCTGGTTTTCGCCGCGAAGCGCTTGAGTACCGAGGACGAGAACCAGGCCACGATCTTGCCGGACAGGAAACCACCAAGAATCCAGGCAACCGCGATGATCCAGGCCGATGCGCTCCTGCCCGCGATCTCCATCGAGAGGAACTCCTGCATGAGACTGCTCCTGTGGAAGGGAATACCCGAAAGATGCTGCGCCTCGGTGCCGCAAGGCAAGCGCCGGACGCAATCAGGGCTTCTGGCGCTCCGGCAGCTTCGCGAGGGGGGCCTCAAGCTTTTCGAGGGCCTCGAAGAGCTCCTCCGCATCACTTCGGACCACAAGGTCGGGGACCAATGAGGGATTGATGAATCCCTCCTCCGATGCGTGGCGGATGAAGGCAAGGAGGGGTTCCCAGTAGCCTTCGACCTCAAGGAGCCCCAGGGGCTTGGCGTGGTAGCCTATCTGCCTCCAGGTCCAGGCTTCAAAGAGTTCCTCGAGGGTCCCCGTGCCGCCCGGCAGGGCGATGAATGCGTCTGAAAGCTCAGCCATCCTGGCCTTCCGCTCGTGCATGTCTGCAGTCACCAGGAGCTCTGCGAGTTCAGGCTGTTCAACCAGGTCAAAGAGGCGGCGCGGAATGACGCCGATCACCTTGGCTCCAGCCTCGTGGGCGGCTGTGGCCAACACACCCATCAGGCCGATGTTGCCACCGCCATAGATAAGGCGGAGGCCACGAGCCGCTATGGCCCTCCCAAGGGCTGCGGCTGCCTCGGCGTAGCGGGGAGAGTGGCCCATGCTCGAGCCACAGAAGACGCAGATGGATCGGATTGTCGTTCCCATGGGTCCATGATAGCGCAGAGGGCGGAGGCTGGAAAATCAGCCCTCCCCTTACCCCGGCTCCCGACGCCCGATTGCGGCTTGGTTCTCGCGCGGCTACAATCGCGCATCGGGGGTTCCCATGCTGGACAGGAATGAAGCCATCGCGCTCTGGCGCGCCAACAACGACGACGAATCACTCTTCCGCCACGCCTTGGCTGTGGAAGCGACGATGCGCCACTTCGCCGCCGCGAAGGGAGAGGATCCAGACTGGTGGGGCATTGTCGGACTTCTCCACGACATCGACTACGGAAGGCATCCCGAGGAACATCTCAAGCACTCAGGCCCCATCCTTTCGGCTGCCGGCTACCCTGCGGAATTCATCCACGCGGTCGACAGCCACGGATACGGCATCTGCACCGAGGTCGAGCCCCTCCATGTGATGGAGAAGATCCTCTTCGCCTGCGACGAACTCACGGGCTTCATCGCCGCCTGCGCCATGGTTCGTCCCTCGAAGAGCGTCCTGGACATCGAACCCCGCTCAGTGAAGAAGAAGTGGGGGACGGCTGCCTTCGCGGCGGGCGTGCGCCGGGACATCATCGAGAAGGGCGCCGCGATGCTCGGCATGGAACTGGACGCCCTCATACTGCAGACCATCGCCGCGCTCCGCCCCGTCGCCGCCGCAATCGGGCTCAAGGGCAGCCTGTAGACGAACCAATAAACGCATAATTGCGATATTGATATATAGTACATAGTGCAGCCCGCACCCGCTCCGCATGCCGGAGGGTCGCCCAGGCGCAGGCTGGGCGGCGCGGGATCAAGGGTGACTGAAACGCCCGTGGACCCGGGAAGCGGTCAGGGACAGCCCCCCCACAGGCTGGCTTCAATTGACTCGGGGAAGGCCTTCGGGACATACTGTGGCGAACCAGAAACCAACCAGGCGAGGCTCCCATGCTCGAAAAGCTTTCCGAGAAATTCAGCGATGTCGTCCGCAGTATCGGTGGCAAGGCCACGATCAGCGAAAAGAACGTCGAGGAGGCTGTCGAGCAGATCAAGCTCGCCCTCCTCGAGGCTGACGTCAACCTCCGCGTCGTCCGCCGCTTTGTAAACTCCACCCTCGAGGAAGCCAGGGGCGAGAAGGTCCTCCGCTCCGTCCAGCCGGGGCAGCAGTTCATCAAGCTCGTGCACGACAAGCTGGTGGCCCTCCTGGGCGAGGGGCGCTCCGATCTTGTGCTGAAGGGGCCCGACACCACGAGTGTCATCCTCCTCCTCGGACTCCAGGGTTCGGGCAAGACCACAACCGCTTCCAAACTTGCCTTCATGCTCAAGGGCAAGGGTCGCCGCGTCCTCCTGGCGGCCTGCGACCTTGTGCGGCCCGCCGCAGTCGAACAGCTCCGCGTCTTAGGCTCGCAGATAGGCGTCGATGTCTACATCGAGGAGGGGGCCAAGGACCCCGTCAAGGTCGCAGCAGCTGCCCTTGCAAAGGCCAGGCGAGAACTCTACGACACCCTCATCGTCGATACCACCGGCCGCCTCCAGATCGACGAGCCGATGATGCAGGAGATCGTCCGTGTCCGCGACGCGGTAAAGCCCGACGAGGCCCTCCTTGTCGCCGATGCCATGACCGGACAGGCTGCCGCCGACATAGCCAAGACCTTCGACGAGCGCGTCGGCCTGACAGGCGTCATCCTGTCCAAGTTCGACTCCGACACGCGCGGAGGCGCTGCGCTCTCGCTGAAATCCGTCACGGGCAAGCCTGTCAAGTTCATCGGTACGAGCGAAAAACCCGAGGGACTCGAACCCTTCTTCCCCGAGCGCGTCGCCGGCCGCATCCTGGGCATGGGCGACATCGTCGGCCTCGTGGAAAAGGCGCAGTCGGTCTACGACCAGAAGCAGGTGGAGGAGCTCGAGCGCAAGATGGCGAACTCCGACTTCACCCTCCAGGACTGGCTCGAGCAGCTTGGACAGGTGAAGAAGATGGGGTCCTTCAAGAGCATGATCGAGATGATACCCGGCCTCGCCGGCCAGATCGACGAGGACCGCATCGACCGTGGCGCCATGAAGGCGCAGGAGTCCATCCTCCAGTCGATGACCAGGAAGGAACGGTCCAATCATCTCATAATTGGTCCATCCCGCCGGACCCGCATCGCCCGGGGTTCTGGAACCTCCGTTGGCGAGGTCAACCGCCTCCTCAAGCAGTTCGAAAAAACCCGCCTCGCGATGAAGAAGATGATGAAGAACAAGGGCCAGATGGCCCAGATGATGGCCCAGCAGCAGAAGGGGCGCTGAGGCAGGCAAGGGAGCCGGGGTCCTGAATACGGCGAGCTGGCCAAGCCGGCCCTGGAACATCGCCCGACGCCTCGGTCTGGCCCTCGCCGTGACCGCAGTGCAGGTGCTGGCTATTTCCCTGGTCCTCGATATCCAGCTCGGAGCCACCGCCCGCGGCCAGATCGGCGAACAGGTCGCCTCGATCATGTCAGGCATGAATATCGCGGCGACGGGAAAAACGCCTCTCGAAGTCAGGCGGGAACTGACCGCAGGGCTCGAACATTCCCTCGGGCTCGACCTCCCCCTTCCCCTCCGCGCAGTTACGCGGACCGCCCGGATCCTCGTGCTGGATTTCGGCGAAACCAGCGTCACCCAGGCCTTCGCCTATCGCCGGACGACTTCGGTGCGGACAGCCATCCTCGAAGCCCTTCCCAATACCCTCCTTCTTTTCGGCATCGCGGCACTTCTGTCGGCGACCGCGGGCCTTGCCCTCGGGCTCGCAAAAACACGCTGGGCCGCTTCGCGCCTCGACCGCGGCACTACGCTTGCGGCCATGACACTCGAAGGCACCCCGTCTTGGTGGATCGGTACGATAGTGGTCATGGTCTTTGTCTATACGCTGCGGATCTTTCCCTTCGGGTCCATCCAGTCCTCACCGCCGCCTGAGGGCGACTGGGCCCGCCTCATGGACAGGGCTGCGCATTTCGTCCTTCCCGTCGCCTCTGTCTTCCTCACTCGGGTCTGGGGTCTCAGCCTCCTCGCCCGGAGCGTCATGCTCCCCCAGTACCATGAGGACTTCGTCATGTCGGCGCGTGGGCGTGGCATCCCTGAATGGCGCATCCTCGGAGGCCATACCCTCCGCAGCGCAGCCCCAGGCCTCGTGGCGACCGTCCTGCAGCGACTCCTCCTGGCACTCTCGGGCGACATCGTTCTGGAAATCGTCTTTGCGTTTCCTGGCATCGGGTTCCTCCTCTGGGGAGCGCTGCGCGGCAACGACATCAACCTCGCCGCAGGCATACTGGCCTGCCTTGCCTGCATCTCATCGCTCTCGCTGGCTGCCCTCGACCTCCTCCACTCCTCACTCGACCCGAGGATCGGTGCTGGATCAGCTCCCGCTTCGACATGATTGGGCTTGCATTGTGGCCGTGCCGACGCAATGCCGCACCTTCCACCCGGCGAGCCTCAGCGTCAGCGGCTTGCGGAGGTTCCGGCGAGTACTGCCAGGACCCCGGCACCGTATTTTTCGAGCTTCTTCGCGCCGACGCCGAAAACCGTAGAAAGAGCCTGGCGATCCTTCGGCCTTGCGAGGGCGATCTCCCTGAGGCTGCGGTCGGGAAACACGACATAGGGTGGCAGCCCCGCTGCATCAGCCGTCTTCTTCCGCCAGGCCCTGAGCTGCTCGAAGGTCTCGAGGGCTGCGCCTTCAAGACCTTCGGCAGCCGTGGCAGCAGTGGCAGCCATAGAGGAGGCTGCGATGGCTTCGGGCGAGCCCTTCTTGAGGAGCCGTGCGCCTGGGCGCTTCTTCCCCCCCGCTGGCGTCGCGAGCGGAGGGCTCATGTAGGGACCCTTCACCCTGAAATACTCGAAGGCAAGGTCACTGGCGCGGAGCGTCCTGTAGGCTGGATCCTGCTCCAGGTGGCCCGAGGTCTCCAGGCGCCGGGCGAGTTCCATCCATTCGGAGCGCGACCGCTCCTTTCCGATGCCCCAGGTGCTGAGCTTTGCGTGACCAAAGCGCGCGACGTTTTCCGTCTCCTCTCCCCGCAGGACATCGGCGACATGCCCCGCTCCGAAACCGCCGAAACCGAAGGGTGCCTCCTCCCCCACAGCGCGCCGTAGGCCACCGAGTCGGACGACGCAGGACAGGAACTTGAGCGCCTCGGTACCGAGATCGACGAGGCCCCGAGGTCCCCGCCTGCAGGAGTCGCAGGGTAGTCCCCCCGCTGCAGCGCAGTCGCGCTTGTCGGTCTCCCCGAAGTGCGACAGGATGGCAGCCCGTCTGCATGCTGATGATTCCGCATATCGTGCCATGTTCCAGACCTGGGCTCGTGCAGCCTCGCGGCGCTCCTCGTCGCCAAGGGTGGCCTCATCCGGGTCTCCGCCCCGCGAGTCTGGGCCCTCGATGAGACGGAGTATCTTCGTGACGTCGCCGTGCGAATAGAAGAGGATGCAGTCGGCGGGCAGTCCATCACGCCCGGCCCGCCCTATCTCCTGGTAGTAGGACTCGATGTTCTTGGGTAGGTCGAGATGGGCTACCCAGCGGACGTCGGGCTTGTCGACCCCCATGCCGAAGGCGACGGTCGCCGAGATGACACGCACGTCGTCGCGGATGAAAGCTTCCTGGTTGTGCTCCCTCTCCTGTGCAGTGAGTCCCGCGTGGTAGGGAAGGGCCGATATTCCAGCCCGCGTGAGGGCTTCGGCAGTGTCCTCGGCCGCAGCCCGCGACATCCGGTAGACGATACCCGAATCCTCCCTCCGGGTCTTCGCAAACGTGATGAGTTCGTCCAAGGCGCCCTTCTTTGGCCGTACCTCGATGCGGAGGTTGGGCCTGTCGAAGCTGGCGACGAAAACCGAGGGAGTGCGGAGCGAAAGGCTCGCGCGGATATCCTCTCTCACGCGCCGCGTCGCAGTGGCGGTGACCGCGAGGACGGGAGCCCCGGGAAACCGGCGCGCAAGGGTGGCGATCCGCCGGTAGTCAGGCCGGAAATCGTGGCCCCACTGCGAAATGCAATGCGCCTCGTCGACTGCGATGAGGGCCGGGGGACGGGACTCAAGGAGGTCGAGCATGCGCGGCGAGGCGAGGGCCTCGGGGGCGACGTAGAGGAGGCGCGCCTCTCCCGAACGGACCCGGCCTGCTGCCAGGACCCAGGCAGCGCCATCAAGGGTTGAGTTGAGCGCTATCGCCGGTATTCCAAGCTCATCCAACCCAGATAATTGGTCCTTCATGAGGGCGATGAGGGGGGAAATGACGAGAACGAGCCCCGATCCCATGAGGGCGGGGATCTGGTAGGTGAGGCTCTTCCCTCCGCCGGTGGGCAGGATGGCCAGCACATCGCGGCCCGCAAGGACAGCCTCTACGATCTCGCGCTGGCTCGGGCGCCAGGCATCGAAACCAAAAGCCTCCTTGAGGAGGGCGTCCGCCCGGAGCATCGGCAAATCGTCATGTACCATGGACAGCGATCATGGCTGAACCAGAGGGGCATCGACAAGGGCCGGACCGATGGCGATACTTCCCCGTGATGGCTGGCAAGGGAAGGCGAAGCGCCAAGCGGCCCCGAGGGGCAGGGGTTGCGTTTTCAGCGACCCAGACGGGTTTCGCTCTCGGGCTCCTCGCCCTCGGGATTGTCGCGCTCCTTGTCCTCGGGCCAAAGCCCGTGAAGGCGGTGGTGGATGCCCGGGAAGCGGAACCCAGTGTAGCCGCCAGCGAAGCGGACCCAGGGCACAACCTGGAACGCGACGCGGGCGCATTCCAGGCGACTTCCGGCCGCGAACTGGAGCCAGGGCAGGGGTCGCAACGCGACGCAGGCGAGTTGCTGGCCACAGCGGCCCGGCTCGGTGCCGAGCGAAAGGTGACGTCGAGCCCCCGAGTCAAGCCAGGAAGGCCAGCTCCCGAAAAACAAGTCGACAAGGGAAGCCTCATCATCATCATCGACGATGCGGGCTACGATCTCCGCGCCCTCGACGCCTTCCTCGCCCTCCCCTTCCCCCTCACTATCGCCGTGCTGCCTGGATTGCCACATTCTGCCGAGGCAGCGCGGAAAACCCTCCTGGCAGGCAAGGAGCTTATCCTCCACCAACCCATGGAAGCCCTCGGAGGCGAGGATCCGGGTCCAGGCGCCCTCCTGCTTTCGATGAAGGCAGATGAGGCGACACGGATCGTCCAGGAAAACCTCGATTCCCTGCCCGGCGTCCTTGGGTTGAACAACCACATGGGTTCTGCGCTCACCCGCGACCATGAACTCATGGTCGCGGTACTTGAACTTGCCAAGGCCCGGGGAATCTACTATGTTGATTCACTTACCGCTTCGGGCACGGTCACCAAGGTGATAGCGCGGAGCGAGTCGATGACGACCTGGGAGCGAAGCGTGTTCCTTGACAACAGTCCCGAAAAGGCCATGATCCTCCGCGCCATCAGCGAGGGCAAGAAAAAAGCCGAAACCGGAAGCCCGGCGATCATGATTGGCCATGTCTGGTCTCAGGAACTCGCAACGACCCTCCAGGAACTCTATCCGATGCTTGCCGAAGAGGGCTTCTCCCTTTCCACGATTGCCAGGTTGATGCTCGAAGAGGCCCATGCTCGTTCTCGGAATTGAGAGTTCCTGCGACGAGTGCGCGGCATCAGTTGTCGCCGATGGCCGAAGGATCCTGTCAGATATTGTCGCATCACAGATTCCTCTCCACGAAAAATACCAGGGTGTCGTTCCGGAAATAGCCAGCCGTACCCACCTTGAGTGGATCAGCGGCGTGGTCAGGCAGGCCCTCGGGCAGGCTGGCCTGGCTCCCTCGGACCTCGATGGTGTGGCAGCCACCGCCCGGCCAGGACTGGTGGGTTCCCTCCTTGTCGGACTCTCCTTTGCCAAGGGTCTTGCCTGGTCCCAGGGAAAGCCCTTTGTAGCGGTCAACCACATCCTTGCCCACCTTTATGCCCCCCAGCTCGAGCGGGAGCTCGAATATCCCTTCCTCGGCCTCCTTGTTTCTGGCGGACATTCAATCATCGCGAGGGTGGAAGATTTCGATCGCATCGAAGTGCTTGGAACCACGATAGATGATGCGGTCGGTGAAGCCTTTGACAAGGTTTCCAAGCACTATGGATTCGGCTATCCCGGAGGCCTGGCTATCGATCGACTCGCAGAAAATGGCGACCCCTGTGCCTTCCGCTTTCCCAAGCCCCAGCTGAACAAGGGCGAGCACAGTTACGATGTCTCCTATTCGGGCCTAAAGACAGCTGCGATCCGTCAACTTGAGCAGTATCGGAGCCCTGGTGCCGAGGCGAGCCCAGCGAACATAGCCGCGAGCTTCCGAAAGGCAGCTGTCGACATCCTCCTGGAACGCCTGCTGAAGGCAGCCGCCGATACGGGTCTGCGGCGCATCGTAGCCGGAGGAGGCGTAGCGGCCAACTCCTACCTTCGTTCAGCCCTCGGGGAGAGAACCGAGTTCGAGGTTCGCTTTCCCCCGCTGTCCCTCTGCGGAGACAACGGGGCGATGATTGCAGGCATCGCAGCCCGTTACATCGAAAGAGGCGAGACCTCGGGCCTGGACGCCGGCGTCGCTGCACGCGTCCCTCTGTACCGTCGATTGTCCACTGCCCATTGAAGCATGGGGGCTCCCCGCTGGCGTACTTAAGCGGAGGCTGCCATGGTACTTTCCGGATACTTCCATTTCGCCCTTCCCTGCCTCGCCCTTTCCCTCCTGGGCACCCTGTCCCTGACTGCCCAGCCAGCGGAAATCCGCCCCGAAATCGGGCTCGGCCTCGGCCTTGATCTAGGGCTCGACCGCATCGTCAGGGGCAGTGGCCTTGATGCCTCGCTTCGGTTCCGGAGCCCTGACTGGCTTCCGGGACTCGTCCTCGGCATCAAGGGCGACCGGGGCCTCGGGAGCTGGTGGGCGAGCGTAGCCCTTTCCATTCCGCTTGGCTCCGGGCTCGAAGCGCTGATAGGGGGCGACAGGGTCATCGGAAACGCCTCGCTGACGGCAGGGGCCGGACGTACCCTTACAGTCGCCACAGAGGGATTTCCCTCGCGCTTCGGCCTGGCTGCACGCCTTGGCAGGGCGCCGATCGCTGGGTCCTGGAGCTGGGATTTCCACAGCGGTATCGACTGGCGGGTCCTCTACGCACGGGAAGCCCATGAGGGAAGCCTCCCCGCTGCCTTCGTGCGGACGGACAGCATTGCCACCTTTGTTGCGGGGTTCACGGCCCGCCTCGAGCTCCGACTCGTCCTCTGTCCCTAACCAGTCTCCTTGCCGGCTCGGGCATCGAACTCGCCCATGTGCTTCCGGTATTTCTTTGGCAGACGCGAGGCCTGGAGTCCGGGGTTTTTCCTGTCTTCAATACTAACTATGTCAAAATAGCTGCGCCAGACCTCTGCGACCTGGCCCTCACGCCAGGATGGAGCTGCCTTGCCTGATATCGAAAGGGCCTCGCCTCCCCTCCATCCCCTGCCTGGTTCATGGACAAGCGCCTGGTCCCTCCGCCCATCCTTGATGGCCCATCGAAGTGAGGGATAGCGGGCGGCGAAATGGCCAGCAATGAGTGGCAGGATGTCGCAGTCCGGCTCGATGGTGGAAACGAGGGAACCATCAGAGAGCTCACTGAAGCGGAGGAAGCCTGTCATGAGCTGGGCTGCCCGCCGCGTCCTGTCAGCGGCCCTTTCCACGAGGCGCACATCCTCATCGCCAAGGTCGTCCAGGACCCGGGATCCCTCCCTGAAAAGCCTCGCTACAAGGCGCGCCAGGGCTCCGTCGACCCCCCCCAGGTCCGAGGCAAAGGCATCCCTGAGCAGAATGGGCAGTTCCTCCCCGAAGGATCCTTCGAGCCGCGCGACAAGCCTCTCCGCCCGCGCGGGATCACAATTGACAATTAGCCTATCCTCGAAGAGCCCTGCCTCTGTCCCGGCGCCGCTGACCCTCATGTCATCCGGATCCTGGCCTGCGGCGACAGCGTTCAAGAGCTCGCAGGTGGCGCAGAGCAGCCCCTGAAAGCTGGAATCGTATAGGAAGACGGTCACTGCGCTTCGACCCCGAAATCGAGACGCAGCTGGGAGGCATCCGCGCAGCCTCCAGGGCTCCGATCCAGGAGGAGGGAGCGGAGATGCCTGGCATCGTCGAGGCCACGCAGGTTCCCTGCCATGCCTCGCGTTCCCGATCCATCGCAGAGAAAGGAGCGTGCCCTCTTCATGACCACACCGAAGGCAGCGAGCCGATCGACGCGGAGGCACGAGAGGCGCCGCGCCCTGAGGATCCGCGAGGCCGAAGTGGGCCCGATCCCCGGTACCCTGAGGAGTTCGCCATAATTGGCGGTATTGATGTCGAGCGGGAAGGCTGCCAGGTTTCGGAGGGCCCACGCGCACTTGGGGTCGAGCTCTGGGTCGAGGTCAGGCCCTCCACCTGAAAACACCTCCGCTGCGGTGAATCCGTAGAAGCGGAACAGCCAGTCAGCCTGATAGAGCCTGTGCTCCCTGAGGAGGGGTGGCCCTGCGACGGCTGGCAGGCGTGGATCGGGCGTCACGGGAATGAAGGCGGAATAGTAGACCCGTCGTACGTCGTAGGCGAGATAGAGGTTCTCCGCCAGCACCAGGATCTCGGCATCGCTCTCGGGGCTGGCGCCGATGACGAGTTGTGTGGTCTGGCCTGCGGGCAGGATGGCTGCTCCCGGGTCCCGTTTCCTCGACTGTCTGGCTGCTGTGACACTCGGTCCCCTAAGGCCACTACCATCGGTTGTGTAGCGCTGGATAGATGGGCGGGGGGATGCCTCGAAAAGTGGAGATGGTTCCAGGGCAATGCCAGTCCTGCCAGGGAGCCCAGGCCAGGCAGGACTCCCCCTCGTACCCTCGGTGCCGACCTGCCTGGCAGGAGCGGGACTCGCCTGACCCTCGACCCCGGCTGCTGGCACGCGGACAAGCCTGCGGGGTTCAAAGCCGCTGGCGCGCGCCAGGGTACGCATCGGGCCGAAAATCGCAGCCGCCGTCTTGTCGGGAGCGATACGGCCCAGGCTCACCGCGCTCGGAAGCTCGATGTTTACTGAAACCCTGTCAGCCCAGGTGGCTGCCTCCTCGACGAGGGAGTCCGAAGCGCCAGGAATGGCTTTGAGATGGATATAGCCATTGAAGCGCTCGCGTCGTCGGAGGGTTCTGGCCACCAGAATCAGCCGTTCCATCGTGGAATCAGGGCAGGCCAGGACGCCAGAAGACAAGAGCACGCCTTCGATGTAGTTGCGCTTGTAAAAATCCAGGATGAGCCGGACGAGCTCCTCCGGTTCGAAGCTGGCACGGCGCGTGTCCGCCGAGCGCCTGTTTGCACAGTAGGCGCAATCCCAGGCGCAGGCGTTGGAAAGGAGGACCTTGAGAAGGGCGATGCAGCGACCATCTGCAGAGAAGGAATGGCAGATCCCTCCTACTGCTCCATTGCCGATACCACCAGAGGCATTGGATCGTGCACTCCCCGAGGTGGAGCAGGAGGCGTCATACTTTGCCGCAGCTGCCAGAATCCCGAGCTTTTCTCCCCTGTCCATCTGCCTATCCCCCCGGACAGGCATACTATACGCATGTTAGGTGTACAGGCAAGTAGCGAAGCTGGGACTACAGGTTCTCCATCTCACCGAGGCGCTCCGTTTCGACTCCCCCCTGCGCATGGAGGGCATCCCATACCAGTCGTGCCGCACCCTGCTCCGCTTCCTTCTTGTTCTTGCCTGAAGCCGGGCCATACTCCTGGCCGCCGACAAAGCAGGAAATCCAGAAGGTCTTGTCGTGATCAGGGCCGGTCTTGTGCGAGACCTGGTAGGAGGGATAGCTCCGCTGGTATTTCTGCAGGTACTCCTGCAGGAGGGTCTTGTAGTCTTTCTTGTGGCGGTTCTCGAGGACCGTGGTGATCTCGCCCTCCATGAGCCGCTGCACGAATTTGACCGAAACCTCAAAGCCCACATCGATATAATAGGCTCCGATGATAGCCTCGAGGGCATCGGCGAGGATGGCCTTCTTGGCCCTCCCGCCCGAAAGCTCCTCTCCCTTTCCGAGGATGAGGAGACGGTCCACCCCAAGCCTTAAGGCCAGCCCCGAGAGGGTTTCTTCGGAAACAACAAAGCTCTTGACGCGCGCAAGATCGCCCTCAGCCTTGTCGGCCATCAGGTCGAAGAGCCGCGAGGCGACAGCTACGCCCAAGACAGAATCACCGAGGAACTCGAGGCGTTCATTGTTGGGGGAACGGTCTTCGTTGGTGCAGGAACGATGAGTAAAGGCGAGATTCAGGAGATCAAGATCCCTGAACCTCGCCTGTGCTTCTTTCTGGAATGCCTGAAGCTCGACCTTCCGCTCGCGGGTCAGGCTGCTTTTGGGTGGGAAAAGCATCGGTGAACCCGCCCGGGGCTCATTTCACCGCGGACTTGATAAAGTCGTAGGCGTCTTTGACTGTTTCGAACTCGTTGGCTTTTTCGTCGGGGATGGTGATGCCGAGCTCTTCCTCGATGCCGTACACGAGCTCGTAGGTGTCAAGGCTGTCTGCGCCGAGATCCTGGCGGAAACTGGCCTCCAAGGTGATCTTGCTTTCCTCAACCTCGAGCTTATCTGCGATGATCTTCTTGATCCTCTCGAAAAGTTCGTCCATCCGGAACTCCTTTACGCCTTGGAATCGGGCGATATGATCTGGCGCCCGCGGTAGAACCCGCATTTTGGGCAGACCCGGTGCAGGAGAGCGGGGTTTCCGCAGTTTCCGCAGGACACAAGGGTAGGCGCTGTAAGCTTCATGTTGATGGAGCGGCGCCGTCTTGTCCGGGCTTTTGAAGTCTTGAATTTGGGAACAGCCATGGAAAAAACCTCATTCGCGCAAGAATTTCCGAGAACGAAAATCGACTCGGTACCCTACACGGCGGACAAGGGTATTGTCAAGCGTGGGCTATGCCGGAGCCCCTTCCCCCTTCCTCCGCCTCGACCTTGGCCCGGAGGGCCCCGGCCACTTCTGGCGGCACCATCGACGAGAGATCCCCCTTGAACGAGGCCAGTTCCCTGATCGCGCTGGAGCGAAGGACAAAGTACCGGGGATCGGTCGGCATGAAGAAGGTCTCGATCTCGGGATCGAGTCCCTTGTTCATGATCGAAAGCTCGAACTCATAGGAAAAATCGGAGACGCTTCGCACCCCGCGGACAAGGACTCGGCACTCGTGCTGCCGCGCAAACTCGACAATGAGCCTGTCGTGGAGGTGAACCGACACATTGGGCCATGGCGCGAGGAGCTGTGAAAGCAGGCTAAAGCGCTCCTCTGCGGTGAAGAGTCCGCTCTTCTGCCGGTTGACGGCCACGACGACGTAGAGATGCCCAAAAATGCCCCTGGCCCTCTCGACGATATTGAGATGACCGTAGGTGGGCGGGTCGAAGGTTCCCGCAAAGATCGCCGTGACCATGGCCCGAGGATACGGCAGGTCCATGACAAAGTCAATTACATTGTCATGGACCTGCCCCATGCCGCAGGAGTCAGGAAACATGCTCAGGTGTCATAGGGGGCGCGCGCGGCTCCTCCCGATCCACCCCGACCCCTTCTCCGAGGACATCCCTTCATGGAAACCAGTGGTTCCGGAGCTCCTCAAGACAGCGGTGGGTCGTGAGGCCGGCCGGGTCATGTCTGGACAGCCTATCGGGCCTATGTCGGAGGGTTCTCGCTTTCCTGTCTGGCATTCTCCCTCCAGTGGGGCTTATCATTGACATGGGGACAGTTCAAGAAAAAGGGAGGTCGCCATGAGCATGAGCGCCTATATCGAAGCCGAGCCTCTTTCAGAAATCACCCGCTGGCACGGGGAGGGCCATGGCAACTCGGTGCCCTTCATCGGCACCCTACGGAAGCATCCCTACGATAGCGGGAAATGTCTCCTCATCTCGAACCCGGGTGAGCCATCGCCGGCGATCAGGGAGTTCCGGGTCGTGGATATCGCAGGAGCCGAGGAGCTTGCCTCGCCAGTGGATCCCGTCGGTGCCACCCACAACCTCGTAAGACTCTGGATCCGAAAGGGTAGCCTTGGCGTCAAGTACGAGCCCTTCGAAGTCGATGACCCGATACAGCCGGGGGCTGACCATGGGGGACCAAAAAAGACAATGACCGGGGTGCCGGCATCCTAGGATCAGGGAGCTTCCAGGTAGCGGCCTGGCAGGAACCCCTCGCGGAAGGCCTGAGTCGTTGCAGGCTCTGCAGCCACGGCTGCACCCTCCTTCCCGGTTCATGGGGAGTCTGCAGGGCAAGGCTCAACCAGGGTGGCTCCATAGTTCTCCCCTTGAAAGGCCTGGTTTCCTCCCTGGCCATCGACCCGATTGAAAAAAAGCCCCTCTTCCGCTTCCTTCCCGGCAGCAGGGTTTTCTCCGTTGGTTTTGTCGGCTGTAACCTGCGCTGTCCCTTTTGTCAGAACTGGCAGATTTCCCAGGAGTTCGAAGAGCCCCAAACGCAGGTCAGCCCGGAGGCTCTAGTGGAACAGGCCCTTGCATCAGGCTGCCCCTCCATAGCCTTTACCTACTCAGAACCCTCCATCCATATCGAATACCTGATCGAAGCCTCTTCGCTGGCCCAGGAACGGGGCCTCCAGACAGTCCTTGTGACCAATGGCAATCTCAACGAAGGGCCGGCAGAGGAGCTCCTCGGTCACATCAATGCCGTGAACCTGGACATCAAATGCTTTTCAGCCGCAACCTACGCCCGCGTGCTCTCAGGCAGCCTTGAAAACACGCTCGCCTTCGCCCGGATCGCCGCAGCGGCTGCCTGGCTCGAGGTTACCACCCTGGTGGTCCCCGATCTGGATGACTGGACCCTGGCGATCGACGGAATATGCAGCTTCCTCGCCTCGCTTTCGAGGGACATCCCCTTCCACCTTTCGGCCTACCATCCTGCCTGGCGATATGGCGAACCCCGGACCCGCCCTGAGCTCCTTTCATCGCTCGCCGGAAGGGCGAAGCGAGAACTCGCCCACGTGTACGTCGGAAACATCGCCGGGGAGGCCCAGGAAGATGTCTGCAAGGCTTGTGGGGCAATCCATGTCCGGCGCCGAGGCTATCAGGTACGGGTTGAAAACCTTGTCCCCGACCCGGAGGCCAGAGGCGGGCGGGAAGCCCGGGAAGGCAATGCCCTCTGTGGACGCTGCGGGGCCACGGCCCATTACCGGCTTGCCACGGAACCCGCCAAGTCCTCCTTCCGCAACGCAATGCCAGAAGCCAAGCCTTGACTCTTTCGGAATACTCATGCATTCTCGCTCCCGCCGATCGCTTGGTGGGTGTAGCTCAGGTGGTAGAGTGCCAGACTGTGGATCTGGTTGCCGTGGGTTCAAACCCCATCACCCACCCTTGCCGCATCCGTCCTAGAGGGTTCGGCGTTCAATGCGTTCGTAGCTCAGCTGGATAGAGCGACGGACTTCGAATCCGTAGGTCGCAGGTTCGACTCCTGTCGGACGCAGATCTCGATCGGCAGGAATGATGCTTCCGCGTGGGTAACCGGCAGGGTCGCTCAGCGGTCGCGAAGATCGAGGCAGGAAGGCCTTTGGCCTTGCTGCCGACAGAATGGGCCGCTAGCTCAGCTGGCAGAGCAGCAGACTCTTAATCTGCGGGTCGCAGGTTCGATGCCTGCGCGGCTCATTGAAGATCGGAAAGCCCAGGCTTTCCGATCTTTAATTTGGAAGTTTCGCTTAGCGAAACTTCGGGAAAGAGAAGGAAGCCTTCGCCTTGCGGCAACTTCCACTTCAGTCAGGAGGCACGCATCGGTGTTTCTTGACTCGCGCGGGAATAGCTCAGTGGTAGAGCGCCACCTTGC
>CAIJMU010000007.1 GCA_903821875.1 uncultured Spirochaetota bacterium
CCCTGATGTAAACCGCCACCCAATGCCGTAACAAATACACCTAAAGGCGCCTTCCAGTTACGCAGGGGCAAGGGGCGCAGCCCCCATCGACCAACCAGCCCTGATGTAAACCGCCACCAATGCCGTAACAAATACACCCAAAGGCGCCTTCCATCAACGCAGGGGCAAGGGGCGCAGCCCCCATCGACCAACCAGCCCTGATGTAAACCGCCACCAATGCCGTAACAAATACACCCAAAGGCGCCTTCCAGTTACGCAGGGTCCAGGGGCAGCGCCCCTGGTCGCCGTTTTAGAGGAAGAGGGGTGTGGGGAGAAACCCCCTTTTATCGAAAAAAAGGGGGTTTTTCCCCACTTCTTTATCGAATAAAAAGGGGGGGTTTCCCCACTTCTTCACTCACGCCCACCCTTCATCCATTGGTCCAGCCTCGCAGCCAGGCCCAGGCTGTACTCACCCTCGCGGTCCGCAGGCTTCGCGAAGGTCTCGCGCAGCCAGGGCCCTACCACGTTTACCTTGGCCTTCGGCCATTCGGGCGGAAGGATCCGGTACTCTCCGATCAGGGCTTCTGGCGGGACCTGACCCTTCAGATTCGAATAGTACAGAGGAAACACACGCTCGGTCACGCCGCGCAGAGTCGAGAAGCCCCCCGCGATGCCGAAGGAGCTCTCCAGCGCCCTCGTCCTCCGGGTCGATTCAAGCATCGACTGCTGCTGCGCCTCGCTGAAAAGCCAGGCGAGGAAACTCTCGGCCGCCTGTTCGTCCTTGCGCGACTCTGGAATGCCCGCGAAAACGGGATCGTCGAGTATGGGGATGTATCCGCCTTCGCTGAACCAGCGGAAATCAAGGAGTGCTCGCTTGTCTTCAGGCACAAGAAAGAGGTCGGAGGAGGCCATGTATGCGTACAGGGCACGTCCCCCGGCTAGCCAGGTGTACTCGGGGGTGTACAGATACTTGAACTGGAAATCGTCTGCCTCGATCGGGCCGGGGTCGCCAGGACCCGACCAATTGCGAAGACGGTCGATAGCCATCCGGAGTCCCGGCTCCGACCAGGCCAGGGGATTGCCGCCCTCGTGAAAGGCAGCCCCCGCGGCATCCGTGGCGATCACCAGGAACGCGGGGTTCCAACGCGGGGAGAAGCCCATTTTCACGTATGCCGACCCCTGCATGACGTTGTAGCTGGAAGAGGTGGTCGCAAGTTCGTCGAGGCCGATCGTATCGACATTGGCTGGGCGGGCCATTCCGTTCGCGAGGAAGGCGATCGTCGGCAAGTTGAACGAAACGGGAAGCAGCACCTGTTTCCCGTCATGCTTGCATAAGGCGAGGAGGGGCTGGTAGAAGGCGGTCTGGTCGATGGCCAATTCTCCGAAGAGGTAGTCCAGGGGCCTGAAACGTCCGGTAAGAAGGGAGCTCTTGAGATAATGGCCGAGGACAAGGTCCGGCGGAGTCTTTGTCTCCCTGAGGTCGATGGCGAGGTCGGGCTTCCATGCGATCTCGACGCGGTAGCCTTCCTGGGAACGGTTGAACAGCTCTGCATAGAGGGCAATCTCAGGAACATCAGTCCATATGACAGCTAGTCCGTGACCTGCCACTCCCCGAGCGTTGGGGATACCCAGCGCGAACAGCAGCGCGAGGATGGCGATGACGATGGCGAATGCCCAGAAAAGACCGATCCCGCGTCTCATGAGTCCACAGTATCCCGCCAATGCGGGGCGGGACAAGGCGAAGCTTCAGTCGAAAAGCGATTCTCCGACTCCGTCGGCCGCAGGGCTCATCACGGCAGCTTCGATCTCAAGGAGGCGGCGCTTGCGCCAGAGGCCTCCACCATAGCCCCCGAGACCGCCATCCGCGCTGATCACCCGATGGCAGGGGATCAGTATGGCGATGCGATTCATCCCGTTCGCACGGGCCACGGCACGTAGGGCTGAAGGATCCCCGACCTCCTTCGCGAATTCCGAGTAGCTCCGGGTTTCGCCCTGGGGAATACTGCGCAGCGCTGCCCAGACCCGCTCCTGGAAGGGCGTGCCGGGGGCAAGGAGGGGCAGGTCGAAGGACTTCCGCGAGCCTGAGAAGTACTCTTTCAATTGCAAATCAAGCGTCTCGAGATGGCCGTTCTTTCCCGGCGCTGCAGGCAGGCCGAAGCGTCGTCTGAGCGTCCCGATCTGGACCTCCAGCATGCGCCTGTCACTGAACTCCAGGAGGACGATCCCGCCATCAGTGGCGCCAGCCATGAGCAGCCCGAGGGGCGAGTCGATCCAGGCAATCCTGATGAAATCGCCAGATCCGGTGGCTACCGCCCCAGGCGTCATGCCGAACATGCGTCCGAAGGCCTCGCGAAAACCCGAATGCGAATCGTAGCCGTGGTCCAGCACTGCATCGTCCACCGTCGATCCTGCCCGGATATCCTCGAAGGCTGCGGCGAGCCTCCGAGCCCGCTGATATGCCATGAAGCTCAGCCCGAAGCGCGCCAGGAAGCGCCGCCGCACCGTTGCAGGATCCAGCCCTCGTTCGCGGAGTCCGCCTTCGCGGATCCGCTGTCCAGGCTGGGCCTCGATCTCCGCGACGAGGGTTCCGACCCACTCGGGGTCCGCATCCGACAGTAGCGGACTGCAGCGCTTGCAGGGCCGGTAGCCTGCGAAGAGGGCCTGTGCCGCTTTCTCATAGTACACAACATTTCCTGGCAGCGGTTTCCGGGCAGGGCAGGAAGGACGGCAGAAGATCCCTGTCGTCGTCACCGCTGCATAGAAGAGCCCGTCGCAGGTCGCATCCCGCTTCATGAACGCCGCTTCCATCTCCGCCTTGCCGAGTCCCGTTTCCATGCAGGCAGGGTATGCTCTTTCCTGCGCCGCATCCACCGGAAAAGCGACAACGAATACTGAAAGCTCACGATTCAGCCTGAGGACTCCCTGACGACCAGCTCGGGTTCGAGGGCTGCCATCGGAGCCAGTGGGGTCCCATCGCGAAGGGCAAGGAGCACCGACATGGCCGTATGGCCGAGGAGGGGGATATCCACGCGAAGCGTGCTGAGCGAGGGACGGACCAAGGCTGCGTAGGGGATGTCGTCGGTGCCGATGACCGCGACATCCTCTGGAATCCTTCGGCCAGCGTCGGCGAGACCGCGCATCACGCCGATCGCGGTGATGTCGTTATAGGCGATTATCGCATCGACGTCGGGGTCGAGCTCGAGGATGGCCGCAGCGGCCCTCCTGCCACCTTCGATGTCCGGCGTACACTTGACGACGCGCCTCCTGTCGAAGGCCAGACCGCCCCCGACAAGAGCGGTGCGATATCCCGCAAGTCGACGCTGGGCGCTCACCGAGACGCGGGGACCCGCAGCAAAGGCGATACGGGTGCAGCCCTTGGCGAGGAGGTGAGTCACCGCCTGGATCATGCCGGAACGGTCATCGACATCGACATTGGCGATGTTCGGCCCCGTGGTTGAATTGTTGACGAGGACGACGTCTGCAAAGGCTTCGAGCGCCGTCCCGAGCTTCGAAGGCGAAAGCCGGGAACCAGCGACGATGATCCCTTCTATCCTTTCCTCATGGAGGGAGGCAAAGGCGGATAGCTCTCGCGTCGGGCTTTCGTCGGTATTCATGACAAAGACATTGAGTCCGCGGGCTCGCGCAGTGTCAGTGGCAGCCTTGGCGAGAATGGCGAAAAAGGGGTTTGCCATATCGGGAAACACGATCCCGAGCGCGGTGGAGCTGCGCGATGCGAGGGCGCTGGCCCTTCTGTCCGGCCGGTAGCCAAGGGCCTCGGCGATGGAGCGGACCTTGTCCCGAGTGCCGTCCCCGACTCCAGGCCGGCCGTTCACCGCCCGCGAAACGGTCATGATCGAGACCCCGGCAGCCCGGGCCACGTCCGCGATCGTACTTCTGCGCTTCCCCATACCGCTTCAGTCTAGCATCGACATGCCCAGCCGGGCAATCATGATGGCGTTAGCGCTAACGCTTGAGCAGACGATGCCTGCAGGGTGGCGCCTTCGGCAAAACACCGCCCATCAGGCGCAAATTCCAGACAATGAAGTTTTCCAATTGACAGCCCGGTATCATGCCATATAATGCACGTTAGCGCTAACGTAGCCAGGTGCGAGGGGGACAACAAGAAGGTCCCGCGCTCTCCCGCCTCCTCCCTCATCCTTCCACCGCGGTAGTCGAATTCGTGGGGGGGGTGGGCCATGCTTCCCGTGCGGTCGCAAGTAATTTCAATTAGGAGCATTTCGTGCAACAGTTCCTGGATGAAGACTTCCTCCTGCCCGACGAGCCCTCGCGACTGCTCTTCCACCAGTACGCGGAGGGAATGCCCATACTCGATTACCACTGCCATCTCCCGCCCTCCGAGATAGCGACAAATGGCCGCTTTGCTTCGATCGCCGAGGCATGGCTGGGCGGCGACCACTACAAATGGCGGCTCATGCGGGCCAACGGAATTCCCGAGGCTGACATCACCGGCCACGCCGCCGATTATTCCACCTTCCTGGCCTGGGCACGGACAGTTCCAAAGACGATCGGCAACCCCCTCTACCACTGGACCCACCTCGAGCTCAGGCGCTATTTCGGCGTGGACCTCCTCCTCTCCGAGAAGACCGCCCCCGCCATCTGGGAAGCCTGCAATGCCGCCCTCGCAGGGCCGGGCTTCGGCGCAAGGGATTTGCTCAGCGCCATGAAGGTGCGCGGAGTGTGTACTACGGACGATCCAGCAGACGATCTGGCCCAGCACCGGGCCTACGCGGGGACACGGGGTTCCAGTGAACCTGTCATGGTCCCTGCCTTCCGTCCCGACAAGGCCCTCGCCATCGACGATCCGGCAGCGTGGAACCCGTATATCGACCGGCTCGCTTCTTCATCTGGCCAGGATATTGCTCGCTACAGCGACCTCATCGATGCGCTCGAGAGCCGGCACGCGGCCTTCCACGAACTCGGTTGCCGCGCATCGGACCACGCCTTCATAGTTACTCCCTTTCGCAGCTCCCCTGGGCCGGCCCTCGAAACGAGCTTCGCAGCGCTCCGCTCGGGCAAAGCGCTCGGCCCCGGCGAGGCCGAGGCATTCAGGACTGCGATCCTCCTCGAAGTGGGACGCATGGACGCCAGGAGAGGCTGGGCCATGCAGCTCCACCTCGGTGCCGAGCGCAACCTCAACTCGAGGATGCTCGCAAAGACAGGACCCGATACGGGCTTCGATGCCTCAGGGGATCCCACCAGGACGCGACCCCTCAGTTCCCTCCTCGACAGCCTCGACAGCGAGGGGAAGCTCCCGAAGACCATCCTCTACTCCAATAATCCAGGCGACTATGAAGCCCTCGCAACAACGATGGGCTGTTTCCAGGACGGCTCCTTTCCAGGAAAGATGCAATTAGGATCAGCCTGGTGGTTCAGCGACCATGTCGAGGGCATGGAACGGCAGATGAAGGTCCTGGCCAACGTCGGGCTGCTGTCCCGATTCGTTGGAATGCTTACGGATTCGCGGAGCTTCCTTTCCTTCCCGCGCCATGAGTATTTCAGGCGCATCCTCTGTGGACTGGTGGGGGGCTGGATCGAGGTGGGCGAGGCGCCCGACGACTACGAGGGCCTCGGGGCGATGGTGCGGGACATATCATACAACAATGCGCGGGACTACTTCGCGATACCGGGCGTGGGCGGCTGAAAGCCCCTACCCCTCGAAAGGATGGAACTGATGTTGGTAATCAAGAGGTTTTCGGTTGGAACAGGCGATCGCTTCGGCCGCCAGGGCGCAGCCCAGGTCGCAGCTTTTGCCAAAGCCAGGGCCGCCGGCGTCGAGGCCTCGATTGTCTGGAACAAGAGCAAGCGGGAGCACGACCTCATAGGCAGCGCACCCTCAGACCAGCGTGCGGCGGCAAGCCGTGCCATCGCGGAGACTGGCTGGACTGGCCCCTGGCACGTGGATGCCGACCATGTCGGCCTCGCCACCGTCGATGCCTTTGCGCCCCACTGCGACTTCTTCACCCTGGATGTTGCCGACTTCATAGGCAAGCCGGCTGGCAGTGCGGCTGTGGAGGCCTTTGTCGCCAGGCACGCCGGGCTCTCGTCCGATAGCTCCCTGCCTGCCCCCCTCGACACAGATACGATGCGGGCTGCTGCGGCAACCTACCTCGTCGCGGTTGCCGAAGCCGCCAAGACCTACCGCCGCGTCCGGGAACTCCGTGGCGGCGACGACTTCATCACTGAGGTGTCGATGGACGAGACCGCGACCCCCCAGAGCCCCTCGGAACTCGCGGTGATACTTGTCGCGCTGGCAGACGAAGGGGTGCCCGTCCAGACCCTCGCGCCGCGCTTCACCGGGCGCTTCAACAAGGGCGTTGACTATGTCGGGAACGTGCCCGCCTTCCTCAAGGAATTCGAGGCCGACGTCCGGGTCGCGATGTGGGCCTCAAAGGCCCTGGGCCTGCCGGCAAGCCTGAAGCTCTCCATCCACTCGGGCAGCGACAAGTTCAGCATCTACCGCGGCATGGGTGCAATTGTGAGAAACGAGGGGGCAGGGCTCCACCTCAAGACCGCTGGCACGACCTGGCTCGAGGAGATCGTCGGACTGGCAGAAGCGGGCGGGGACGGCCTGGCCATGGCCCGGGAAGTGTACCGCGCAGCCTACGAGAGCATCGACGTGGTCATCGCCCCCTACGCCTCGGTCATTGACATAGATAAAAGCCGCCTTGCTACCCCCGACGAGGTCGATCGATGGGATGGCCAGGCCATCGCGGCCGCCCTACGTCATGTCCAGTCGGACCCCCGTTTCAATTCCCACATGCGGCAACTCGTCCACGTGGGTTTCCGCGTCGCCGCGAAAATGGGCGACCGCTATCTCGACGCCCTCGACAAGCACCGTGCTTCGGTGTCGCGCAACGTGACAGAGAACCTCTGGGAACGCCACCTCAAGCCCCTCTTTGTCGTATGAAGGAGCCAATCATGTCCTATCTTGACACCATGTTCTCCCTCAAGGGAAAGCGCGCTGTCATAACCGGTGGCGCCGGCCAGTTGCCCGGTGACCTGGCAGTAGCCTTCGCCATGGCTGGCGCCGAAGTCTGCCTCTGGGGCCGAGGAAGCAGCGCACCCATGAGCGATGCCGCGTCCGGAGTCCGCGAAGCAGCTGGCCCGGGTGCTGGCCGGGTTACAGCGCTCACCGTCGATACCGGCGATGCGGAAGCCTGCCAAAAGGCGATCGTCGAAACCGAGGAGCTGATGGGACCGCCTGACATCCTCCTCAACGGTGTCGGCGGAAACCGCGGCAAGGCCCCCTTTGTGGATCTCGACGAGAAGATCTTCGCGGAGATCCTGACGCTGAACCTTATGGGCGGCCTCGTTACCCCGACCAGGGCCTTCGCACGCTACTGGATCGCGAAGGGCATCAAGGGAACGGTCATCACGATACCCTCGATGGGGAGCTACCGCGCCCTTTCGGGAGTCTGGGCCTACGACGCCGCGAAGGCCGCCGTCCTCAACCTCACTGCCGGCCTTGCGAAGGAACTCGCCCCACACGGCATCCGTGTCAACGGCATCGCCCCCGGCTTCTTCATAGGAGCGCAGAACAGGGCCCTTCTCCTCGACGAAAAAGGCGACCTGACCGCGCGCGGAAAGAGCATCATCTCCCGCACTCCCTTCGGTCGCTTCGGAGAAAAAGCCGAACTCCGCGGCGCCGCCCTCTTCCTCGCCAGCGACGGCGCCAGCGGCTTTGTCACCGGCGTGACCATCCCCGTCGACGGAGGCTTCCTGACCGACTGCATCTAGCCCCCCGCGCCCGAAGCGCCGCAGCTTCCCCCTGCGCGCGAAGCGCCGCAGAGGGAGGTTCGAGATTGAAGGTGAAGTGCCGGCGGAGGGACTTGCCTTCCACTCGCGGACATCCTGTCCGCTCGTTCCAGGCCGCCTCGTCGCCCTGACGCGCGCATCCCTGCGCGCTTTTCGCCGCTATGCGCGGCGCGGGCGACTCAGTTCAAGTCCCTCCGCCTTTGTCTTTGCCGGCGGAGGGACTTGAACCCTCATGCCCGTAAGGACAGTGGATTTTGAGTCCACCGCGTCTGCCGTTCCGCCACGCCGGCTTGCGTGGAAAACTACCATTAAGGTCTAAGCCTTTTTACTACCTTTCAGAAAGGGAGGTCAATGAGGAAGGCGCACATCAAGGATGGGTGTTTCAGGAAGGCCTGCCCCGCCTTGCGTGCAGGTCCCCTACAGACTACAGTGCGGGCAGTGGCATTACACCAAGGGGAGGTTGTCCATGGATCCGATTCTCGCCTGGGGACTCGATGTTGTCAGGCTGGCGCAGGGCTTTGCAAGTCCAGCCTTGACCACGGCCATGAAGGGCATCAGCTTCCTGGGTTCGGAGCCTTTTTATCTCATAATGCTTCCCATCCTTTACTGGGCTGTCGACAGGGACCGGGGAGCGCGGATCGCCCTGGTTTTCCTGGCATCGGCCTTCGTGAACTCCTGGCTGAAGGACCTCTTCGGCCAGAGCCGCCCCTTCGAGTTCGACCAGGCCCTCGGCCTGGCCTTCGAGGGCAGCCACGGACTTCCCTCGGGGCACGCGCAGGGTTCCGTCGTATTCTTCGGCATGGCCGCATATTTCCTCCCGAAGCCCTGGAGGGCAGTGGTTGCCATCTTCTTCCCCCTGGCGATAGGCGTATCGCGCGTCTACCTCGGCGTGCACTTCCCTACTGACGTCTTCCTCGGCTGGGGCCTCGGCCTCCTCTTCCTCCTTGGCAACCACCTGGTGGGCGAGCGCCTGGAAGGCCCCCTGCAGAAGCTCGGTGAGCGCTGGCGGCTCATCCTGGTCGCGATCATCACATTTAGTATGAATGTCCTTTACAGCCAGGATGTCTCACTGGCGGCCGCCTTCCTCGGTGCGGGTTTCGGCTTTGTCTGGGCGGTCAAGGCTGCTCCCTTCTCCTCCGGAGGATCCCTTGGACAAAGGCTGGGCAGGGTGATCCTCGGACTCGCGCTCACGGTCATCGTCTACATCGGCCCGAAGTACATCGCCCCCCCTGAGGGTGACGCGATCTACAACCTCGTGCGCTTCTTCCGCTACGCGCTCGTGGGCTTCTGCATCTCGCTCGCCGCCCCCTGGATCTTCCTGAAGCTTGGCCTTGCCGGCAGCCCGGAAAAAGCGCAGACGGAGCGGACGCAATAGCGAGTCACGCGAAACAGCAAATGAGGTGGAGGAGGTGAAGATGGCAGCCGAAGAAAATTCCGACACACCAGCGGGCAATCGTGGAGAGGACCTTGATGCCGCGAGGGAGCGTCTCCTCGAATCGCTTACACGGGCGTATGTGTCAGGTCGGATCACCGTTGAAGAATACGAGCGTCGGGCAGGCCTCGTCCAGAAAGCCCCCTCACAGGAGGAGCTCATCGCCCTCCTTTCCGACCTTCCCCGTGACGTGCCCCCGGGGTCTCCCCCTGAACGATCCGGGTCCGGCGAGCCTTCGGCCACCTCTGACCGTCGCACTGTTCCCGGCTACGATCCAGGCCAGGGCGGACGCCAGGACATACTCTGCGTGATGGGCGAACGGCATCTCCAGGGCAACTGGCTCCAGGGCGACAGCGCCGTTTCCTTGACAGTCATGGGATCTACGAGGATCGACCTCCGGAACGTGGCCCTGCCCCAGGGTCCCATCCGCATCCAGGCCTTCGTGCTCATGGGCGAGACCCGCGTGATCGTACCGCCTAACCTGCCAGTCCGCCTCAATGCATCCCCCTTCATGGGCGAAGTGACAGCCAAACGGAATATCGACCAGCAGGTCCGCTACGGCGAGCCCCATGTCATCATCGATGGCTTCGTGCTGATGGGAAGCCTCGTCGTGGTAGCTGAGGACTGAGAATCGGCCTCGGTCAAATTGCCGTTCACTCAGACGGCTCGGGGAAATTCACCCTGCAGAGGGTTCCGCCTCCATCGGCAAAGACCAGGCTCCCATCGATCTGCGTGACCAGAAGACGTACGAGCGTCAGCCCAAGCGAAGGACTTTCCTCGGTCCAGAGGTTCCCGGGCAAACCAATGCCATCGTCCTTGACAGCGAGTTCATAGAAACCTTCCTGCGAATGCCTCAGAAGAATTTCAATCCGTCCCGGACGGTCTTCGGGGAAGGCGTGCCTGAGCGAGTTGGTCACGAGTTCGTTGATAATCAGGCCAAGGGGAATCGAGGTGCTTACACTGAGCTGGATGCCCTCGGCCCCTGTGGTCATGTGGATCCTGGCCTTTGTTTCGTAGGTTTCGAGAATCTGCCGCGCAAGCCTGTCCAGGTAGTCATTCATGTCGACATGCGCATAGTCCTTCGCCTTGTACAGTTCTTCATGGACCAGGGCCATCGCCATGATCCTGTCCCGTGTGTAACGGAAGGCCTTCAAGGCCTCCGCAGGGGTCTGGATCACTGAAGTCTGCAGGTCGAGCAGGCTCGAGATGATCGAGAGGTTGTTCTTGACCCTATGGTGCACTTCGCGAAGGAGGACTTCCTTTTCGGAAAGACTGAGAAGAAGCCGCTCTTCGTTTCGGTTCAGCTCCTCCTCGATCCGCTTGCGCATGCCGATTTCTTCGACAAGCTTGCCAGTCCGCACAGCCACCTGCCGCCTGAGAGAAAGGGTCCAGAGCAAGAGAATTGAACCACTGACCAGAAAGAAGGCAATCACCCCCACTATGTACTTGAAGACGGACGCAGGCGACACCCCAGCGGGCTCGATCACTCCAAACCACTTGCGATAGAGGGCATCATAGCGTTCCGTCGATTTCAGTATGGCAAGCCCTTGGCTGAGCCGGTCAAGCAGGATGGCATTGCCCTTGTTTACCGCAAAACTGAAGGGACGAGTATAGGCATCGACGATGGCGGGAGCGGTCCCGATATTGGTGAGGCCTAGCTCCCGCGCCAGAAGCAGACCGACGAGCTTGGGCATGATCGCGACATCAGCCTTGCCCGAGGCGAGGGCGCGAAGAACGTCAGGCATGGTAGGCATTGGCAGGAGGAAGGCAGGATCGATCAGGCCACTGCCCCGCAAATACTGATGCGCCAGGTCATTCAGGAGGACGACCAGCCGTTTTCCCCTTAGGTCCCCGAAATTCCGGGGGGAGGTCTCGCCCTTGCGCGCAAAGAAGGCGTCATAGGCGATCGTATGGGCGGGCGAGAAATCGAACTCCAGGTCGCGTTCCTTCGAGTAAGCCATCATTGGGAGGAAATCGATGCTGCTGCCCTTGAGTGCCTGCAAGGCTACATCCCAGGTATCGGCGCGGATCTCGAGATCCAGGCCCATTACCTCGGCTACTTCCTGCATGAGATCAACGGTGAAACCGGAAGCCCTGCCGTCCTTGTCGATGTAGGTGTAGGGATAGTAGTCCGCGACGATAATTGTACTCACCGTCGCCAGTTTGGCCTCAGGCGGAAGGGCGGCACTCGGCCCGGTTGCCCTCCCAGCCCCTGCCTCCGCATGTGCGCTGAAGGTGATTCCGAAAAGAAAAAGGATCGACACCGCGATGAGGCCGATCCGGCAGCAAGCACGTGCCGCGCCTGTCCCGTCACCCCTTGCCAAGGCGACAGCCACCCTCACTTCGCAGCGGCCTCGCTGGCCGTAGCCAACTCCCTGACCGCCTGGTCCTGGACAACCTTCTCGATGTCCAGGAGGATCTTGACCGCCTCGCCTACCTTGCCGAGCCCCGAGATGTATTGATCGTGATCCCCCTGCCCCTTGAACTTGGGCGCAGGCGAGACCTGGCTCTCCGGAATCTCGATGACTTCCTCAACGGTGTCGACGATAAAGCCGATGAGGACAGCATCTATCTCAGTTATGACAATGCAGGTGCGGTCGTCGTAGTCGCGCTCCTCGAGCCTGAAGCGGAGACGGAGGTCGATGATGGGGATCATCTTGCCGCGGAGGTTGATGACGCCCTTCACGTAGTCGGGAAGGTCCGGGATCATCGACATGTGCTGGAGCTCGATGATCTCGATGAGGTGCTTGATCCCTATCCCGTAGGATTCCTTGCCGATCCTGAAGCAGAGATACTTGTTGGCCTGGGTGTCCTCGTCGTCGTCGTCGATGCCCATGGACTCGTCGAGAGCCCTCCTCTTTTCGCTTGCCTGCATTGCGGGCCTCCTAGAACTTGCCGAAATCGGCGTCATCGAGCGAAATGAGGCTGGCAGGGTTGATTCCACGAGAGCTCGTGCCAGCCTGCTTTGACGCGACGAGGGCTGGCTTCCGGCCTCCCCCCTGCTGCCTGGCCATCTCGGCCCGCATCATTTTGACGACGTCCGCATCGCTCATCCTGGATTCCCGCGCGCTCAGCTTGAAGCGCGAAAGCATCGACTTGACCTGCTGGGACTGGGAGGAGAGTTCCTCGGAGGCAGAGGCACTTTCTTCGGCGCTCGCCGTGTTGGACTGGGTGACTTGGTCGATCTGGCCTAGGCCCTGGGACACCTGCTCGAGGCCGAGGGATTGCTCCTTGCTCGCGCGCGACACCTCTTCGGCCAGGGTGGCGACCTGTCCCGCCCCGCCCACGATCTCGGCGAGCTGCTGGGCCGTAGCACCGACCATGGTGTTTCCCCGCTCGATGTTCGCGATGGCCTCGTCGACCATCCGGGTTGTTTCCTTCACCGAGTTGGCGGAGCGCACCGCGAGGTTCCGCACCTCCTCGGCGACAACCGCGAAGCCCTTGCCGTACTTGCCGGCGCGGGCTGCCTCGACGTTGGCGTTGAGCGCCAAAAGGTTGATCTGGAAGGAGATGTCGTCGATGGCCTTGGTGACCTTCTTGATCTCCTCGGCGCTCGTGTTGATGGCGCTCATCGCCTTCACGAGATCCTTCATCTGCTCGTTGCCCCTCTCCGCGTTCTCCTTCGCCGTATTCGCCAGTCCGTTCACCTGGATCGCACTCTGGGTATTAGTCTTGGTCTGGCTCGAGAGCTCGGTAATAGAGCTGGTGATCTCCTCGAGGGAGGAGGCCTGCTCGGTGGCGCCCTGCGACAGGGACTGGCTCGCCTGCGAGACCTGCCCGGAACCCTCGGCGACCTGGTCGACCGCCGTGTTCACCTGACCGAGGATGTCGTTCAGGGAGCCGAGGGAATCGTTGAGCGAGGTCTTGAGGACATCGAAGTCGCCCTTGTAGTCGGAGCTGATGCGACCTGTGAGGTCACCCTCGGCCATGCGCTTGAGGACTCCGTTGGTCTCGTTGATGGGAGTTATGACGAGGTCGAGGGTCCGGTTGACGCCATCGACGATCTTGCGGTAGTCGCCCTGGTGCTTGGCTGCGTCGGCACGGGTCTGCAGCCTGCCCTCGACCGCAGCCTCGACGAGCATGGTGGCGTCGGCGACGAGGCCGTTGACTGCGTCGATGGCCTGGTTCAGGTTGTTCTTGATCGTGTTGAAGTCGCCGTTGTAGGTGTCGCTGATCTTCGGAGGCATGTTGCCCGAGGATATCTTGTCCACGTAGTCGGCGGCGACGTTGAGAGGGCCAATGACAGCGTCGAGGGTCTTGTTGACGCCATCCACGATCTTCCGGTAATCGCCCCGGTGCTTCGTGGCGTCTGCGCGGGTCTGGAGCTTTCCGTCGATGGCTGCCTGCACGAGCATGCCAGCATCGGCGACGAGGGAATTGACCGCG
>CAIJMU010000008.1 GCA_903821875.1 uncultured Spirochaetota bacterium
AGGCTGTCATAGACCAGACGAATGTCCTCGTTGTCAACGCTTAGCAAGCCCGTATTGATGTCGAGCATGTCGATTTCTTCAATCGCAGCGCCCACCTTGAGCGCATCGATCAGCGAAGTCGCACCACTTGCCACTAACTGCGTGTAAAGATCTTGCAGCGTGGTGTTCTGAAACAGTCCTGCAGCCAATGTTCCGGCCGGGTCAACCAGGCTGTAGCGCAGCAGCAGTTGACGCACCGCCTCGGTATGGGTGGCCTCGCTGTTGGCAATGTTGCCAAACACCTGTGTGCTCGCGCCCCATCGCGTGTCCATTTGGGCGTAGACATCGTGGGCGAGCTTTTCTTCTTCACGCATTAAGGCCAGGGACGCCTGTTCGGCCACGCTGATGGTTTCGATGGGCAGGGCTACCAGTGTCAATCCCAGCGCAGTGCTGTTGAAGCTTGAGTAGCCGCTGGCGTCTACGACGAGCGCCGGCTCCCTGTAGCTTGCAGTGGTGGAGTTGTAGCCACCACCACAAGCGCTCATAACAAGCGTCGCCAGTAAGGCGACCGTGAGTTTAGTAAAATGCGTTTTCATGGTGATCTCCTGAATAACAGTGACTTAATAGATCCAATTGTAAACATACTATGACGCTGCATTGCCAGCCGTCTGTACGCTGGCACACACAAAATGACGAACCAGAGCCGCGCTCTCCTGCGGCAGGGGGATGGTGAACTGCACTTCGCCTATCGATGGAAGAGCGAAGCGTTAATGCGCTTGCACAAGGAGTAGCACATGGTTGTTCCAGCCTTAAGTCGTCTCCAGTTTGCCCTGGTCTTCGTTCGGATGGCTCTGTCCCTTGGCGCAGAAGGCCTGGATGACTTCCAGAATCCTGGCGGCGTCGGGACCCTTCAGGCTGTAATAGACGTTGCGGCCGTCTCTTCGGCGTTCGATCAGGCCGCCGAGTGTCAGGATCTTGAGCTGCTGGGAGACGGCTGAAAACGATCCGCCCGAGCCTTTGACCAGCTCTCCGGCGCTTCGGTCCTTGCCCATGAGCATGTGGAGGATTCCGAGTCGCCTTCCATTCGCGAACAAGGAGATCATCTGCGCCGATTGCTCGAACACCGGCTCGGTACAGGGGCCTGGGGGAGTCGTGGACCTTGGCGCATATTCGTTCATCATTGGGTCCTTCCCTCCACCGCGACACGGCGTTTCCCCTCGTGGCCGCTGTTGTCCGACTCTGTATGGGCCGCGGCCACCATTTTCAGGCCTTCCTGAAAAAGTGCGTAAAAAGCGCGACCGGCCTATAAAAGGCATGGGCGAATTTCGAGAAGGCGAAGAGCAATACTAACTCCATCGATACAACCGTATGGAGGAGGAACACGATGCGGTTGAGGCTGCTAGCCCAGTCGGCGGTGACGGCTATCTCCATCCAGAAGCCTGAGACTCCGGCAAACCACAGGGAGCCGAGGAAGAGCCAGTCTGAAAGGCTGCTCTTCTTGTACGAGGAGGTGATCTTCGCAAGCCGGTAGTAAATCGCCAGGCTCGATCCGTAGACCAAGGCGATGCCGGAAATCGTACCCAGCAGGCGGGTCGGAAGCCAGACCTGGGTGCCCGGGTCCTTCAGGATGAAGTTGACCGCAGTGGCTACGAGAAGTCCGATGAAGCCCCACATGATCGAAAGATGCACGAACCAGGGCTTGGTCACGAGGGGCCGGGTTCTCCAGAAGGATTCTTCGTCATTGTCGCAGCTCCGGTAGCGTTTCATGGAAATGAGTTCGACGATGGTTTTCTTCACTGCATCCACAAGGGCGGCCCAGGGTCTTTCGGGGAGTTTGAAGCCCTTGAACAGTCGGCGGAACATCATCACCACGCCGAAGAGCATGGAAATAACCGTCAGGATCATGACGATGAGGCCGACATTGTGGATGATTTCGTAGGGCAGGGCTTCGAAGATCCAGCGCGATACCACGTGATCGGGTTTCAGGGTGAGCATGAAGAATCCTAATACCAGGGCGAGCACGAGCGAGAAGACGATCGAGAGGGGATTGCTTGTAAAGAGGAGGCCGGTCAAGCCGGTGGGTTCGCTGCGGGCAACCGCGTAGCGCCGGAGTGCCGCCATGTAGGCTTTGGGATCGGCGTCGCGCGGGCAGGTATCGCTGCAGGATCCACAGGCGTAGCAGAGCCAGAGGGCCGGATCGGCGAGGGCTTCTTCCTTCATGCCGAGCATGCCGTAGCGGAGGAGCTTCCGCGGGAACTCGGCGTTCTTTTCCGAGAGATTGCAGACTGCAGTGCAGGTCCCGCAGTTGTAGCAGGCGCTGAAATCGCCGGCACCATAGCGCTTGAGTGTTCGCTTGAAAGAAGGATCTAATACTGCCATAGGTTCACCACTTCCGCTGATAGGAATAGTATTCGTCGTCGTCATCGATGCCCTTCGGAACGAGGACCCGGTACTTGACCATCGTCATCACCTCGAAGGTGACGTCCTGGGCATCGAAGCCCGTCGCCCCTGCGATGGCCGGGATGCTCATCGCTTCGTCGCCGATAGCCGCCAGCATGGTGTTCCACCGCGCGGGGAACTCCTTCATCTGGATGCTTTCCTTCCCTGAAGCATCGCCCTCCCCGCTCGCCGAGGGGACGATGCCCGAGGCTGCGGCGAAGGCGTCGATCATCGACTCGATTTCGGCATTCGTATAACGTGCCAGATCGATGGCGTCGCTCGGGCAGACCGGAGCGCAGATGCCGCAGCCGACGCAGGCGGAGCTGTTCACTATCGCGACCCGCCTGTCCCCATGCTCCGCCTCGGTGATCGCACTGTATTCGCAGACCTTGGCGCATTTTCCGCAGTAGCTGCAATCGGCCTCGTGGACGCGCGCGACGATGGGCTCGAGCTCTATGGTGCCCTTTCCGATGACCCCAAAGATCTTGGAAGCGGCAGCCAATGAGGACTGCACGGACTCTGAAATGGTCTTCGGTCCCTGGCAGGAGCCGCCGAGGTAGATGCCGTTGATGACGGTCTCGACGGGACGGAGCTTGGGATGAATCTCGTTGAAGAACTTGTCGCTGCCCCTGGGGATCTTGAAAAGGGAGGCGATATTTCCGCTGTCGCTCCTTGGAACCATCCCGGTTACGAGCACCAGGAGATCCACCTCGAGCTCGATGTCCGTCTTGGCCGTGAGCGAGTCCTTGACCGTGATTCCCAGGCTCGCGCCCTTTTGCTCCACCTTCGGCGGACTCTTCTCGCTGTACATGAGGTAGCTGTCTCCGGCCTTCGAGGAGCGCTCGTAGAAGCTTTCCTGTTTTCCGTAGGTCCTGATGTCGCGGTAGAGGTGAAAGATGTCCAGGCCGCCCGCGCGCTCGTGGGCAGCCAGCGCGGAACTTATCGCCGCCGTGCAGCAGGCGCGCGAGCAGTACGCATTGGGTCCTTTTACCTGCCTCATGCCGACGCAGTAGATATAGGCGATGCGTTTGACCGCTCGGCCACCGACCCTGATGTCACCGGAGCCTGATTCGAGGAGGGCGTTGAACTCGGGCAGGGTCATCACGTTGGGACCGCTTCCGTAGCCGAATTCGTCCGTGAGCGGCTTGTAATCGTCGTAGCCCGTGGCGATGAGGATGGCGCCGGCGTTCAGGCTCAGGGTCTCTCCACCCCCGACTGAAACCTTCACCGTGAAGTTGCCCAGGCTGCCGGAAACGTTCTGGATGGTTGCCTTCGTGAAGAGCTTTATGCCTGGGCGTTTCCTGATCTCGCCCTGCATGCGTTCGACGAGGGCCGCCCCGCTGGAATTGTCGGGAAAGAGCTTCGCGCGAGAGCCCACCTGCCCTCCGGCCTTCTCAGCGGACTCGATGAGGAAGACTTCCTCCCCCATGTCGGCGAGGGCTGTCGCCGCGCGCATGCCTGAGACGCCGGCGCCGATGACCGCAACCGCCTGCCGCGATTCCACCCGGATCGGGATGAGGGCTTCGGCATTGAGGACCCGCTCCTTGCCCGCGCGGACCAGCCCCGAAGCCTTGAGTGTCGCCTCGGCCGAGTGGTCGGAGTGGGCCCACGAGCACTGCTCGCGGATGTTGACTTGCACATATTTGTAGGGATTCAGGCCAGAGCGTGCCGCGACGTTCCTGAAGGTGTGGGTGTGGAGCTTAGGGGAGCAGGAGCAGACGATCATCGCGTCGAGATGCTGGTCGCGGATGTCCTTTTCCATTTCCTTCTGGCTCGCGTCGGAGCAGGCGAACTGGAGGTGCTTCGACACCAGCACATCGGGATCCTTGGCCAGCTCGTCACGGAGCGCCACTACATCGACATAGTCGGAAATGTTTCCGCCACAGTGGCAGATATACACGCCGACGCGCTTTTGTTCCGCCATGTCAGAATCCTCGCTTTCGCTGTGCGATGTAAGCGGCGGCACCTGCCGCCGCCGCGCCGGCCGACAGGATCGAGTCCGGAATGTCCATCGCGGCTGCTGCCGTTCCCGCGACAAAGACGCCTTCAACGCTGGTCTGACCCGGGTTGAACATCGGGTCGGTGACCTTGATGAAGCTGTACTCGTCGAGGAGGGGCTTTTCCGTCGCAAAGGCATTGACGATCTCGTTGACCGGGCGTATCCCGGTGGAAAGGACCACAAGGTCGTGGCTTACTTCCTTGAGGATTCCCTTCTCGATGTCCTCGACCCGCAAGACGATATCCTGGGGATTTCCGGAGCTGGCGCTGATCCGTGCGACCTTGCCCTTCACGAAGTTTACGCCCATGCCGCGGGCTTCCTGGTAGAACTCCTCGTAACCCTTGCCAAAGGCGCGGATGTCGATGTAATAGATCGTGATGTCGGCCATCGGCAGGGAGCCCATCAAAAGCTGGGCCTGCTTGATCGAGTACATGCAGCAGATCTGGGAGCAGGCGGGACTGTCCGACGGCCTGAGCCCGCAGGCAGTAAAGTTCGACAGGCTCGAATCGCGCGAACCCGCGCAGAGCACATAGGCGATGTTGCCGGGTGTCTTTCCGTCGCCTGGGCGTACCAGGCCGTTGAAGGGCCTCGTCGGGGCGATCAGGCGGTCCATCTGGATGGAGGTAATCACGTTCGGATGCCCGAAGAGGTACTGGGGCTTCTCCGCCGGATTGAAAAGTTCGAAGCCTGTAGCTATGACGATCGCCTCAGCCCGTATTTCGCGCCTTTCCTCCTTCATGGAAAAGTCGATGGCGTTGGCAGGGCAGATGTTCACGCATTGGTGGCATTCGCGGCAATTGCTACAATCGAGGCAGCGACCCGCGGCGCGCCTGGCCTCGTCATCGGTAAAGGTCCGCTCGACTTCCTTGAAGTCCTTGCATCGTTCGGCACCTTCGCGGAACTTGTCGGGTATTACGGGGGCCGGGAAGGCTTTGTCGCGAAGGATGGCGGCGGAATCGGAGGTCGGAAGCTTGTCGCCGAACTCGGCAGCGCCGACCACCTCTCCTGAAAGGAAGCGGTCAAGGTAGAAGGCTGCGCGCTTGCCCTGGCCGGCCGCCGCGATGATGGTCGAGCTGCCGGAGGCAGCGTCTCCTGCGGCGAAGAGCCAGGGTGAGGCGGTCTGCAAGGTCACAGGATCGACCTGGATGGTACCGTCCTTGTTGAGGGGTAGGGCCTTGGCGAGGACGGTGGTAGTCGGCTTGAGGCCGATGGCCTCGATGACAAAGTCAACCGGCTCCTCGTATTCGGAGCCTGCGACAGCTGTCGAAGCTCGGCGCCCACCCGCGTCAGGCAGCCCCAGCGCCATCTTCACGAGGCGCATCGATTTCACGCTACCAGCATCCCCTGCAAAAGAAACGGGGTTGCGGAGGAACTCAAGCTTGACGCCCTCCTCCTCGGCTTCGCGGACCTCCAGGGGCCAGGCGGGCATCTCGTCGCGGCTCCTCCGGTAGATGATGGTCACCGAGGCAGCTTCCAGGCGGAGCGCCGTCCGCGATGCGTCCATGGCAGTGTTGCCGCCACCTACGACGACCACCTTTTTGCCTTTGAGGGAGACCTTGCTGCCGATCTTCGACTCGCGGAGAAAGTCCAGGCAATTGACAATTCCCCCGAGCGTGCTTCCCTTGATGCCCAGGCGGGTGGACTCGTGGGTGCCGACCGCGACGAGCACGGCGTTGTATCCGCCTTCCTTGAGGGTGGCCGGGTCGGTGATCCCTTGGCCCGTCTCGATCTTCACCCCGAGGGAGGTGACGTTGAGGATGTCGCGGTCAACGATGGCGTTCGGGAGGCGGTACTGAGGCAGGGTCATCCTGAGCATGCCCCCCGCTTCCCTCTGCGCCTCGAAGATCGTGACATCGTGGCCTTTCAGGGCAAGGAAGTAGGCGGCGGTCAGGCCGGCGGGGCCGGAACCGATGATGGCAACTTTCTTTCCGCTTGGGTCTTTCTTTTTCTTGTCGAGCGGCGCCTGGTGCTTCGCGTAGTAGTACTCCGAGAAGTGACGTTTGATACGCCGCATATCCACGGGGCCCTCCGCGAGCGAGCGGCTGCACTGGCCCTCGCAGGGCGCGTAGCAGGCGCGACCCAGGGAACCCGGGAGGGGGTTGTCCTCGAGGTGGAGTTCCATGGCCTCGTCGAATTGTCCGTTCCTCGCCAGCGACACGTAGCCGTAGGCTTTCACGCCACCGGGGCAGGCTGCGATGCAGGGAGCCGAGGTTCCACCCCGGTCGATGGTAGCGATGCGCGGGTTGGCCAGGGTGAAGGGGATGTAAGCGACCTTGCGGCCAACCAGCTTTTCATTGTAGCCGTCGATGCGGACTTCGGGGCAAACCGCCTCGCATTCCTGGCAACCGGTACAATCAGCCCTTTTGACAAAGCGCGGCGCCGTAGTGACAGTGGCCGAAAACGACCCCTTCCGGGCGATGTTCGAGATCGTGCTGGAGAGCATCACCTTGATGTTGGGATGCCGACTGGTTTCCGACATCTTGGGCGTCGTGATGCAGGCTGCGCAGTCGAGCGTCGGGAAAACCTTGCTCAACTGGATCATCTTGCCGCCCACGGAAAGCCCGCGCTCTATCAGGAGGACCTTCCTGTCCATGGCTGCTAGGCTCAGGGCCGCTTCCTGCCCGGCTATTCCGCCGCCGACAACGACGACGTCATACTGTCCATCCATCGGCGTTGCGTCTGGTTTTTCAGTGCTCATGCGAGCTCCGTAAGTATCTTGGTAAAGTTGGCCATGTGGTTCGCGAAGGGTTCGGCGCATACCGAACAGATCGCGGCCATCCGGATGCGTTTAGGGCTGATGTTCCGCTCCTTCATCTGGCGCTGTGCTTCCTCGATCAGCGCATTGGTCTGATCGGAGCAGTGCGGGCTATAGGAACACTCGATGCCATCGGCGGCGATGAAGACCCCATCGAAGCCGCGTTCGAAGGCATGGAGTATCCAGCGTGGCTTGACGCAGGAAGAGCAGGGAACACTGATGGTATAGACCGCGGGCGAATAGTGGATCTTGCGGAGCCCTGCCTGGTCGATGCCTGGGTCAGATATTTTCTCCGTGGAAAAGACAAGTATCCTGGGTGTGCTGATCGTGTCGTGCATGACGGAGTCGCTCCTAGCTGCTTGGAAACGCGGCCCCCACCCGCAGCGGGAAGGGTGCCGGAATGGCCATGAAGCCTTAGGCCTTCGTCAGGAATACGCTGAAGTAGCTGTCTGATTCGGCAAAGCCCAGATACTCGTGCCCCATCTTGCCGCACCACTTCGGAATGTCGACCTTGGTTCCCTCGTCGGAGGAATAGACTTCCATGAGTTCACCTGATTCGAGGTCACCCATGGCTTTTTTAGCGGCCAGAAGCGGGCCGGGACAGGCTACTGCCCGTGCGTCGACAATCTTGACTGCCTTTAATTTCTTGAGTTCGTCTGAGGTCATTCGTATCCCCTTGTCGGTTCAGATGAAGAGCTGGATCTTGCTGTCTGCCGCGTCGGCGAGGAAGGTCGCCACGCCACAGACCTGCATGTTCGGATAGTCGATCATTTCTTCGCGCTTGAAGCCCATGAGCTTCATGGACATTTCGCAGATGTTAATCTGGATGCCGAGCTCTGCCGCAGTGGCAAACATCTCGGGCAGGGAAGCAACATGCTGTTTTTTCATGATGCCTTTGATCATGGCGGCGCCCATGCCGCCCATCTGCATCTTGGAGAGGGCGAGCTTGTCCATGCCCTTGGGGAGCATGAAGCCGAACATCTTTTCGATGAGCTTCTTGCCCTTTGACTTTTTCTTTGGGGCACGGAGGGCAGCTGTCGCCCAGAAAGTAAAGAAGAGATTCACCTTCATATCGAAGGCGGAGGCACCGATCGCGATGATCATGGCAGCGAGGATCTTGTCGAGGTCGCCGGAGAATACCACCAGGGAGAGCTGGTCTTCTGCTTTGGCAGGGCTTGGTGTTGCTTGCATGCGGGCATTTTATATTGATTTAGGAAATTGTCAAATGCCAATAATGATATTTCGATATATTTTGCTTCCTAAATGACCGCAGTTAGCCAATATGAGCTACTAAAATATTATAAGATATACATATAGAGCATTATTTCAATACCTTTACTGGGCAAATGACTACAACAGAAGGAAATAAACTAGCTATATTATGGTCATTTACCCTTTTTATAACCAGGCATTAGCCTGGTTTCATCATGCGCCTTGAGAAAAGACCCTCTGGATACTCAGACTGGGCACTCCTGGAATGTCTGGAGAATTTGGCGGCAAAAGCATATAGTCTTCCTGCGGATCGCCTCATTCGTGGTCTGGCAATGGGCTGATCTCTCGCTTTTTACCGCTCATGCAGGGGACAAGGAGCATTTCGATGCAAGGACAGCTTGATAACGTCAGGATCGAAACTAGGGCCTACGATAGAGAGCCTGCTGCAATCCTGGCTGGTGGCTGATCGTGCCACGACCCATCAGCGAGCGCCGGATTGGTGCGCCCATCCCGCCACGAATCATGAAACCCGAGGGTGTCTCCCCCCGGGACCTCGAACAGATAGTCATTGGTTTCGACGAGGCCGAGGCCCTCAGGCTCGCCGACTTCGAGGGCCTCTACCAGGAAGCCGCGGCCCGCTCGATGGGAGTCTCGCGGCAGACCTTCGGAAGGATCATCGAGGCTGCGCGGCACAAGGTTGCGAATGCCTTGCTGAATGGAAAGGCCCTCCGCATCGAGGGCGGCGAGATCACGATCCGTGAGGAAGGGGACACTGTCATGAGGATAGCCGTGCCAGTGAAGGACGGAATGGTCGACGAGCATTTCGGCCGCGCCCGCGAGTTCCTGGTCTTCAGGGTCGAGGGGAAGGATATTGTCGCCGAACCCGCGGTTTCCTCTACCGAGGGCGGCTGCAAATCAGGGATCGCCTCCGAACTCGCGCGCCTGGGAGTGACTCACCTTGTGGTCGGCAACATGGGTGCGGGGGCGGTCGGAGTGCTGGGTTCCAATGGCATCGCCGTAATCAGGGGCGCTTCGGGAAACGCAGAAGCAGCGGCCCGGGCCTTTGCCCGGGGTGAGATCGCCGATTCCGGCCTTCCCTGCGCGGGCCACAGCGAGGCGGGGAAGGGCTGTTCGGGCTGAAGCTTTCAGAAGTGCCCACCCACCACTATCCGCATGATCTTGATGGTGGGCACGAGGAAACGCCAGAGCTGCCCGATGAGGTTCTTGCGCCACTACGAAGTGGCCTTGGTCGGGAGGGGAGGAAAGGCTTCTTCGGAATAGCGGGGGAATATCCTGTCCGCATCGTTCATGGTTCGCTCCTTACGAAGCCGGGAGCCACTCATCCTCTGTCGGCTTTACTGGATCGTAGTTGATCTGTATTCCGGCCAAGAGGGGATCCACGAGCAGCCTCGATTTCCGGCTGACTGGCCCACGTTCAGCCACCCGATGGCCATGCTTCGTGATGAGTATCCGCTCATTGGATTGTTCTACGAGCTTGATCAGGCTCGAGAGTTTTGTCTTCGTCTCATAGATGGTGGCTGTCTTCATATCAACCTCTCAGGAAATTATAGTCAAACTCGTCAATAATTACAAATCGTTGTTCCTGGTCCCCTTCAGGAACTCCATCACCCGTGCCCCCTTGATTTCCCTCTCGATGAAGCTCGTGCCGAGCCGCTGCGCCATCGCGGGAAAATCGATTCGCTTGTAGGACTCGTACCAGCTTCCCTCCGCAGCTTCGACGAGCGAAAGGAAGGGCGAGAAGGAAGTCGTGTGCTCGATGACAAAGGCTCCCTTTCGAGCTGCTTTCAGGAAGGAGCCAAGGATCCCCTCCTCATCCGCTGGCGGGAAAAGGTGCAATGCAAAGGAAATCGCCACCCAGTCGACGGAGCCTGATGGGTCAGCGAAATCGAGGACGCTCTCGGATTTGAATGGGGCTGAAGTACCAGCCCCGAATCGCGCGTTCCAACGCTGGCGGGCGCGACCCAGCATCCCCTCTGATTGGTCCCGGCCTGCGTAGGAGGCGCAGCGTGGCGCTATCTCCAGTGCGAGGCTTCCCGTTCCGCAACAGTGCTCGAGGATGCTGTCCTGGGCAAATCGGCTGCCATCGGGATCAAGGACCGAAAGCGCAGCCGCGTTACTCCTCCCCGTATTTCCCTCGACGAAGCGGTACCAGGGGTGGAAGCCGTCGTAGAAGCGCTTCATCGACTCAGGGTCTCGGTGGAAGGCCATTGAACCTCCAAGAAATAATAGTACTGAGCAACTCGGTTTGCGGGGTGAACTACCTGAGCTTGTCAAAGGCGGCGAGCAACTTGACCGATCCCCGGGAGATCTCGAGGACTCCGCGCTGCTCGAGGTCCTTGAGGATGCGGCTGACAACCTCGCGGGAGCTGCCCACATGATCGGCCAGCTCCTGGTGGGTCGTGATGACGAGGCCTGTGGAGGAGCTCATTTCGGCCAGGGCCTGGATAAGGCGTTCGTCCACCTTCCTGAAGGCTATCTCCTCGACGAGCTCGATGACTTCCGCGATCCGCTTCGTGTACTGCGAGCTTACAAAGTCTCGGAAGGAGGGACCCTCATTGAGGAGCCGCCTGATAGTGGTACTCGGGATGAAGGCAGCCAGTGTTTTTTGCTCAGCAACCACCGCTGCGGGAAAGTAATCGATGCCCTTGCCGCAGCCGAGGCTCAGGATGCAGCTCTGTCCAGGCTCAATGCGGTACAGGGTAATCTCCCGGCCACTCTCCGAAGTCTTGTACACCCGGATAGAGCCGTCGAGCACAAAGGGTACGGCCGAACAGACCTGTCCCTCTCGCAGGATCATGGTTCCTTCATCCAGAGTCTTGTAACTCAGGGATTCAAGGATCGCTTCGAGTTTTATTGAAGGCCACTCATCCTTGGGAAGGAAGGCGCCAAAGATAGACAAGAAAGTCTCTCGGGATCCTTCTCGAACTGCCAGGGTCATCATGTTCACATCATAGCCTTTGTACCCGACCCTGCGAAGGCTGGCGGCTACTTGGTCGCCAGGGTTCCCCTCCACTTCGTGAAGGCACCAAAGTCGGAGACATTCGTGAATCCCAGCCCCATAAGAGTAGTCCTGGCTATGCCCGAGCGGCGCCCGGAACGGCAGTAGACGACGATGGGACGGCCCTTGTCGGCTTCCTTGAACCTGGTGGCGATCTCGTCGTAGGGCAGGAGGAGCGCGCCGGGAATGTAACCTTCGGCAAATTCTTCCTGCGTCCGGACATCGAGGAGGAGGGGCTTGGCTTCCTTGTTGGCGAGGAGGGTGATCAAGCCCTTTTCATCCAGGAGGGGGGGCAGGGCTGGAACCTTGGGGCCTGCGCCAATCGAGAAGAGGCCGAGCAGCAAGAAAACAGTGGTATAAAGTGACTTTCGCATATTAGGAAATATGCATATTACAGCCTGGCCTGACAAGGCCCCTTCAGTCGAATTCATTAGCATGGCATGTCGCAGCCTGTCGCCCTTGAAGCTGGTCCAGCTCATGGCGAAAGGCCTTTCCGGAAGGCTGCAAGGTGGTTCTTCGAGGCATCCCGAAGCTTGGTAAAGAGGCCACGGAGGCTCGCGTTGGAGGGCTGGAGGAGGAGGGGGTTGGAGAGAAAGCTGTCGTACATGGCAATATTGTCCAGCTCAGCCCCGACGCCCGCCTCCAGGGAAGCCCTGAGCCCGACTGGAACAGTAACAAAGGACGCTGCCCTGTCCGCTGGCAGCGGGAGGCTTGCCGCCGCAAAGGCATCGATAAGCCATGAAATGTGGTTGCGTTCCGTGAGAATGATGTTTGAAAAGGGTCGCACAGAACCGAGGCTAGCGAGAATCGCCGCGTACTCAGCCTGGGCCAGATACTCATCCTCGATGGCATAGCGCAGCATCTCGTCGAGGGTCTGGTCCTTGTCAGCCTTCGCGGCCTGGGCGCCCCAGGCTGCGGGGCTGTTGGCAGCGAAGAGTATGGTCGCTGAGAGGAGGAGGGCGGCGAAAATGGAAAAAAGGCGATTCATGATGTTCCTCCTGGAACGCGGCCGACTATTGATATCAGGCAGCAGCTAGGTAAATGCAGCTATCGTGCCAAGCGCAGGATTGGTCCCCTATGACGATATTTTTATCTCCAATGGGAATATATTTCTCGTTCTGGGTCTTCATCCTTGCTCTATACTACTCAATACCCTGGCGATTGGGTAATTATTTCTCCAAACAGGCGCTCGGTTAGGTTGGCATGCAAACTGCTATATATTTTCGGAATTGCCTTCTATTTCGCATACCTATAGAGGAGAACTGACATGGCGGCTGCAATGAAACCCCTCCAGATCACAAGGAGGGTCGTACTCGGAGTGATCCTGCTCGGGCTCACGGTACTCACCTTCCTTCACCAGCGAATCCAGGGAGTCCCCACGATCGACGCGCTCTGCCCCTTCGGAGGCTTTGAAAGTCTCCTCAAGTTCGTAGCCAGCGGAGTGGTCATCAAGAAGCTCGAAGCAGGGACCATGGTCCTCTCTGTGGGGATCGTCGCCCTCGGAATCGTGCTCTCGCGCTTTTTCTGCGGCTGGTTCTGCGCCTTCGGCGCCCTCCAGGGCATCTTTGGATGGATCGGCAAGAAGCTTTTCGGAAAAAAAAAGCGCCCCCTTGTTCCGGCGAAGCTCGACAAGTACCTGCGCTGGATCAAGTATCCAGTATTAGTTGTGATCATCTACCTGAGCTGGAAGACCGGCGAGCTGGTGATCCGTCCCTACGATCCCTGGGCCGCTTACGGACATCTTTCGGCCGGGCTTGCCGCCGTCTGGGGCGAATTCGCAATTGGGCTTATCCTACTTGTGGTAAGTCTCCTTCTCTCCGTCGTCTATGACCGGGCATTCTGCAAGTACGTCTGCCCCCTCGGAGCAGTCAACGCCATCCTCGGGCGCATTCCGCTTTTCCGCATCAAGCGCGTGGCTTCGACCTGCATTTCCTGCCATAAGTGCGACAAGGTCTGCCCGATGAACGTCGATGTCTCCAAGCCGGACGCCGTCAACGATCCGGAATGCATCGGCTGCATGGAATGCGTGACGAGCTGCCCGACCAAGACCAACAGCCTCCAGACCACCCTCGGCGGAAGGGCCCTGAAACTCGGCGCCATCGTGGGCATCGGATTCGCGATCTACTTCGCAACAGTCGTAATTGGTCAGGCTGTCGGTTATTCGGCCAAGCCCCTGAGCGCACTCGCTGCTGCGGGCAAGCTCAATGTCGCCGATATAAAGGGTTCCTCAACCTGGGACATGGTGGCCGAGTCCTTCGGCGTGGAACTCGAGAAGCTCTACCGCGAAGCCGGAGTGGACATGAAGAAAGTGCCACGCATGACCATGCTCAAGGACACTGGCAAGGTTGGCGGATACAAGGACTTCGAGGCCGATGCCGTGCGTGTTGCCGTCGCGAAGATCCTGGGAGTTCCCTACGTTTCCGAAAAGGACAAGGCTGCAGCCAAGCCAGCTGAATCAACCGCTGCACAGGCCGCGGCGAGCCCTGAGGCTTCCGCCGCGCCAGCTGCAGCGCCGACCGCTGCGGCCCCGGCAGCTGTCGCTCCCGCAGCGAGCGCTGCCCCTGTGGCGCCCAAGACAGCGGCTCCCGCAGCTCCCGCATCAGGCAAGACCCTCGTCGTACCCGCAGACTTCGCCCTCGAAGGGACCATGAGCATCGACCAGGTCGCCGCCGCACTCAATGCAAGCCCCGAGGCTGTTGTCGCCAAGCTGGGCCTGCCCGCAGACATCGCCCGCGACAAGCCGCTCCGCGACATGAAGGACCAGTACGGCTACAGCATGCCGGATCTCAAGGAGAGGATAAAGAAGTAGTTAATATGATCGGGGGCGACTCATCCGCTGTGACGGGCGCCCTTGGTCCCCTTGCGCATGCTGTGCTACAATCAGGACGGAGAGGGGGCAAGCCATGCCACGAACCAGGACCAATGGCACTTCAGCTATCAAGCCAGATCAACATTACACCTATGCCGACTACAAGACCTGGCCGGATGGAGAGCACTGGGAACTCATCGACGGGAAGGCCTATCCACTTTTCGGCATGTCCCCTGCCCCGCGGCGGAGACACCAGGCCTTCAGCGGAAGGCTTTTCAGCCAACTGGATCGCTTTTTCGAAGGGAAGCCCTGCTCCCTTTACGATTCCCCCATCGATGTCTTCCTGCCCGAAGGCGATGAGGCCTTGGGCGACATCGACAAGGTCGTCCAGCCCGACCTTCTGGTGGTCTGTGACCGGTCCAAACTCATCGATGAGGGCATACGAGGCGCGCCGGACTTCATCATCGAGATCCTGTCTCCCGGCACGGCGATGGTGGATCAAACGGAAAAACGTCAGTTGTATGAGAAACACGGAGTTCGGGAATACTGGATCGTCAACCCCGAGACCTTTGAGGTGCTTCAGTACCGCATCAAGTCCCGGATATATGGGCTACCCTCGGTGGCCGATCTCCGGCAACTCTGTCCCGTGGCCATTTTTGAAGGGCTGACGCTCAAGGTGAGGGCGGAGGATTTCTGAGCACAATCCTCAGCTTGGCTTCCCCTCTCCCCCTATCGATCCCGGTTTGAGCAGTTCGGCATTGAGCCCACCCAGGCGGTTGCCCTCGGCCACTGCCTCGGCCAGGCTGCCCCCCTCGGTGAGGATCATGGCGAGGCCTGCCATGAAGGCGTCGCCCGATCCGATGGGGTTCAAGGCCTCGACAGGGTTTGTCGGCTGTTCCTGAAGTCGCCCACCCTCCCAGAAGAGGGTCGGCCGGGCTCCCCGAGTGACGACAAGCCTTGTTCCGTGGCGCTCCACGTACTCGAAGCAAGCCTCGGCAACAAAGCGCCTAAGCTCGCCCTCGTCCCCACTGGAACGGAGGGCTTCCGCCTTTTCAGGCGCCCGCGTCTGAAGGAGTTCTTCGAGGTTGGGCTTGATAGCGTAGGGTCGATGGGGCAGGCAACCCAGGAGGTCAGCTCCCTTGATGTCGAGGAAGAGGGGCTTGCCAGCCTGGGCTGCGAGGCGGGCCATCTGGGGAATGGTGGAAGGAGAAAAACCGGCTGCCTTGGTTCCCGAAATCAGGACAGCCCTGGCACCTCGGAGGAGCTCGGCAAAGCGCGCGAGGATTCGACCCTCGGTGCCCGCCTCCACAGTCTGGCCCTCCTGTACGAGTTCGGTGGCAGTTCCCGCGCTACGGTCGATCGCGGTTGTGCATATGCGGATGGGAGAGGCAGACTCCACCCAGGATACCTCGAGCCCGTCCGCCTGGCACATCGCGAGGAACCAGTCACGCGTCGGGCCGCCAAGCTGGGTGAGGTGGACAACGGGACGCCTGGATTCAACGAGGGTTCGCGCAACATTGACACCCTTGCCGGATGCGTCGACGCGACACTCAGCGCTGCGGTTGACCTCACCGGGGGCGAGTTTCGGGAAGACCATTGTATTCTGGATGGTCGGGTTCAGGCAGACGACGAGGTAGAAGGAATCTTGCAGCATGGCCCATCATACGACCCGCTTGCACGCCTCGTCCACGCTGGAAGATTATGAGGGGCGGTTTCGCCGCCGCATTGCATGTTGAGCGACGAAAAGGAGAACCACATGGATGATTTTATTTTCAGGAACCCGACAAAGATCGTTTTCGGAAGGGGCACTGAATCGAAGGTGGGTGCTGAGGCTGCCGTCTATGCGAAGAAGCTGCTCCTGCACTTTGGAGGAGGCAGCATCAGGAAGAGTGGTCTCCACGCTCGAGTAACCGCCTCGCTCAAGGCCGCTGGGGTCGAATGGGTTGAACTCGGGGGCGTAAAGCCGAACCCGCGGCTTTCCCTCGTCCGCGAGGGCATTGAAACCTGTCGGCGCGAGAAGATCGGGCTGATCCTCGCGGTGGGAGGGGGTTCGGCCATCGATTCTGCCAAAGCCATCGCCGTCGGGGTTCCCTACGCAGGCGACGTCTGGGATTTCTACACGGGCAAGGCCGAGCCCAGGGAAGCCCTGCCCGTCGGCACTGTCCTCACGATTCCCGCTGCGGGCTCAGAAGCGAGCTCAGGATCCGTGGTTACCAAGGAAGAGGGTCTCCTCAAGCGTGCCTTCAACTCCGAACATGCGTATCCGCGTTTTTCGATCCTCAACCCGGAACTCTGCTTTACGCTGCCTAAGGAGCAGGTAGCCAACGGGATTACTGACATAATGGCCCACCTCCTGGAGCGATACTTCACCAATTCGCGGCCTGTCGAATTTACTGACCGCCTCATCGAGGCCACCCTCAGAACGGTGATCGATGTCGCGCCTCGGGTCCTTGCACAGATGAAGGACTACGAAGCCTGGTCCGAGCTCATGTGGGCGGGAACGGTCGCCCATAACAACCTCCTCAACACCGGGCGCGAGGGCGACTGGGCCAGCCACGACATCGAGCACGAGCTTTCTGGAATCTACGACGTGGCTCATGGGGCTGGCCTGGCCGTGGTCATCCCTGCATGGATGAAGTACGTGCTGAAGCATGATCTCACACGCTTTGTGCAGCTCGCAGTGCGGGTCTGGGGCGTGGACCAGGCCTTCTACTCACCGGAGCGCACTGCCCGCGAGGGCATAGCCCGCCTTGAGGGCTTCTGGGCTTCCATAGGCCAGGCCCTGCGGCTTCCTGGCATCGGCATCGGGCCCGATCGCATCGAGGAGATGGCCGGAAAGGGATGCGAGGGAGGCAGGAAGCTGGGGCACTTCGTCCCCCTCGCCAGGGCCGACATGGTGGCCGTGCTGAAGCTCGCCTTATAAGTACCAATTGATTGCATATTCCTGTCGGGCCTCCCGTCGTTGTCACGGCGCAGGAGGCCGACTGCTTCAGGGCCATCCATGTAATCGTTTACATTCCCCGATTGACAGGAAGCGTCTCCGGGGGCAGGATGGGAGACGGAGGTAGCCCATCCTGAGCGGAATCATCCCCTATGCGCCTGTGGACCTGCCCCCGGTTTCATGCCGGAAGGGACGGGACAGAGGATTGTCAGAGCGCGGATTTGTCTGCAAAGGCGCCCTGCAGGGCCTTGAGGACATCTCCCTTGCGCTCGAAGCCGAAGCGTCGCGTACTAGCCTCCCCGCTGCCGCTTGTGGCATCGCGGCTGCGGATGGAGACATCCTCGAAGGGCGGGGCGAGGATGCGATCCCAGAGGTTTCGTGTCGGAAGAATGACTTCGAGGATGTCCTCGCGGGCGATCCTGATTTCCAGGGTCTTTTGCGGCTTGGTGCTGGCACTGCGGGACAGGAGCCCCGAGATCCAGTTGGCGCTCGGGACGGACCTGAAATGGAAGGCCCTGTCGGTCAGGATGAGGAGGCCCCAGCGTTCGTTGGCCCTTCCCTCGTTCCCCTCGCGGAGGGAGCCCATGCCCCTCGCCTCGACCTTCTCTCCGGTTTCGCTCTCAAAGGCATCCCAGAATTCCTGCACTTCGTCACTCATCGTCCTGGCTCCTTGCAGTCAAGGACTATACCCGCATCTGGCCCGCGCCGACAGCCGGTGGGGACCTGCCTGTGATCCAAAAAAAGCAGGAGGCGCGGCGCATCGCTGTGCCTCCGAGGAAGGTCGCGACGATCAGGGAGGTTGCGGCCAAGGCGGGGGTCTCCACCGCGACCGCCTCGAGGGCGCTGAACGATGATCCGAAAGTGCTTTCCAGCACGGCCCAGCGGGTCAGGAAGGCGGCAGCCCGCCTGGGCTATTCAGCCAACCACGCTGCGCGCAGCCTGAAGACGAGGGCGACCCGGACAATCGGTGTCATTGCGCCAGATCTGGCGACGGACTTCTTCATGCTCCTGGCCGATCGCATCGAGGGCGAGCTGGCTGCCCGGGGCTACGGTCTCCTCCTCTGCTCCTCGCGGGAGAGCCTCGCGGAGGAAAAGCGCCTCCTGGGTTTTTTCGCCGAGCGTCTTGTCGATGGTGTCATAGCGATACCGGCAACTGCCTCGGGCTCTCACTTCAAGGCGGCTGCCGCGAGGGGCATGCCCCTCGTGCTGGCGGACAGGTCCCCCCGCGGAGCTGGAACCGATGCCGTGCTCGTCGACAACGAGGGCGGGGCCTGCGCCGCGACGCGGGCCCTCGCTGGACTCGGGCACCGGCGCATCGGACTCGTGGGAGGCGACCCACGGCTATCCACCGCGCGGGAGCGCCACGCCGGCTACCTCCGCGCCCTGGCGGAACTCGGCCTTCCCCGCGAGGAGGCCTTCGAACGCTACGGGAACATGCACATCGATTCGGGCTACCGCATGCTCGGCCAGATGCTCTCCCTGCCCGGTGCTCCCGGGGCCTTCTTCGTCGTTAACGCCGACACGCACATAGGCTGTACCAATTGGTTGATGACGGCGGGCCGCTCGGCTGACTCACCGGCGGCCGAAGGTGTCAGCACGGGCAGGGCCATGGCGGTTGCGCCTGCTGCCACGGTCGGCCGCGTCGAGCTGGCGGCCTTCGACGAGATGCCCTACTCACCCCTTTTGTGCTTTTGCCGCTTCGCCGTCGAGCAACCGGTCGCGATGATGGGCCAGGAGGCGGTGCGGCTCATCCTCGAGCGGATTGCCGGTGATGGCGGCGACAGGCCCAGGATCCTGCGCCTGCCCACGCGTCTGGTTTCGCATGGTTAGGAAGACAGAGTACTGATATTCGGTATCGATATCGCAAGTGGCCGTCCCCGGGCGGCGAAGGAGAGGAAGATGGCAAACCTGGAGTCGCTCAGGATGCAGGGGCCCGCAAACAGGCTGAGGGGCCAGGCCCCGAGAATCGGGATCAGGCCCACGATCGACGGACGCCTCGGTGGCGTGCGCGAGTCCCTCGAGGCTGTGACAATGGGCATGGCCCATGCTGCGGCCCGCCTGATCTACGATAAGCTGCGGCATCCCAACGGTCAGCCGGTCGAGTGCGTCATCGCGGATTCGACCATCGGAGGCGTGGCCGAGGCAGCTGCCTGTGCCGAGAAATTCGCACGCGAGGGCGTGCAGGTGACGCTGACCGTCACGCCCTGCTGGTGCTACGGCTCCGAGACCATGGACATGGATCCCCTTACAATTAAAGCTGTCTGGGGCTTCAACGGGACCGACCGTCCCGGTGCGGTCTACCTGGCGGCTGTCCTCGCGGCCCACAACCAGAAGGGTCTGCCGGCCTTTGGCATCTACGGCCATGACGTCATGGACCTCAAGGACACCGACAAGATCCCTGCGGACGTCGAGGACAAGATCCTCCGCTTCGCCCGCGCAGGCATAGCCGCCGCCTGGATGCGCGGCAAGTCCTATCTCTCCGTCGGCGCAGTCTCCATGGGCATTGCCGGTTCCATTGTCGATCCGGATTTCTTCCAGCAGTGGCTCGGGATGCGCAACGAGACCGTGGACATGAGCGAGCTCGTGCGCCGCCTCGAGGAGAAGCTCTATTCCGAGGCGGAGTTCAAGCGCGCCATGGAATGGGTGCGCGAGAACTGCAAGGAAGGCACGGACGTCAATGCTCCAGAGGTCCAGCACAGTCGTGCCCGCAAGGACAAGGCCTGGGAAACAAGCGTCAAGATGGCGATGATCGTACGTGATATGATGGTCGGCAATGGCGAGCTCAAGAGGAAGGGCCTCAACGAGGAGGCCCTCGGCCACAATGCGATTCTCGCAGGCTTCCAGGGCCAGCGCGCATGGACCGACCACTTCCCCAACGGGGATTTCCTCGAGACCATCCTGAACTCGAGCTTCGACTGGTCTGGAATCCGCCAACCCTATGTCGTCGCTACCGAGAACGACTCCCTGAACGGCGTCGCCATGCTTTTCGGGAATCTATTGACTGGTACTTCCCAGATTTTCTCGGACGTGCGTACCTACTGGAGCCCCGAGGCTGTCGAGCGCGTCACTGGCTGGAAACCCACGGGAGACGCTGCCAAGGGTTTCATCCATCTCATCAACTCCGGCGCTACCACCATGGACGGGACAGGCAAGCAGAAAAAGAACGGCAAGCCCGTCATGAAGCCCTGGTGGGAAATCAGCGCAAAGGAGGCGGGTGACTGCCTCGATGCAACCAGCTGGCGCTATGGCGACCTTGGATACTTCCGGGGCGGCGGCTGGTCCTCCGCCTTCCTTACCGAGGGCGGCATGCCTGTGACGATGACGAGGATCAACCTCGTGCGCGGTGTCGGTCCCGTGCTCCAGCTCGCCGAGGGCGTCACCGCGACCCTCCCGGAAAACGTGCACGAGAAGCTGGACAAACGCACCAATGAAACCTGGCCCACGACCTGGTTTGTTCCCCGCACGACAGGCACAGGTCCCTTCAAGGACGTCTATTCCGTAATGGCCGCCTGGGGGGCCAACCACGGGGCGATATCCTACGGCCACATAGGCGCAGACCTCATCAGCCTCTGCTCGATGCTGCGCATCCCGGTCTGCATGCACAACGTCGACGAGAACACGATCTTCAGGCCGAGCTACTGGAGCGCCATGGGCATGGATTCCGAAGGCTCCGACTACCGCGCCTGCGCTGCCCTGGGACCTCTATACGGAAAAAGGTAACAACTAAACCAAAGCGCCCCCCGGCGCGCAAGGGGTTCAGGCCAACGGGCCTGACCCCCCTCCCGCGGGGGCGCCGACGCTTGCCTTATGACCAGCGCTTCCTGAGTAGCTCCATCATGTACACGTTGATGCCCCATTGGTCGGAAACGGGTTGCGCGGTCCAGGGGAGGAGGGGCATGTAGGGTGCGGGGCCGAACTCAGGGGTAATTGTGAGGGCTTCTTTTCCCTGCGCGCGATGGAGCTCCACTATCCGGTCCCACCATCCGAGGTGGGCTTCGAGGGCGCGCGCAGCTTCGGGCGCGCGGGGATCGGCTACCTGGGGGCCCTCCTCGAAGCCGACCCTGGCGTGGATGTGCTCGGCGCGGCTGATGGCCAGCGCAAGGCTCTCCTCCTGGTCGGCGAGAAGGGACTCCGAGACGACACACCAATGCGAGAGATCGACGCTGAGCCGCAGTTCCGGATCACGTTCGAGGAAACCGCGCGTGACAGCGGCCGAGTAGGCGAACTTGCCGCGGTGGGTCTCATGCACGATGCGGAGGCCTCGCCTTTTCGAGACCTCGCCTGCGATGGCGATGAGGCGTTCGCTCCATCCGGCAGGGAACCAGTCCTTGCCGGTCTGCGAGTTGATGAAGAGGGGCTTCGCGTCCGCCAGCCACTCGAGCTGTCGCCTGAACTCCTCGGCATGGGCTTCGATGTCCCTCTGGCTCGTAGCCCAGTGCTGGCCTATGAACTCGAGGGAATTGTCATGGATCGCGGCCAGGATGGCTTCGGTGCCGCCCTGGTCGCCGAAGGGGAGGGCCAGCTCGACCCCGTCGTAGCCAGCAGCCTTTGCCTTGGCGCAGAAATCGGCAATGCCGAGGCTTTCCGAGCCCCAGCGCGGACAGAAGAAAAGCAGTGTCATGATTCCTCCTTCGGGCATGGAGAGCAAGACAGTATTGTCATGATCCTTCCCTGAAACGCGGTGGAGTGGCTGTCTCAGGGAAGGGCGGAACGTAGGCATAGGATGGATCCTTCATCTGGGCGCGCCTGATCTCGTAGAGTTTCCTGAGGCCTGCGACGAGGCCCTTCTGGGGCAACGGGTAGTCCGGCGCGACGAGGGCGTGGAGTTTTGGCAAATTATGGAAGGGCACGGCTGCATACATGTGGTGCTCGATGTGGTAGTTCATGTTCCAGTAAAGGAAGCGGTTGACCGGTCCGAACTCGACCGTGTGACAGGAGAGGCGCCAGTCGGGGACGCTCTCGGAGAGTCCGGAGTGCTGCAGCGAACCATAGAACTTGCCGAGCCAGCTCGCGAAGAAACTGCCGAGGCTCACGAGGTATATGAGGATCCAGAGCTGGAAAAAGGCAAAGACCGCGGTGAGGATGAGATGTCCGAGAATCATCAGCCGTGCCCATCGGAACATAGCCTTCCTGCGCGGGTCATCTCTGTCGAAGAGGGGCTTCCAGCCGAAGTAGTCGGCGCGGTCATCGGCAAAGGCATGGCGGAAGGCAGTGCGCACGAGGAGCCAGCACCATGGTGCGTCGAAGGTAAACCACAGGAAAAGGTTCCGGGCATTCAGTTTCTCGGCCACCGGAATCTGGCTCACCTCGAGGTCTATGCCGCGATGCAGGGTGTCCTGATGATGATAGGCATGGCTTGCACGGAAATGCACGGGATTGTTCCAGGTCAGGAAGCAGAAGAGATTGTAGAAGGCTTCGTTGAGCCATTTGCTCTTGAATGCAGTTCCGTGGCTGAGCTCATGAACTCCCGCCGCCATGCTGGCCAGGAAGAGGAAGGTCGAGTACAGCCAGCAGGCAGGGACGAGGAGGATCCAGAGCTTCAGGGTCCAGAGCCAGAAGCAGAGGCTGCCCAGCACCATGAGGATCAGGACGAAGGACAGACATTGGGCGAGCCCGGGGCTATCGCGACGTTCAGTGAGTTCCCTCAGCCGGGCTGGCTCGAGCCTGGTGCGGTACCAGTCGATCCTGCGGTTCGCCATGATTCCTCCCTGTCCGATAGGATTAATAAGGACTATCACTGCGATGAGGCCCACGGTCAAGCCGGGAGCAAGGGCGTCTGCGGCAAAGCCTAGCCGCGAAGGCGTGGTGTAAACGATTACAGCAGTGTGATTGAGCTATTTTTCCGATAAAAATTGACATCCTGGCATCCATGGTCCACAATCCCTGCAGCTTGTATCGGAACGCCCTTTGGGGGCGGTCAACATTCCTTTTGGAGGGTGATGGTGAAGAAACGAATTCTCGTCGCTATGGTGCTGCTTTTGGCAATTATCGCAGCACCTGCAATGGCCCAGGCCAAGTGGGCATCCAATGTACGTGTCGTCTTTTTCCCCGGCGGACCCCAGGGTGGTGTCTTCGCTGTCAACGTCTACAACGGCGCAGTGCAGGCCGCTGCCGACATAGGCTGCAAGGTCGACTATGTCTGGTCTGACTGGGATCCGCAGAAAATGATCCAGCAGTTCCGTGAGGCTGTAGCCATGAAGCCGGACGGCATCTGCATCATGGGTCACCCGGGCGATGAAGCCTTCGATGCCCTCATCGATGACGCACGCAGCAAGGGCATCATCGTTACCAGCATGAACACCGAGCTCCCCAAGGCTGAAGCCAAGTATGCTGGCAATGGTTTCGGCTATGTTGGTGCCTCGCTCTACTCTGCCGGCCATGCCCTCGGTGCCCAGGCTGTCATGAACTTTGCTCTCAAGAAGGGCGATCGCGCCATGGTTTGGGGACTCCTGTCCCAGCCCGCCCGCGGCGAGCGCACCAAGGGAGTCATTGACGCCTTCAAGGAAAACGGACTTGTCGTCGATTACATCGAGATCGACGCAACCACCAACAAAGACGCGCCTGCTGGCGCCCCGACCTTTGCCGGCTATGTCTCATCTCACCCGGATGTCAAGGTTGTCGTAACCGATCACGGTGGACTCACCGCGACCGCCGCGACCTACCTCAAGGCAGCTGGCAAGAAGCCCGGCGAAATCAAGATCGCCGGCTTTGACCTTTCGCCCGCCACGATCACCGCCATCAAGGGCAACTACACCCAGCTCGTCATTGACCAGCAGGAGTGGCTCCAGGGTTACCTCCCCGTCCTCCAGGTCTGCCTCACCAAGGTCTACCAGTTCTCGGGCCTGCACATCGACACGGGCGCAGGTTTTGTCGACAAGAACAATGTCGATATCATTGCCCCGCTCGCAGCCAAGAACATTCGCTGATCCAGGGATCGCAGGGATAGCCTGCGGACCATGATTTGACACAACCGGTGCGGCGGTCCTCGGCGCTACACCGGTTTTTTTATGCGGAAGGATGACCCATGGAACAATTTCTCCAGATGAAGAACGTGTCGAAGACCTTCGGAGAGGTCTCAGCCCTCCACGATGTGAACTTCGAGATAGGCACGAACGAAATTGTCGGCCTGCTTGGTGACAACGGCGCAGGGAAGTCAACCTTCGTCAAGATCATCACGGGATATCACCAACCCGACCCTGGCGGAGAGTTCTATATAAAGGGCAAGAAAATCGACCGTTTCACCGTGCCCGAGGCCCGAAAGAAGGGCATCGAAATCGTCTACCAGGAACGGGCCCTCGCAGACGAGCAGTCGCTGTGGCGGAACATCTTCCTTGGCCGCGAGACAGTCAACAAGTGGGGATTCCTCGACGTCAAGGGAATGAGGAACGAAACCAGGAAGCTCATGAGCACTGCGATGGGATTCACCTCCAAGGCCATCACCCCCGAGTCGACGGTCAGGACCTTCTCGGGTGGGGAGCGCCAGGGCGTAGCCATCACGAGGGCCCTCTACTTCAAGGCTGAACTCATCATCCTCGACGAACCGACCATGGGTCTTTCGCTCTCCGAAACCAAGAAGTGCCTCGACTTCGTGGACCAGATCAAAAGCGAGGGCAAGTCCTGCATCTTCATAGATCATAACATCTTCCACGTGTACCCCGTCTGTGACAGGATCGTCGTGATGGACCGCGGGACGGTGGCCGGCCAATACCGGAAGAACGAGCTCACCTTGCAGGAGTTGATCGACAAGCTCTATCTCGTCGCCCACACGGGAAGCCTCGATTCTGGCAAGGAAGGGCAGGATATGCACCCCGAGGGAGGCACCGCATGAAATCAGGAGAAACCGCGACAGCGAAGGCCGCCGTGGAAGCCCCGGCTGCCCTGGGCTTCAAACGCTTCTTCCGCCGCTACTCGATGCAGATAGGCATTCTTTTTGTGGGCATCTTCATCTGGCTCCTCTTCCTTGCCGCCGCCCCGCGGACCTTCCTTTCCAGCTCGATCTACATTTCCTTCATGTCGACGACTCCCTTCTTCGCCCTGATGGCACTCCCGCTGACCTACATCATCATAGTTGGCGAGATCGACCTTTCCTTCCCCTCGATCATGTCCCTTGGCATGCTGGCCTTCGATGTCACCTACACGATGACTGGCGATGTCTGGGTCGGCTTTTTCTCCTGCATCCTGGCAGGAGTGATCGCCGGCTACCTCAACGGCGTGCTCGTCGTGAAGATTGGCATACCCTCCCTCGTGGCGACCATCGGTACTCAGTATCTCTGGCGCGGTGTCATCCTGGTCGTCACCAACGGCCAGGGAATGGGAATGACTCCCATCCAGGATACCATCCTCTATCCCCTCTTTGTCGGAAGGATCGGCGGCGTCATTCCCGCGCAATTCGCCTGGACGATAGGCATTGCCCTGGTGCTCTGGCTCATCCTCAACAGGACCCGCTTCGGTGCCCACGTCTACCTCACCGGTGACAACATCGGGAGCGCCCGGCTCATGGGCGTGAACGTGGACAGTACCAAGATCTGGAGCTTTATCATCCTGGGCGCGGCCGCGGCCTTTGCCGGCTTTGTTGTAAGCGAGGAAGTCCTCTACTATTGGCCGACCCTCGGTGAAGGCTACATGATGAACACGCTGGCCTCGGTTTTCCTGGGCGGCACCTCACCCTACGGTGGCACCGGTACGATACTGGGAACCTTCATTGCCTGCTTCATAATCGGTGCCATCAACGCAGGGATCGTCGCGGCAGGCATGACCGCCTTCTGGACGAACGTGATCTATGGCCTGATCGTGCTGATCTCGGTCTCCCTCCAGGCGGTATTGATAAAGCGCCTGAAATAGTGGCAGAAACAGCAATGGGCCAGTTTAATCGTAGTTGTCATAAACTTGCAGGACAGAAAGGGAGAGGAAAGCCATGAGCATGAAACACCGGGATCGTGTCGCGACGGCTCTTGCCCACGAGGCGCCCGATCGCTGCCCGATGCAGGTGAGTTTTACCCCGGAGTTTGCCCTGAGGCTCCGCGCCCGGAAGGGGAAGGGATTGGGCAAGGACCACAACCCCCACGGTGGGGGCAATGCCTACGACCTCGAGATAGGCCTCGACGAGGACATGCTCATTTCATCGGTGGGCTGGGCCAATTCCTATTACTCGGGCGACGCCTACACGGACGAATGGGGCGTCGGCTGGAGCTCGACAGAGTACCGGACACCCTTCGGCCCTGGGCGCTACACCGAGATCTGCAAGCACCCACTCGCGGACGAGTCCGTACTCGCCTCCTACAGGGCTCCCGATCCAGAAAGGCCCGAACTCTATGTTGACACCGCCAGGCTCCTCGAACATTTCGGGAAGGAGTACTGGATAGTCGGTGCCACGGTCACGACGATCTTCGAGACGGCATGGGCCCTCCGCGGCCTCGAGCCCATGCTCATGGATATGCTGGCCGACCCTGATCTCGCCGACGCCATCCTCGATATTCCTTTTAACTATCACCTTGCCGCAGCCAAGCGGCTCGCGAGGATGGGCGTGGACATGATCTGGACTGGCGACGACGTCGGGTCGCAGAAGGGCATGCTCATCTCGCCGGAGACCTGGCGCCGTTTCTTCAAGCCGCGCATGGCACGGTTCATCGCGGAGGTGAAGGCCATCAAGCCAGACATCAAGATCGCGTACCATTCGGATGGGGACATAGAGGATATCATCCCCGAACTCATCGAGATCGGTCTCGATGTCCTCAATCCAATACAGCCCGCCTGCATGGACCCGGCTGTAATCAAACGGAAATATGGTGACCGACTCTGCTTCTGGGGCTCGATCGACGAGCAATACAGTCTGCCCTTCGGCAGTCCCGAGGATCTGCGCCGGGAAGTGCGGCTTCGCATCGAGACCCTAGGCGCGAAGGGCGGACTCATCATCGGGCCGACACACCATGTCCAGCTCGACACGCCGCTGGAGAATTTCGACGCCATGATCGACGAGATCCAGAAAACAAGGTATGCGCCATGAATATGAACACCGGACTCGAAACCAAGCACGATTTTGGACGCGCGATGGAACGGGTGCTGGCCTGGTTTGCGGGAGAGCTGCTGGACAGGCCTCCGGTCCGCTTTACCCGCCACAATGCCGAGTTCGAGGCGCCGGACAGCGGACTCGACGAAGGAGCCCTTCGTAGGCGCTGGTTTGATGTCGAATACCAGGTCACGACCTTCCTTGCCTCCATCGAGGGGCGCCACTTCAATGGCGAAACCTTCCCGGTCTACTGGCCCAACCTCGGTCCCGACGTCTATGCGGCTTTCTACGGTTGTCCCCTCATCTACGGGGAAGCCACTTCCTGGTCGGTCCACTGCGTCAAGGAGAAGGTGGATATCGAGGCGCTCCGTCTCGATACCGGTGGCGACTTCATGAAGACCATCGAAGCCCTCACCCAGGCTGCACTCAAGGAGGCCCCGGGGCGTTTCCTGGTCGGCTATACCGACCTCCATCCTGGCATCGATACTGCCGTAGCCTTCCGAGGCCAGACGGAATTCTGTCTCGACCTCTACGACGACCCCGATTTCGCGAAGAAGCTTCTCGACCTGGCAGCGAAAGACTTTGCGGCGATCTATAGCCGCTTCGACTCGGCCCTCAAGGCTGCCGGCCAGCCCTCCGTCACCTGGATGGGAATTCCCGTGCCCGGCACGATGCACATACCCAGCTGCGATTTCGCTTCCATGCTCTCGCCAGAGCATTTCGAGGAGTTCGTCCTGCCCGAGCTCGAGCGCGAATGCCGAATGATGTCGCACAACGTGTTCCATGTTGACGGAAAGGGCGTCGCGCGCCATCTCGACCGCCTCCTTGAGCTTCCCGGCGTCCAGGGTTACCAGTGGGTACAGGGTGTCGGCGACGACGAGCCCATAATGCAGTGGGTCCCCCTCATCAGGAAGATCCAGGACAGGAGCAGGGGGATCGTCGTCGACCTGAAGCCCCAGGAGCTCGACCTCTTCATGCGGGAAGTCCGGCCCAAGGGCATCTACCTCTGTATCGGGACCTCCTCGGAGGAGGAGGAGCTCGCCATCATACGGAAACTGGAGCGCTGGCGCTGAAACGGTACTGCGTCACGCTCCGCCGGATCTGCCCGGGTTCGAGGATGACGGAAGGGAAGGAAGGCTGGTTCGGAGAATCGGGGTAATGCTGCGTTTCAAGGCAGAATCCGCCGCGCCTCTGGTAGGGCTTCCCGGATTTCCCGATCATTGCAGGCTTGTCCTCGGCACGGGGCAGGAAGTTCCCGCTGTAGAACTGGACGCCAGGCTCTGTGGTCAGCACCTCGAGCACGCGGCCGCTGCCGGCTTCGGTAACCCTCGCCGCCAGCGATAGCTGTCCGTCCTGGCCATCAAGCACCCAATTGTGATCGTAGCCTGATCCCAGGACCAGCTGTTCGTGTCTGGCATCGATGCGCTCGCCGATCCTGTGTGGCGTGCTGAAGTCGAAGGGCGTTCCGGCCACTGGCTCGATAGTCCCGACAGGGATCAGTCCCTTGTCTACGGGAGTGAAATGTGCGGCCCTGATCTCGATCTGGTGATCGAGGATATCTCCTTCACCCTCGCCCTTGAGGTTGAAGTAGCAGTGATTGGTAAGATTGACCGCTGTGGGCTTGTCGGTGCTGGCCTCGTATTCGATGGAGAGCGCTCCATCCTTGCCAAGGCTGTAGGTCACGGTGACCTCGAGCCTGCCTGGATAGCCTTCCTCTCCGTCTGCGCTTGTGTAGCTGAGCCGCAGCGATTCGGCGCCTTCCCGCATAAAGGCTTCCGCCTTCCAGACTACCTTGTCAAAACCCTTGAGTCCTCCATGGAGGTGGCAGGGAAGGCCGCCGGGCTCGTTGTTGGTGGCCAGGCGATAGTCCCGGCTACCCAAGGTGAAGCTGCCACGGGCGATGCGGTTGCCGAAGCGCCCGATGAGGGCACCGAAATAAGGCGCATATGCGGAAACGGTATATTCGTCGAGGGACCCATAGCCCAGCGCAACGTCGCCTATCTTCCCCCATCGGTCCGGCACTCGCAGGCTCACGATCGTGCCGCCGTAATCGCTGATGTCCACCTCCATGCCATTCGCATTGGCGAGGGTGAAAAGTTTCACAGCCTGCCCGTTGATGCTGCCCCAGGATTTCATGGTTCCTCCTTCACTGATCATCGCTTATCAAGCCTGACATTGTCCGCGTCCCTCCTCAATACCTGCAATGATAGTGGGCCTTTTTCACCCTTGGCTGCAAAGTACCCTCCGGATGCGAGTTCCCTGCCTGAATGCATCATTGACAGCGTGTATGCTCGGTATTACAATTTATTACATGAGGATCGTCATGGATGCGGACTGCCTTATCAAGCTAACAAAGGCTGGGCTCAAGGAGGAGGTATGCGCTGCATGGAACATCACCATACCCGCACTCGTCGCCTCCGAGACGGTTGATCGGGCGCCGCAGCTTCCCGATGCTGTTCGCATTGGCCAGAACATAGCAGCGGGTAGGGTGACAGTGGAGTCCCTTGGTAGCGATCCTGCAAAGGGCGAAGACGCCGTGCTTCTGCTCTTCCAAGGTGGTGGATTTGACGCAGTCGCAAGCGATGATGCGCGGTTCATCAGGCGCCTGCGCGGGTTGGGTCTGCCCTATGCGCTGCCTGCAATCATAATCGTGCGCCTTTTTCTGGATGGTATGATGAGCGGGAAACGGGCGGAAAGCGCGCTTATGGCTCTACGCCCCCATATCAGCGCGGATCAGCATGCGGCTGCGATATTGATGCTTTCGGGGGGTATCGAGAGATGACGACCAAGACTTTAAGGCTTCCCGACAATCTAGCCGAGGCTGTGCGCGAACTCGGAGCAGAGGAGCATATCGAGGAATCCACCGCTATGCGGAAGCTACTTGGCATGGGCTATGAAGTCTATGTGGCCGAGCGTTACCGCGCAGGCAGACTGACACTGCGGGAGGTTGCATCACGCATGGACCTCCCCTTGAGCGATGCTCTCGAAGCGCTTCAGCGACTTGGGATAACAGGGAACACAAGTGCCGACGATTGCCTTAGCTCGCTGCGATCGCTTCGCTGATCAAGCACAGGTAGTTTTCCCCCTGCCCCTCCCCAGGTTATGATCACAACCAGCGGTCAAAGCAGGTAAAGGCCTCTTCCTGCATCGTGGCATCGAAGCAATGCAGACCCTCGTACCAACTCATCCTGAAATTATCTGGTTTCCCGGCTTTCAGCCAGACAGCCCCGAGTTTCGTGGCCGCGGCTTCGACTTCGGCCGGATCGAAAAGCCGGTCTTCCCTCGTCGCCTGCACGAGGGCAGGCAGTCCTGCCCTCATGGCCAGGATGTCGGGGTAGTCCATGAGGGCGGAGAGGCCGGGGATGTAGAGCATCCAGGTGTGGGTAAAGGCAGAGCGGCGGGCAAAATCAGCCCAGGTGCTCATGAAGCCCGTCGTTACCGAGCAGCGGATACGCGAGTCGCTTCCGGCCAGGACGTTGGTCCTCATCCCCCCGCCCGAGAGGCCTCCACATCCGATGCGCCCTGGATCGACGTCGGGCCGTGAGGCAAGGTAGTCGAGGGCAGCCCTGTCTTCGGAAAGAGTGACGCCCGGCCAGGTAAGCCCGGCCGAGAACAGGCTCTTGGCTACAATTGCTTCATGCTGTCCGGCGAAGGCGTTGTAGCGGTCGATCTGGACTCCGGTTCCTCCCTCCATAACATCATAGTCAGTACATGAATATCCTGAAACGGTGTCGGAAGATGAAAGCTCGCGCAGGTCCTCGGGGGCCCGCATCATGCGCTCGACCACAAGGCCTGGCAGGTCGGAGGCAAGGATCCTCCTGCTCTCGAAGGGGAAGACGTCGTGCACGAGGACTGCGTAGCCCCGCTTCGCCAGCTCGTTCGCCCAGGCCCGTCCGCCATAGTAGAGCTCACGGTAGGCCTTCAGGTGGGGGTGGCTGTTCCCGTCGACATCGGCGATCTTGCGTTTGCCGAAGTACTTGTTTCCTCCGTGATCGTGAAGGGCGAGGACTGCGGGAAGCCTTCCGCCGGCCCCTGCGGGTTTGAGGAAAAAAGCATGGGTGGGCGGTCCGTAGGGCAGCTGCCAACGGAGTTCCTCGACGACAAGGTCATCGACGATCCTGCTGTCGAGGAGCTCTGCCCGGGGCAGTTCCAGATCCTCGGCCAGAACAAGGGAGGCAAAGCGTTTCCTGGCTTCCTGTCTCCAGGTCTCAACATCCTTCCATCGCCGGTCGAGGAAGGAGTATTCGTACCTGCGCTGCGAAGTCAGGCCGTCGATCCATCCACCATAGGCACCCAGCAAGGGAGCGTCTGAATCCGTCATATCTATGTCCTTTCCGGCAATCCCGCCAGACGGAGATTGGCATAAGCGGACACCCTCATGTCCGATCAGGCCCGCCCGATGAGTCCGAGGTCCCGTACCGCGCCCTTGTCCGCGCTCGTGACCATGGCCGCGTAGGCACGGAGCGCGGTGGAGACTGAGCGTTCGCGCTGAGTCGGCTTCCAGGCACGGTCACCGAGCTTCGTCATGGCCTCGCGGCGGCTGCTGAGCTCTTCATCTGAAACAGCGATCCTGATGGAGCGCTTCGGGATGTCGATTTCGATCGTGTCGCCGTTACGGACCAATGCGATGGCACCACCGCTTGCAGCCTCGGGGCTGACGTGGCCGATCGAGAGACCCGAGGTACCGCCGGAAAAGCGCCCGTCGGTGAGGAGGGCACAGGCCTTCCCGAGGCCCTTCGATTTCAAATAACTGGTTGGATAGAGCATTTCCTGCATGCCAGGGCCCCCACGGGGGCCCTCGTAGCGGATGACAACCACGTCGCCTGCCTTTACCCTGTCGCCGAGAATTCCCTCAGAGGCTTCTTCCTGGCTTTCGAAAACCACTGCCTTGCCGCGGAAGCTCAGGTTGGAATCATCCACGCCGGCTGTCTTGACGACGCAGCCATCGACTGCGAGGTTGCCGTAGAGGATGGCCAGGCCCCCGTCCCTGCTGTAAGCCTTCCCAATTGTGCGGATACAGCCTTTCTCGCGGTCGAGGTCGAGTTCGGCGGCACGGGCGTCCTGGCTGAAGGCAAGGAGATTGGCCACGTTGCCAGGGGCGGCTTTGTAGAAATTGGAAAGTTCCATCGCCCCTGCTCCCCGGCCGCCGCTTCCCAGCAGGTCCCAGCGCTCGAGGGCCTCCCCCATGGTCGAAGCGTGGACGGTGGGCACGTCGCGGTTGATAAGGCCGCCGCGGTCGAGTTCGCCCAGGATGCCCATGATGCCTCCGGCGCGGTGTACGTCTTCGACGTGGTAGTAGCTCACGGCGGGCGCGACCTTGCAGATGCAGGGAGTAGAGCGGCTTAGCCTGTCCATGTCCTTCATGGTGAAGGGTACACCGGCCTCCTGGGCTACGGCGAGAAGATGAAGCACAGTGTTGGTTGAACCTCCCATCGCGATGTCGAGGCGCATTGCATTCTCGAAGGCCTTGAAGCTGGCAATGGCACGGGGCGTGATCGAGGCATCGTTTTCGAGGTAGCGGCGCTTCGTGATCTCGACGATGCGACGGGCGGCAGTGAGGAAGAGTTCCTTCCGGTCGGCGTGGGTGGCCACGAGGGTGCCGTTGCCGGGCAGGCTCAGGCCGAGGGCTTCGGTGAGGCAGTTCATCGAGTTGGCGGTAAACATGCCCGAGCAGGAGCCACAGGTGGGACAGGCGCTCCTCTCAGTGGCCTCGACATCGGCGTCGGAGACTGCGGGGTCGGCGGCCATCACCATGGCGTCCACGAGGTCCATCGCGCGGATCTTGCCATCGGAGAGCCTGGTCTTGCCTGCTTCCATGGGGCCGCCGGAGACGAAGATGGATGGTATGTCCAGTCGCATGGCTGCCATGAGCATGCCGGGCGTGATCTTGTCGCAATTGGAGATGCAGACCATGGCGTCGGCACAGTGGGCGTTGACCATGTATTCCACCGAGTCGGCGATGAGGTCGCGGCTCGGCAGGGAATAGAGCATCCCTCCGTGGCCCATCGCTATGCCGTCGTCGATCGCGATGGTATTGAACTCCTTGGCGATGCCCCCTGCGCGCTCGATTTCCCGGCAAACCATCTGGCCGATCTCATGAAGGTGGACATGGCCCGGCACAAACTGGGTAAAGGAGTTCACCACGGCGATTATGGGCTTGCCGAAGTCTCCGTCCTTTACACCGGTCGCCCTCCAAAGGGCACGGGCACCGGCCATGTTGCGGCCGAAGGTGCTGGTTTTAGAGCGGAACTCGGGCATGGTGGACTCCTTCGCGCAGGCTGCGGCCGAGGCCTGATCCGCCACGCGGGAGACAGGCTATGGGGCGAGCATAGGCTTGTCAATCTCTCCTGCTCGCGACAGACGGCAATGCTGACTGCCCGCACTTGTACGACCAAAGAAAGGGATTTATAGTAGGAAGCAACACGAAGAAAGTGTATCACTGAAAAAGTGGAGGGCTGAGGTGAGAAATGTAACAGTTTCAATTCCTGAAGAACTTGCCCGCTGGGCGCGAATCTGGGCTGCTGAGCACGACAGCAGCGTTTCCGGTCTACTAAGCCGCCTCCTTCAAGAAAAAATGGAAAGTGAGTCGCGCTATCAATCCTCTATGGACAGCTTTCTTTCCCGGTCTGCTACCAACCTTAGCGACGGCGCTTCCTACCCCAGCCGCGACAGCCTCTATGAGTAATAGATTCTTTGTCGATACGAATATCCTCGTATACGCGCGGGATGCAGCCTTTCCTGAAAAACAGCTTCGGGCTCACGAAGTCCTCTCGCGGCTCTGGCGAGATCGGAGCGGGCGCCTGAGTGTTCAAGTCTGCAACGAGTACTATGTAAGGGTTACTCGGAAGCTCAAACCTGGGCTGATTCCCGAAACTGCATGGAACGATCTGGAAGCCCTCCGAGCCTGGGAGCCAGTGCAGCTTGATTTTGAGATTCTCCGGAAGGCGCGCGAAACCGAACTCCGATACGGGCTCTCGTGGTGGGACGCACTTATCGTGGCCTCTGCCATCCGAGTTGAGTGTGCACAGATTCTGTCCGAGGACCTGGCCGCAGGGCAGGAGTACTTCGGCGTCCGCGTCGTCAATCCACTGACATGACTGACACGACCTCGCATAAAAGAATGGGGAAATACCTTTACGTAGCTCTGTCCTGCTGTTTGTCTCCGATCCCCTTCCCCATGAAAAAGTAGCCGTTGCCAATAGTGCTGCTATTATTTGTACCAGGTCCGAGGAAAGTCAGGTCGATGTCATAGATTTGGACATCGTTGGCCGACAAGGCAGTCTTCGAGTTCGCAATCCTTTCTGCCACTCCCTTTCCATGGGTTCCTAGAATGCCCGTAAGGACTGTCTGGTCTTCCAGTGACCGTATCAGGTCGTTCTTTATCGACATGTTCAATATGTAGAATGATTCCCTGATGCTGTCGATATTCTTCCTGAACTCTGCGGAAAGCGCCCGGAAGGTATCATCCAGTTGAGGAACGGTAGCATTGAGGCTTGAAATGAGACTGAGGTAATCCTTCCGGCTACGCGCTTCCATGTTCTTTCTCGACAGCAGTTTGACCATGGACTCAAAACGTTGCTGCGCGGATCGTATCTCATCCACAAAGGCCTTGGCGTTCCTCATGTTCTCCAGCTCCCGCTTTTTTATCACCTGAAGATCGCCCCTCTTTTCTTCCAGCGATCGTGCGATGGCATCCTTGTCGATTGGCGAAATGAATTCATCATCTATGAGTTTCCTGAGACCGGTTTCTACGAGACCCAGCTCTCCTTGCAGCTTTTCGAGCGCCTTCCTGTGCGGCTCGACATAATTAGTTATAACTACCCTCGTGTGGGCTATCCTTGCTTCATATTCCTGCTCGAGGATGGCCAGCAGATCAGTGATGAGAAGCTCGGTGTCCTTTACGTAGTTTTCGACATTCGCATATTGCTCTTCGTCAGCCTTTGCAACGAGAGATTCCATATAGGCAATTCCGTGTTCGACCATCCGGAGGCTTTGATTCTGATCCCTGCTTTCCAGCGGATACATGCTTACTGCAAGCGGGTTGTTGATGCTACGGTAGAACTGCCTGATATTTTCCCAATGACTATTGCTTTGCCATGGGAGAAATGGCACCGGTTCACAGAGCATGGCTCTCAGTTTCTTCATGTGCCCGATGGTTTCCCTTTCCTTGTCCGAAACGCTTGACTTGGCCCTTCGCTTACACACCCAATGCGCTACTTCCTTTATGTTGTCATCGGTGAACTTAAGCAGGAGATCATAAAGGTCGTCATAATCCTCATCCATTCAGTGCCCCTACTCCCTGGCGACAGGAAGAATCGCAGACATGCCTGCTTGGCGCTGGCAGCATGGGCAGCTCTTTTTCTGGGTCATTTTTCTGCCGCAGGCCCTTCATGCGCAATGTAGTCGTAATTGTTACCAAAGTTGCAGGCCTCCAGTTCGAGATAGATGCCGGTGTTTCCTGCGTCGATGGCTTTATAATCGCAGCTCGGGCCTTTTGTCGGATCAAAGCCGGCCTCGGTAGTGGCATCGGTAACGCTCTTCCCGTGGCCGGTAGCGCCTTCCCGGGTGGGAACGATGGCCATAAAATAGGCCAATACCGTCCAACTGCGATCCTGGGCGCTTGGCGCACCGCCTAAAAGCAAGAGAGCGCTGAGAAGCACAGTGAGTCTTGGGTAGCTTCTAGAGTTCCGCATCTCATTCCTCCAGCGCCAGATTGCAGTTCATACGAGTGATTATAAACAGGAATCTGGCGAGTTCCAGTGCTTTCGCAGGGGTCGATCCGTGGATGGCGACGGACCAGGGGCTGCGTAGTTCCGCCTCTCAGGATGCTCATCCAGCGGCAGCCCCTGGTGTAGCAGCCCCGAGCTCCTCCATCCAGTCCAGGGCTCGCCGGAGCTTGAGGGGACCTGCCTCGCTTTCCTGGTGCAGGTCGGCTACTACCTGGACTCCCGGAAAGCCATAATGCTCATGGAAATACCAAAGGCCCGGGGAAAGACTGCGATCACTGGCTTTGACTTCAACCATAAGCTGTGGCTCGTCCTCCTCGGTCACGAGGAAATCGACCTCACGGCCTTCCTTGGTGCGAAGGTAGCGCAGATCCCGCCGCCTGCCATCCCGGTCTTCGTCAAGGCTGAGCTGTCTGAGAAGGGAAAGGGCGACCAGGTTTTCGAGGAGACTGCCCGGATCGCCCGCGACCAGGCCGGTATCAAAGAAGTAGACCTTGGGCTGTTGGATCAAGGCACGGGCTATGGACCGATGATGGGGATAGACCCGGAAGACGATGTACAGGGCTTCGAGGATTCCTAGATAATGTTTGACAGTATTGGGAGAGATGCCCAGATCCTCGGAAAGCCCCTGGTAGCTCAGGGGCGAAGCCACTCGCTTGCGCAGGAGTTCCACGAGGAGGTTCATGGCGCGGAGTTGACTGATGTTCTCGAAACTGAGGATGTCCTCGCGGATCAACCCATCCAGGTACTGGCGTCGCCAGCGGCCCGCATCATCGTCGCTTTCGGCGAGCCAGGGCTCGGGGAAGCCGCCACGGTTTTCGTGGTGCTCGAGGCTCCTACGCTCTCCAAGCCGGGCTGATTCGGCAGGCGTGAGCGGAAAGAGTCGGTGATGGAAGTACCTGCCGGCCAGACTGTCGCCCGACTGACGGAAGGTTTCCAGTCTGGCGCTGCCCGTTACGAGGACCGCCAGTCCGGCAGCTCGGGTATCCCACAGGCCTTTCAGGTGGTTTTTCCATCCGGGCATCTTGTGGATCTCATCAAGGATGAGGAAGTCGGTCGCCGTGCTCCAACCCTGCCTGAGAATCACCTCGCGATCGTCCAGGCTATCCCAGTTGAGGTAGCGAGGACGCTCGTAAGCCTTCATCATTTCCTTGGCAAGCCAGGATTTGCCGACCTGACGAGGTCCAGAGAGAAAGACCATTTTCCGTTTGAGGTCCGAGGAGACACGTGATGTCTGTTCGCGAAGCATGCGACTATTCTAAACCCAGTTGCGGAATAGTCAAGACTAATCAGCAACTAGAAGCCAGAAAGTCTAGCTTATAGCCTTGCTACTCACCCACATTCTGCTGTCGAGGCCAGGAAGTACCGCGACTCTGAACGGGTCCCTGCCCCTTCCCTTTCTGCTTTCGGCTAAAACTTGAAAAACGTCAGCCGTCCCGCTACGATCTAATCGGGCTAGCCAGGCTAGCTTGACAGGTGGCGATATGACCTGGAACCTGCAAGATGCCAAGAATCGCTTTTCGATGGTCTGCGATCGCGCGATGACCGAAGGTCCCCAGAGGGTTACCCGCCATGGCAAAGACGCTGTGGTCATCGTTTCCGCTGACGATTGGGCCGAGCAGACAGACCAAGGCAGGAGCCTTGCGGATTTTTTCATGGACTCACCCCTCGTTGGTTCGGAACTCCAACTGAACCGGGATCCAAGCCCGCTTCGCCCAGTGGACCTTTGAATGTACCTTCTCGATATCTGTGTCTTTTCGGAATTCTCGAAGCCGAAGCCATCGGAAAAAGTCCTTGCATGGGCCCGAACGGTACGCGAATCGACCCAATACCTTTCAGTGCTTGTCCTGGGCGAGCTTGAACGCGGCATACTGCTCATGCCTTCGGGCGAGCGTCGTTTCAGATTGACAACATGGCTCGCAGGCCTCTATTCCACTCATCGCGACCGTCTGGTTCCTGTGGATGCCGAGGTTGCGCATTGCTGGGCTTCGATCTGCGCGGATGCTGCTACGGTCGGAAAGACTCCTCCAGCCATGGATTCTCTTGTCGCAGCCCAGGCCCTTTCCCGAGGCCTGATCCTGGTTACACATAATACTGATGATTTTGAGGGCCTGCCGGTGAAGCTGCTCAACCCCTGGGAGTGACGAACCATGATCTCCATCCGGATCGAGGCAGGCCATGCTGACATTTCCCACGATCACAGTGTAGCATGAAGGCATGGAACCCCTGTCAGATCTCCAGAAACTTCAGTACTTCAAGGAAGAGATAAGGACGGAATTCAACCTCCTTACGATGCGCTCGAACATGTTGGTTACCTGCCAATCATTCCTTGTCGTGCCCTTCGCCCTGCTGCAGACAGCGGCCTCCTATCCTGGGGTCGCTGTCTACGCCTACCTGATCGTAGCCCTGGGCATCTTCAGTTCGGCGATACTCATCAAGCCGCTCCGCGCCGCCCATGTGACCATCGATCGCTGGCTTGTAAAGCTACGGGCTCTGCTGAAAGATTCAGAGGCATTGAAGCCCCTTGCGCTCGACAGGGACCTCATTCCCGATGTGGAAACCGATCCCTCAAAGGACAAGCTGCACACGCAGAGCCTTGCCTTTTCGGTCTACGGTCCCTGGTCCTTCATCGTCTTCTGGATTCTCATGGCTGCATGGTCCACCGTCCGTTTAGTATTGATCCTTTCATAGGCACCGCGCTGCGATGCGGTCCCGGGATCGAAAAAGGCTGAGGTATACCTTGTGCTTCCCCTTCCAAACCGGGCAGGATCAGACATGCACATTGTCGTCGATACCCATACCCATTCCGTAGCCTCGGGTCATGCTTTTTCAACCTTGGGCGAGCTTGCCGAGGCAGCTGCCGCGAAAGGCCTTGCGGGCTTTGTCCTGACCGACCACGGTCCTTCGATGCCCGGCGGAGCCCATCCCTGGCACTTCGGCAACCTCAGGGTCCTTCCGTCCAGAATTTCCGGCGTCAGGTTCTGGAAGGGCATCGAGGCCAATATCATAGACAACAAGGGAGGCATCGACCTCGCCGATAGCGAGCTCGCACGCCTTGATTTCGTGCTCGCGGGCTTCCACGAGGTCTGCTTTGCCTCGGGCTCCCGCGAGGAGAACACCCGCGCCCTCATCGCAGCCCTGGCCAACCCCTGGGTCGACGCCATCTCGCATCCGGGCAATCCTGCCTTTCCAGTCGACCTCGCCGCTGTTGTCCGCGCTGCCTGCCAGGAAGGCAAGGCACTCGAAATAAACAATTCATCATTCACAATTAGGCGTGGTTCGGACGCCAACTGCCTCGGGATGGCACGGCTCCTGGCAGAGTCCGGTGGCCGCCTTGTCGTAGGGAGCGATGCCCACTTCCATGGCGATGTCGGCAATTTCTCCAAGGCGCTCGCTGTCATCGGGGAGGCGGGCGTTCCAGCCACGCTCGTCGTGAACTCGGATCTTGCAGGTTTCGAGGCCTTCCTGGCCGAGCGTGCCACTGCGCGGGCCGAGCTCGTGAGGCGGGCTCTGCCCGCGCAATAAGCGGAGGCGGGGGAAAAAACGAGGAAGCCTTCATGCAGGTCCAGAAGACGGAGGCGGTTGGCGAACCTGCGGGCGGCAAAGCTGACCGAGTCCATTCTCGCCTTCAGCAGGAAGCGAAGCATCACCCTCCGAAGCCAGGACCTGAATATCATTGTCTCGGGAACCGAGGCGTTGGCCAGGGAAGGGGTCCGGGCCTGTCTATCCTCTATGGAATAGTCAATCAACACCTGGGTCTTGTCGATGTCGAGAGCGAAATGAATAAGGGAAGTACTATTCGCGTCTACCTGCCGGGCGCCTAGGCGAAGGAACGTCGCCAAGCCGCCGAAAGTGTCGACCTTGTGAAGGCCTCAGGCGGACGCGAGACCATCCACATTGCCGAGGATGAGGTATTTTTCGGGAAATTCCTGCGACTCCTGCAGACGCAAAAGGGTTATGGCGTGATTCTAGCGCGGGATGGTGTGGAAGCAGTGGAACTCTTTCCCGCAAACCCGGGGTCAGGACTCGCTTCGAAAGTGGCTATGGCCGCAAGCCTGTATCAAGCAAGGCCCGAGGGCAGGTTGTCGATTTCAAGCCCAAGCCGATCCGACCCGCGCTGCTTCTGGAGAAGATCAGGGAGATGCTGGACCAGTGATTGAGGAGCGTAACTGCGAAGCGAGGCTGGTCCATGAACCTTCCTACCGACTAGAAAGGTAGTACCTCAGTCCCTGCAGGAAGGTTCTCCCTGCGGGCAGTTCGGTTTCGTCGGCGTCAAGGAGACGCACGGTATGTGCACCCGTAAAGTCGCCGACAAGCGAATCGAGGAAGGCCAGGTTGACCGTGTACTGTCGGTGTATCTGAAGGAAGCTTGACGGCAAGAGAGTCAGTATCTCACCAAACAGCTTGTTGACCACCGTGTCGCCATCGAGGCAGTGGAGGTCTGAGCGTCTGCCGTTGGAGGCAACGTAGATGATATCCCTGATCGGTATGATCTTGTTGTAGCCCCTGCCGCTGAACCTCAAGAAGTCCTTGTCTGCGCCGAGCCGGTCCTCGCTGCGCGATTCTTCTTCGGAGGTTTCAGCAGCAGCTTTCGCTTCCATTTTTGCGCTTTCATCCGAGGCTAATGCCGCAGCAGATGCTGTGGTAGCTTCAGCGGCTCTCACAAGAAAGCGTTCCACCGCATGGTTGAACCGCTTGGCTTTATAGGGCTTTACAAGAAAATCGAGCACGTGGTGGTCGAAGGCGCTGACCGCAAAATCTGGATAGGCTGTAGTTACGATGACCTGCGAAGGTGCCCGCTTCCCCGAAAGCCCGAGGACATCCAAGCCCGAAAAGACGGGCATGTCTACGTCGAGAAAGGCGAGTTCGTAGCTTCGCTTTCTGAGAAGGGCCATGGCCTCGCCCCCATCCGTGGCGGTGCCGCAAAGTTCGAGATCGGCGCGAGTTGCAATGAGATCGAGGATGGACTCAAGGTCTGCAGGATTGTCTTCTGCGACCATGACGGAGTGGCGCTTCATGGGGATGGTCTGGCTTCTGCGTGGGTGATGGCGATCGGAATAGCGAGCCGTGCCAGAGTTCCCGTGCCTGCTGCCTCGGAACTCAGTATGGGTTCAAGCGAAAGAGTCCAGGAATTGCGCCTGGCAATGTCAAAGGAGATGCCCAGGCCCAGCCCCGCGCCGCTGTGGCGCTGGCCAACATAGCTTGAGTACCACTCATCGATTCTTTCGATCTTTTTCACGACCCGGCGCGAGATGGGTTTCCCCTGGTTGAAGAGCTCAATTGAAATGAGTTCGGCACCGCGCGTCAGGCTCAGTCGGAGCTCAGAACCGTCAGCGCTAAACTTGCAGGCATTGTGAACAATATTTCTGATGATGACCTGAAAAGAGCGGGCGTCAAGCTTAAGGGTAACGCGTCGCTCAAGCCTCATCTCGAGATGGAGGCCTTTCTGCTCAAGGAGGGGCCTGAACAGAGCGACCGTGTCGCTGACAAGCTCAACAAGATCGACATGGATCTGCTTCGCTCGCGCCTGCTTGCTTTCCCTGCCTCCCCATTCGAGGAGGTTCTCGGTCATCAGATAGGACTGCTGGATCATAGCGCCCATCGAGGCTGCCAGGTCCTGCGACTTTGAGTAATCGCCTGCGTCGAGGCTCTGTTTCAGTAGCCCTGATTGTGAAATCAGGGCACTGAAGGGCGCTCGCACATCGTGGGAGAGGACGCGGTACATGAAGTCGATTCGCGCCTTGGCTTTTTTCAGGACGATGAAATCGAGGTAGCTCTTGCGCTTGATGGTGTTGGCTCCGGCGGACCAGAAGGCCCCGAGGAGGTTGGCGAAGAGGTGGGCGATGACCAGGGTGAATTTCCCCCCGGGCTCGTACTCCTTGAACAGGAGCACAAAGACTATCTCGCCGACCGAAAGGGTAAGGGCAAAGGCAGCCCGCGTGACCAGACCGAAGGGAAACATGAAATAGAGGATGAAGACGAGGACGATCGATGTGTAGCTTGTATAGGAATAGCTAAGGGGGCGGGAAACCAGGGTAGCCAGCTGATGGAGGACTATCACAGCAGCGATGGCGTAGAGGGTGGCCGATTCCAAGACCTGGTCGGACCTGCGTCGCTGTCGCCAGAAAAAAACAGCCGCAATACACATGGTAAACACGCGCATCGCCTGGAGGGGCCAGACAGGAAGGCGGTCAATGCTCATGGTCGCGTCCTTGTAGATCCATAGAGCGCTCAACGCGCCAAGGGCCAGGAGCAGGACACTGATGCGCCTGACATCAGTACGATACGATGCCTTCCGGAAATCGGCTTCATGCTTGGGCAGGAGGGGCTCAAGGAACGCGAGGCGGGAGAGGAGGCCCTTCATTGTGTCAAAGTATGTCATGAAATCCTCTCATGTGGGAACCGTTTCGCCTGAACGTGGTGAAACAAGCCCGCATTGGCTCAGAAGCCTCCGTCCCTCGCACGCATGCGCCTCCCCCGGGCAGGCGGCGAGCAGAATCTTGCCGCCCTACCGCCGTTCGATGCAGCAAGTTCGGTGCTGCCGGTCTCATGATATCCCTGCAGGCTCGCCACGCTCCGTGCTGCCGCAGCAAACTGAAGGTGGGCAAGGCTGAAGGGATCAGCCCTGCCCGCCGGTATCAGGGGCTTACCACTTGACAGATTTGGTAGTCAGCACTTGGTAAAGGGGGTAGCCAGTATTGGAAAAATTCGGGGCACTGGAAGAAAGATTCCAATCTGAGTCAATCAGACTATCGGTAGTGTTCCTGTAGTATATTTTAACACTTCCTTCTGGTCCGTATGCGACCGAAAAGCTATTGGTGCTTACTGCTAACTTTGCACGGTACGGAATCGCTGTCGATGGCTTCTTTATGGCAAAATACATGATACCATTACCACTGTCTCCATTCACCGAACCCACGATACAACTAGTACTTAGACTTGTAACAGTTTTAGTATCATTATTGCCATAAACACCACGAATAGATGGTGAGTAATTAGCCCCATACTTGGTTCCGGGCACATACTTGAAAGCGATGACATAGCCATTGCCCCAGCCATAGTCTGGAAAAGAGCTTGTAAAGGGCGCTGTATCCCAGTCTGTGGTAAATGTATACTTATTGGAGGTACTCCCAATAAGGGCAGCTGAAGTGTTTTCATCGAAAGCCGCTAACCCTGTCCCTCTGGGTATGAGGTAGGAATCAGAGGCGATAAGGGCATACTCTTCTTTTGTGATCCTTACCAATTGGTCCGTAACCGTTGAATCTGTGTATGCTCCCTTGGATGTACTTAAGTTTTCGGCAATCTGGTCAGGCCCAGTCCAGGCAAACTTCGCATAGAGGATCTTGTCACCAGAAGTACCCTTGACAATGGAAGTAACCCTGGTGCCAGAGAAGTCATCGAACCCGTACCAGCCCTCGAAGGCACTCTTGTCCTTCGTAAGGTCCAATAAAGTGATGTTTGATGTAGAGACAGTATACGTTGTGGGATTGGAAGGACTGGAAGGCGAGGTTCCACCATCGAGCTCATAGGTGATGGTGTAGGGGATGGCCGTCCATTTGGCGTAGAGGGCCTTGTTTCCTGTTGAACCTTTGGGGATGACGTCCACAGTGCTAGTAAGCGTCGAATCCGAGCACCAGCTACCTTCATATCCCAGAATTGTGGTTGTAGGTGGAGACAGTCCTTTTCCTGCTGTGACATCATAGTTCGTGGGATTGTAGCTTGGGTTTGCGCCGCCGTTCAGAGTATAGGTGATGAGGTAGGTAACCAGCGTCCACTTGGCGGCATAGGTTTTGCTGGCTGTCACTGAAGTGCCGGAAGTTAATTGGGCTGCCCCGTAATACCATCCCGAGAAATCATACCCATCCCTGCTCGGGGGTGTCGGCAACGTGGCGTTGCCACTGGGAGCTACCTCGGCCGCCGCCGGAGCCGAACCCGCCGGTGTGTAGCCTAGACCGTAGCTGATGAGGAAGGGAGCGGTGCCACTGACTGGGGAGCTCTGGCGGCTAGATGAGCCAAAACCGTTGACCGCTGTCACATAGTACGAGGAGGTCGTCCCTCCGCGCGTGGTGGAGGCGCTGCTGTTGGTCCACGTGGTGACTCCAGCCAGAACGGAGGCAGCTGGAGTAGTGGTATTGCTAGAGAGATAGATATTGAAACCCGTTTCGTTGTCAGATTCGTCGGTCCAAGCGACGGTTAAGCCGGTGACCGAGGAGGCGTTGATGATATTCGGCGCGGTAGTGACCGTGACGCCGGTGGGTTTGCTCGGTACTGTATTGAAGTCCGTTTCGCTGAGGGACGTCGTGATGGAACTCAGGAGGAGGGGAACGATGGTAGCCCCTTCAGAGTAGACAAGGACTTTTTTGGAATTGGAGTCCAAGAATCGGAAGCTGACGAGGTAGGTCCCCGGGTCGAGGTCCGTATTGAATTTGATGGAGTAGGGGCCACTGCCGGTGATGGTCAGGGGAGCGGCCTCGTCGATGCCGCCGATGCTGGCGACCACCGAGGCGACTGTTGAGGGCGAAGTCCAGTTTACAGTCACCTCGACCGACCCCTTCCCGCTGGACAGGGTTGCGAGGGTGAAGTCCACGGAAACCGTTGATTCGGACAGGACAACCGAGGACTTCGATCCCAGGAGGATGACCGTCGCGGCGTCCTTTCTGGCCTTGAGAGTAAAGTCCCAGGTTCCAGCCTCGAGGGAAATGGTGGCTCCGGTCAGGCTGGCAAAGGTCTTGAGAAGGGTCTGGGTTCCCCCGGTTTTTGCGCCATAGAGGTCGTAGCCATCGATCGCGCCCGTGCTGGGCATGATACTTCTGCTCGCTGATTTTACCGAAAGGCTGTCCGTGGCGCCGATCCGCAGTGTCACCATCGTAGCGCTGCCGTCAGCTGGCGCGGCTTTTGGGAAAAAAGCGTCAAAGAATTGGTTCTTGCAGCCCGAGAGCGCGATCAGGAGCAGAGACAAAGCAACAGCCGTGTTGCGCGTTGTGTGCCCATTCATAGGTATCCTGCCTTCTTTCATTAGTTCGTCACCTTGACGGTGCAACGGTTCGAATAGACGCTTCCGCTCTTTGTCACCTCGACCATGAGCTCGTGGCGTCCCACGGAGAGGTAGCCTGCGGCCGTAGTCAAACCAGTCGTTGGAAGGGTTGCAGTCTTAGTACTTATTCCCGTAATGACGTTGCCATCGAGGTACCAGGAATAAGTCGCCCCGACAGTCTCGCTGACAGCTACCGTGAGGCTGCTCCCCTTGGCTACAGTGAGGTTCGCTGCCACTGTCGGAAGGGTCACTGTCCCATCGGTGGGAATGGATATGCTTGCCGTAACAGTGCCACCGACCAGCCACTTGGCGTAGAGAACCTTGTTCCCGCTAGATCCTGCGGCGATGGAGGTGATCTTTGTTCCAAAGCTTGAATCAGAATACCAGCCGCCGAAGCTGTAGCCGCTTTTCGATGGGTCGGCGAGGGTGATCGCGTCGCTTGCGATGGTATAGCTCGCGGGATTGGAACCTGAGTTTGTGCCACTGTCAAGGTTGTAGGTGATGGCGTAGGAGATGCCGGTCCACTTGGAATATACAGTAAGACTTGCTCTGACCGTAGTGGTAGCCAGGAACTGGCTGCCGC
>CAIJMU010000009.1 GCA_903821875.1 uncultured Spirochaetota bacterium
CGCAGGCGCAAAGATGCTTCCATGATGGATGTGGAATTCTTAGGCGTGCCCTTACATCTTGAGGAAACACCCATCGGCGGACTTTTACTTTATCACGACATCACAGAATTGATGCAGGCCAGGCGGGCCGCGGAGCAGGCAGATCGTGCAAAAAGCGAGTTTTTGGCCAATATGAGCCATGAAATCCGCACACCCATGAACGCTGTAATCGGCTTTTCCGGACTTGCCTTGAAAACCGGGCTAAGCCCGAAGCAGCGCGACTATGTATCCAAGATCCACGACGCGGGCATCGCGCTCCTTGGGACCATCAACGACATACTCGACTTCTCCAAGATCGAGGCTGGCCGTTTGACGATGGAGCGGATCGAGTTCACCCTGGAACAGGTGATCGGCACCGTGATAGCGGTCACTGGCCGGGCCGCCAGCGAGAAGGGCCTGGAGTTCCTCGTCAACGTTCCGACCGACATTCCCCAGGAACTCGTAGGGGATCCCCACCGCTTCGGACAGGTCCTGATCAACCTCATCGGCAACGCGGTGAAGTTCACCGAACGCGGAGAGGTGGAATTGAGGGTTTCGCTTCTTGAGAAGACCGGGTCGAAGGTGAAACTGCAGGTGGCGGTGAGGGATACGGGAATCGGAATGACGAAGGACCATCTGGCGAAGCTCTTTCAGCCCTTCGCTCAAGCCGACAGCTCGACGACGAGGAAGTACGGGGGAACGGGTCTCGGATTGAGCATCGTCCGCAAGCTCGTCGAATTGATGGGAGGGGATGTCCGGGCTGAAAGCGAGGCGGGGAAGGGCAGCACCTTCACCCTCAGCGCCTGGCTCGAGTCAGGCGTTCCTGATGTCAATCGCCGCCCTTCCATGAACTCCACCCTCGAAGATACGCGGATCCTCATCGTCGACGACAATCCAGAAGCCCGGATGCTGATGCGCGACACACTCCAGTCGCTGCGCTTCCGCGTGGAGCTTGCCGGTTCCGGCGAGGAGGCGGTCGAGGCGGTGGCACGGGCGAGGAAGGAAGACCCATATAGCCTGGTGGTGATGGACCTGAATATGCCCGGGATCGGTGGCATCGAGGCCACGAGGATACTCACGGGAGACCAGGTCTTCAGGAAGACTTCGGCTGTCATAGTCCTGATTTCTCCAGATGAAGGCGATCGCGAAGCCGCAGAGGCCCTCAAGGCTGGCGCGAGGAATTTCCTTGTAAAACCTGTTACGGCTTCCATGCTGCTCAACGCTATCATGGAAGCCCTTGCGCCCTCCCTCCCCCGGGCGATCGAGGGCGAAACCGAAGGAACAGGACAATACCGCTCGCTGGATGGAGCGAGGGTACTCCTGGTCGAAGACAACGCGACAAACCGTCAGATAGCTGTCGAACTCCTTCAAAGCGTCGGCGTAGAGGTCGATGTCGCGGAAAACGGGTCCGTGGCCTTGGAAAAGCTTCATGTGGAAGGGCATAATTACGACCTTGTTCTGATGGATATACAGATGCCTGTGATGGATGGATATGAGGCAACACAGAGAATCCGCGCGGAAAGACGTTTTGCCGAACTGCCCATCATCGCCCTGACGGCGCATGCCTTGAATGAGGAGAGACAGAAGGCCCTGGAAAGCGGAATGAACGGCCAGATCAGCAAGCCAATCGATCCGGATCTCCTCTTCGATACCTTGGAGCAGTACTGCCGCAGGTCTCGAAGGCCATCGACAGGGGCTCCGGAAGCCCGAACTGAACCTGCGCCGGAAAAGGGACCCCCCGGGATCCCGGGGATCCTCCAGATCCCAGGGATCGATGTGACAGGGGCCCTGAAACGCGTCGTCGGAAACGAGGGGCTTTACAGGGATCTGCTGCGGAGCTACGCGAAGGAACAGGAGGGAGCGGGAACACGCATACTGGAAGCCTTGAAGCAGAGGGATCCTGTTTTGGCGGAGAGGATGGCCCATACGATACGCGGGGTCTCGGGCAATATCGGCGCCACCGAGGTGCAGGGCGCCGCCGAGGAACTCGAGGACGCGATCGGAAAGGGCTATCAGGACGAGAGGCTGGAGGAGATCCTGAAGCGCTTTTCCATCGCCCTCGAGCAGACAATTGCGCGCATCAGGTCAGCATTGCCGCAAAGGGACGAAAAGCGCCACGAGGCGGCACGCGAACCGATATCACTGCAGCAATTGACCGGATACCTCGATACGGTGATTGGCCTGGCCGAGGAAAGCGACACAAAGGCCTCTGGGTACCTGAAGACCGTGAAGGATGAAATGGCCGCCCACTTCTCCCCGGAGGAAGTGGAGACAGTGGAGGCGGCACTGAAAGCCTACGATTTCCACGCCGCGCTCCAGATTCTCAGGCCTCTCCGCGCCAGAGCGGGAGATCCCCCCGTAGGGGCGGACAGGGCGGAGGCAACCTGACATGAAACCGACCATCCTGATCGTGGACGACGCATATGAAAGCATCACTGTCCTTAGCGAGCTTCTCAATCATGAGTACCGGAGCCTCGCCGCGACGACCGGAGAAAAGGCACTCAGGATTTGCTCTGGCGACAAGCCACCTGACCTCATCCTCCTCGACATAATGATGCCCGACCTGGACGGCTATGAGGTGATCCGACGGCTCAAGCTGGAGCCCAGGACGGCTGAAATCCCGGTGATATTCCTGACTGCAAAATCCAACGTACAGGATGAGCAGAAGGGACTCGACTTAGGCGCGGTGGACTACATTACAAAACCGCCCAGTCCTCCCATCGTGCTGGCGCGGATCAGGACGCACCTTCATGCAAAGCAGGCCAGCGATTTCATCCGGAGCAGGAGGGATTTCCTCGAGAATGAGGTCATCCGCAGGACGCGGGAAATCAGGACCATCCAGGATGTGGCGATGGTGGCCATGGGCTCCCTCGCAGAGACCCGTGACAATGAAACGGGGAATCACATCCGGCGGACCCAATTCTACATGAGTGTCCTCGGCGAAAGGATCAGGGACCATCCCCGGTTCAGGGGATCTCTCTCGGACGAGACGATAGATCTCCTTCGGAAGTCCGCGTCGCTTCACGATATCGGCAAGGTGGGTATTCCCGATAGCATCCTGCTGAAGCCCGGGAAACTGAGTCCCGAAGAGTTTGCGATCATGAAGACTCACACCACCCTCGGTCGCGATGCGATTCTTGCTGGCGAAAAGCTCCTCGATTCTCCCGCCTCCTTCCTGCACCACTCCCGGGAGATTGCCTGGTGCCATCATGAAAAATGGGACGGCTCGGGATACCCGCGAGGATTGCGCGCGGACGAAATACCCCTGTCTGCACGGCTCATGGCGCTCTCTGACGTCTATGACGCATTGATCAGCAAGCGGGTATACAAGGCGGCCTTTCCCCACGAAACCGCAGCAAGGATCATCCAGGAAGGCGCTGGCACGCATTTCGATCCTGACATCGCAGCCGCCTTCCTGGATGTTTCGGATCGGTTCAAGGAAATCGCATCGATGCATGGTGATCAGGGAGGGAACGAAGGATGAACGCCGGCAACAGGAAGACCATTCTCGTCGTCGACGATGTCGCCGAGAACATCGCCATCCTGGAGGAGATTCTCAGGGAAGAGTACCGGGTCCAGGCAGCGACCGGCGGTGAGGCTGCGCTGAAAATAGCCCGCAGCGATCCGCCACCCGACCTGATCCTCCTTGATGTCGCGATGCCCGGCATGGACGGCTTCGAGGTATGCCGCAGGCTGAAGGAAGACGGGGCGGGAGCTTCGATTCCAGTGATTTTCCTGACCTCGAAGGACAAGGCCGAGGATGAAACCATAGGCTTCGAAGTCGGTGCCGTGGATTACCTGACAAAGCCGGTCAATCCGGACACGGTGAAGACACGCGTAAAGGCCCATCTGGAATTGAGGGAGGAGGCACTCCGCGTCTCGGAAATCCGCTTTCGCCGTCTCTTTGAGACTGCGAAGGACGGCATCCTGATCCTCGATGCCGAGACGGGCAGGATCCTCGACGTGAATCCCTCCCTGACCGGGATGCTGGGGTATTCGCACGAAGCCTTGCTGGGGAAGCATATCTGGGAGCTTGAATCCCTCAAGGATATCGCGGCCGACAAGGACAGGCTCCTTGACCTGCTGGAGCGGGAATACGCCGGCTACAAGCGGGTACCGATGGGAACCTCCGATGGCCGCAGGATCGATGTGGAGTTCATCAGCAACGCCTATCTGGTAAACCAGCGCAGCGTGATCCAGTTCAACCTGCGCGACATCACCGACCAGGTAGCTGCCGAACGGCAGAGGCAGGAGTTTTCGGAGCGGCTGCACCACTATCTGGCGACAAGTCCAACTATCACCTACTCGTTCAGGATCGAAGGCGGTCGCAGCGTCTGGCAATGGGTCAGCGAGAACGTCGAGCGGATCCTGGGCTATTCCCAGGCGGAAGCGCTTCTGCCGGATTGGTGGCTGAGCCGCGTCCATCCGGACGACCGGAAGGAAGTCATCCACGGCCTGCCTGAGCTTATCCGCAAGGACGTCCTGGCGAGGGAGTATCGCTTTACGACGAAGGACAGGCGGAGCATCTGGCTCAGGGACGAGCTCCGCATCCTGCGCGGCGAGGATGGAAGCACCGAGGTGGTCGGAACGCTGACGGACGTGAGCGCGGGCAGGAAGGCCGAGGCGGAACTTGCGCTAAAAAGCGCAGCCCTGGAGGCGGCAGCCAACGCGATGCTCATCACGGATCGCGAGGGCCGGATCATCTGGCTCAATTCCGCTTTTTCCCGGCTTTCGGGATATTCGCGCGAGGAGGCGATCGGCAGGAATCCCCGGGAGCTCGTCAAGTCAAAGGCGCATGATGAGGGATTCTATCGCGCGATGTGGGAATCGATACTGGCGGGCATGGTCTGGAACGGTACGATCGTCAATCGCAGGAAATCCGGGGATATCTATTCCGAGGAGATGACAATTACTCCTATCCCCGACACGGCCGGTCGCATCGCCAATTTCGTGGCGATCAAGAGCGATGTCACCGAGCGCGAATCCTCGGCGCTGCGGCTCGAGGCCTCGAACCGGGAAAAGGACTTTCTCCTTCACGAGCTCCATCATCGCGTCAACAACAACATGCAGATCATCAGCAGCCTTTTCCGCCTTTCGTCCAGCAAGGTTGTCGACCCAGGCGACTGGGGGGGGATGGGTCGCCGCATCAACACGATTGCACTGATCCACCAGCAGTTCTGCGAGTCAGATGATATCTCAAGGATAGATTTCTCGAAATCGCTTCGAGGGATTGTCGACGAAGTCCGCGAAGAGTGGCCGGCGACGGCGAAACGGGTTGTTGTCGCCTATGAGGCCGAGGAGGCGCTTCTGGGCATGGGAATGGCCATCCCTGCCGGACTCATAGTTGCGGAGCTGGTAGCGAACGCCTTCGGCCATGCATTCTCCGACCTGGCGAGGGTGGGCAGCCTTCGGATCAGATTGGGGGCGGTCGAAACCGGAAAGCTCGAGATAGAGGTTCGCGACGACGGAACAGGCCTGCCCCAGGGCTTTGATCCTTCGATGGCGGAAACACTCGGTATGGTCCTCATCATGAGTCTTTCGAAGCAGCTTCGGGGTGAGGTCACTTTCTCCCGGGAGAGCGGGACTTCGGCACGCTTCCGCTTTCCGCTGCGCAGCCGCGATGCGTCGCTCATTCCGGTCGATCCGGAGCCAAAGGAGCAGTAGATGGAAATCCGCAAGCGATTCGTCCTCCTCGTTGACGACGAGCAGAACATCACCAACGCCCTCGCGCGGGAGCTCGAGGATTGGGCGGCCGAGCGCTCCCTCGAAATCGTCATGGCCCAGTCGGCGCGGCAGGGGCTCAAGCTCCTCGAAGAGCGACCGAAGGATGCGGTCATCGTCATCTCCGACCTCAAGATGCCCGAGATGAAGGGCTCGGATTTCCTTTTGGAAGTCAAGCGACTCTACCCGGACATCGTCTCCATCCTCCTGACCGGCTACTCGGAGACCGAGGAGATCATCAAGTCCGTGCAGGCGGGCATCTTCAGTTTCATGCTCAAGCCCTGGGATTCCGACTACCTTGTCGGGGAGGTACAGAAGGCCTGGGACTTCGGCGAGGTACGGAGGAACAACGCGATCTATCTCCAGACCCTGGAAGAGGAGATGAGGTGGGCCGGCGAATTCCAGAAGGCGATACTCAAGCCCAACCTGCCCGGTTCGACCGGCGTCGAGTTCCGGGTGAGTTACCGGCCCGTATCCGGCCTCTATTGCGGCGGCGACTATTACGACGTCATTCCCGTGGGGCAGGACCGCTACCTCCTCTTGATCGGGGACGTCGAGGGACACGGTGTCAGGGCGGCCTTCATCACGGGGATCCTCAAGGCGGTCATCTATTCCGAGTACGTACATGCCTTCATCGGCAAGGTCCTCTCCACGGCCGCCTTCCTCACCTGGCTCAATGGGCGCCTCAATTTCGAATTCCGGAAAGCCTCCGGCCTCATGGTGACCTTCTTTGCCGCCGTCCTCGACCTCAAGGCCGGCACCCTCCGCTATTCGAACGCGGGGCACAACCATCCCTTTGTCCTGCGCGAAGGCAGGGCGATGGAACTGCCCGTTTCAGGATCGGCCCTGGGCTTCGCGAATTCGATCAACTGCGCCGAACAGACTATCAATCTCAAAGCAGGTGACCTCGTCTTCATCTTCACCGATGGACTGATCGAGATCGATTGCGCCAGGGGGCGTGACCCGCTCAGGCTCGGCCCCATCCTCGAGAAGGTCGAGCAGGGCGCAGAACATCATCGGCGGCTCTTTGAGACAGCGCTGTCTGATTCCGGCTCAGGGGACTTCACAGACGATGTGACAATCCTCACGGCCAAGGTGCTCTGATCATGACGATCGCAGAAATCGTGGCCGAATTCTCCTTTCGGCATCCCGGCGCTCCGGCTACCTTGCTCCCCACCGGCGAGGGTATCGTGCTCGGTTTGTCGGGAGCCCTCGACATGAAAATTTCCCACGACGTCGATGGTCTGCTTTCGGCGATCATCGACCTCGCCGAAGTGGGAAAACCCTTCATTATCGACCTCGGGAAGGTCGACTATATTTCCTCAACCGGGGTCGGGAGCCTGGTGATGGCCCTGACGCGCGCGCGCAAGCGTAATATCACACTCAAGCTGCGCGACATAACCGACAAGGTCAGGTCCGTTTTCGACCTCCTCGGCTTCCTGCAGTTCTTCGGGGAATCCAGAACCCATGGATGACGATGAGACGCAGGAACGGGAGCGCACCAAGGCTCTGCTTGCCGCAAGCGAACGGCGCTACCGGACGATCTTCGAGGATGCCCGGGACATGATCTACTCCGCCAACGCGGAGGACCTGGTAACCTCGATCAATGCGGCAGGGGTCGCCTTGACCGGGCACCGCCTCAAATCTGAGATCCTGGGCAGGAAGTTCTCGGAACTCGTCTTCAACCCGAGCGACAGGGAGGGATTCCTTCACAGGCTTCGAGAGGATAGCTTTGTCGACGACTACGAGATCATCATGAAGGCAGGCACGGGAGCTTCAGTGTTCTGCCTCGAGAACGCGACGACGCTCAAGGACGAGGCCGGGGCCATCGTCGAGGTTCATGGCATCGTCAGGGACATCAGCGATCGCGTCGAGAGCGAGCGCCAGCTCTGGAAGGCCAACCTCGAGCTGGCTGAGGCCAACCTCAAGCTCCAGGCCACGCAGCTGGTCATGGTACAGCATGAAAAACTCGCATCGATCGGCCAGCTCGCCGCCGGGATCGCCCACGAGATCAACAATCCCCTGGGCTTCCTGAAGAGCAACCACAGCATGCTCGAGAAGTATTTCCGATCCGCCCGGGATCTGTGGACCGAGGCTGCCTCGGGTCCAGACGCAAGTCTTGCGCTATCGGAACGCCTGACAAGGCTCGATCGTCTTTTTTCGAAGGCTGACGGCGTCTTCGCCGAATCTGCAGAAGGTTTCGCGAGGATCATGGCCATCGTAGCGAACCTCAAGAGTTTTTCCCGCGTCGACAGGTCGGGGGAATTCGAAGACTACGATCTGAATGTCGGTATCGAGAGCACCCTGACCGTCGCATGGAACGAGATCAAGTATGTCGCCGAGGTGGTCAAGGACTTCGGCGAGCTTCCGCCCCTTCGCGCCAAGGGCGGCGAGATCAACCAGGTCATCCTGAACATCATCGTCAACGCTGCCCAGGCCATCGAGGGCCAGAAGCGCAAGGAGAAGGGCATTGTCAGGATCAGGACGCGAGCGAGGTCTGGCAGTGCCATCCTTGAGATCAGCGATGACGGCCCCGGCATCCCCGAAGCGATACGGAACAGGATATTCGATCCCTTCTTTACGACCAAGGAACCGGGAAAGGGAACAGGACTCGGCTTGAGCATTTCCTACGACATCATCGTCGCAAAGCATAGCGGTACCATCAGGGTAGAAGAGGCACAGGGCGGCGGGACAATCTTCACGATTGAACTGCCCATCGGCGGGCCCTCCGGATAGAGCCGCTTTCCCGCCGAGGCGGAGGATTTGCGCGCGGAGCCTCCTCGTTGACACGATGGAGCAGGCCTTTTCCGGCAGGCGGGAGCTGTTCAGCGGCCTCTATCTGGATAGCCCCGGAGCCTGCCGGTCATGCTGTTCCAGACCGGTTATCTGACCATAAAAGAACGCCATAGTGACAGCTTCCGAGGGCAATGCCTGCTTCGCCAGCCTGGGGCTGACGGTGATCCCCGAGGATGTGATGAACCGTGGGCGCCTGGACGCCGCCGGGCAGCTGCTTCCTCTGTACCAGATCGGGATCATCTTCGATGAAGTCGAACGCAAGGTGGTGGACTGGGACGTGGAAAAGTAGGGCTTGTTCCTTTTTTCTGGAAGGAAGAAAAGGCCGCAATTCAGGCCACTGCCTGAAATCGCGGGGAGAGCGGGCAGACCACTATGCTGCCGTTGAGTTATAGAACAGCGCCTATGGCGCATTGCATGGGAAGGGGATTGCGTTCCCCGTCCAACCCACGCGTCAACTGACCGCGCTGCGTTTCAAGCGGAAACGACCAGAGCCACGAAGCTCTCCGGGCCCAGCTTACTTCGCCGCGTCCAGAACTATTTCGTCGTCGCGGGCGATGATGCGGCTGCCAGGGGGCACGACCAGGAAGTCGTCGTTCCAGTCGCCCTCGAAAAGACGCCGCAGCAGGCCCAGGTCGCCGGGATGCAGGTCGAATTTCCAGTTACGCCCCTCGGCGTCGCGGCGACTATCCTCGATCAAGCTCGCCTCGTCGGCGACACCCATGGGCAGATACAGGCAATGGTTGTAGTTCTTTCTCCAGTCTCCGATGGAGGTAAAGATGAAATCAGCGTTCTCCTTTCCATATTTCTCGACCATGACCTCGTAGGAGTCGGCTAAGCCGAGCTTGCCCATCACCCCTTCCCGTCCGTAGGCCGGTTTGCCGTAGTCGCCATCCTCTCTACAGTTGCGCTCGGCCCAGCCGCTGGTCATGTAGTAGGTGCCTGGGTGTACGTCGAAGTATTCGCGGTAGGCAAGGCGCGACCCGAAGAAGAGCGTGATGCAGTCGTGGGCCCGCGGAATGATCAAGGGGATGCCGCGTGCCGTCGTTCCCACCAGAGCGTCGTTGCAACGCGCGTAGCCGAGCAGGACGGCCTCGTAGCCTGCTTCTGGGTCCACAGCGTCCACGGCGGCCTGGATAATGGCGCTCATGTCCGTCCGCTCCAGGTCGTGCAGGCCCTTGCGCAGGAACTCGACGTCGACCATGGCGGGGCCGACGGCAGCCAGAAAGCAGGCCTCCCTGTACAGGATCTCGCAGCCGATAAACTTGAACTTGTGCGTCAGACGGTGGGAAATGCCCTGCCGCATCTTCGGTTCTGTTTCCATGCCGTGACTATAGCAAACGCGGGCGGCTGGTTGAACAGGGCCTCGCCATGGGCCCTCTGCTGCCCCGAGTCTCGCAGGCCATCGTGGAGAAGCTCGAAAAGCTCTTGGACCTCTTGGGAGCTGATGCCGCTTTCAAGTCGAGATTGCCAATTCCGTCCGCCACTCGATACGCTTCTCTATGAAACCGCCCAGGCAGGTTGATCTGGCCATGCTGCCATCCCAACATTCCTAGCTGCCAGCCAGAGCTCGCGGTCATAGGTGGCAAGAACGATTGGCATCTCGAGCGTTTCCTGCCAGATGATGGCCGAGGCGAAATGTATCGAGTCATATCCGCGCATTCCATGGTCCCACGCCAAGGTCGATGCGCGCTCGACCAAAGGTGGAGTCACGGAAAAGCGCGTGACGGCCTGCCAATGCCTGAGGAACAGCTCCCACGCCTTGTGGGCATCGACAACACCAACCCATCCCATTCGGGAAGCCTTAGCCAGGGCGGAAGCCATTTCAACCCGCGTCAACAAGGACGATCCAACTAATTCTGCCTGATCGATCAGGGCAAGAACCTCATCGGACCCCTGTTCCCTTACGTAGCGCTTCACAAAGGCGCTGGTATCGAGATAGAGGATCACTCCCGGTCCTCAGTGATGAGCTCGGAGATCTGGCGATTTCCCGCATTGATAGCCAATGGGCGAAAAGGTTCCAGTTTCTGCCCGTTCCATTCCGCTTGACCGGCGGCTACCATGGTTTTGGTCCGCTCCTCGGCCCCGACTTTCAGGGGGATAATCTGGCCGATACTTTTGCCATGTTCCGTGACGATGATGGTTTCGCCCCCTTTGACACGACGGAGGTACTCGCTCAATTTGCTTTTCAGTTCCCGCGTGCCGACCCTGGTTTCAAGCATGATCAGCCTCCTTTGTGTCTACATTATAGCCAAAGAGGCTGCAATTTGCAATGCACCCTGCGTGCCGGGATGGGCTGGTTTGGCATCGAAAGTGAGCGAAATTTCCTTACAACAAGGGCGATGTGCCTAGCAAAGGTCAAAGCGCCGAGGATAGGAGGCGATGCTGGTTATCAGGCGAGCTTCCGCAGATGCCTTGACTCGGGGATGGCTGCTATCGCGTACCGGCGCCACCCTGTAGGGCATCCAGAATGTGTCTGATCTTTGCCATCGCAAAGGGTTTGATGATGTAGGCCAAAGGTTCGAGTGCCTCGGCGCGGGCTCTGACCTCCTGGTCATCGTAGCCGGTCATGAAGACAAGATTGGCGGCCTGTGCTTTCCTGATCTCGATGGCCGCTTCAATGCCATCGATGCGGCCGGCCAAGCGGACATCCATTAGGATGAGATCGGGCCGGTACTCGAGAGCCTTGGCAATGGCCATCTCCCCCGTTGCGACCGAACCCGCTACCCTATGCCCCAACTTTTCAAGTTCGGCCTTCATAAGCATGGACGCGACGAACTCGTCCTCGACCAGGAGGATCGAGAGTGGAAGCGGCATCTCAGACCCGCTCACTATAAAGGCCTTCTGGGAACTCAAGCGTGCATGAGGCTCCATTCCCGCTCCTGAACTCGACCGAGCCCATCATCTGCTGCTCGACAATGCCATGAACCAGGTTGAAACCTAGGGTGCCATGGGTCCGGAAATCGAAGCCCTCGGGAAAGCCGATCCCGTCATCGCGGTAGGTCAAGCGCAAAATCCCCGGAGCGCTGATCGCGAAGGCGATGCTGATCCTGCCTACGCGGTCCCCCGGAAACGCGTACTTCAGCGAGTTGGTTAGGAGCTCGTTCAGGATTAGGCCGAGGGGGATCGCGCTATCCAGGAGTAGTTCTTTCGCTTCGATGGCGAAATCCACGGCTATCTTGTTCCCCGTTACCCCAAAGGATGTCAGGACCATGCCTGATAGACCGCGGATATACTCGCCTATTTCGATCCTCGAGAGGTCCTGGCTCTGGTAGAGCATCTGGTGGACAAGCGAGATCGCCTGGATTCTGGTCTCCGTGGTTATGGCCAGATCCTTGACCTCGGGAACGTCGGGGTACTTCTCGGCCTGGAGCAGGACCATGCTGCGTACTACCTGCATGGTGTTTTTAGTTCGGTGGTACAGCTCACGGAGAAGGATCTCCTTCTCCCGCAGGGAACGGTTGAGTTCCTCCTCAGCCTTCTTGCGTTCCGTGATATCGACGTTCACCCCGATCTGCCGGATAGCTTTTCCCTGCTTGTCCCGAATCGTCAGGGCATCTGCCTTGATTGTCCTGACCTCACCGCTCGCGCGGAGGATGCGGAACACCGGGTCATAGTCTCGTTCGCCGCGAAGGGCGGCCTTGCTGGCCTCCTCGGCCATGCCCCTATCCTCGGGATGGAGGGTCCGGATCCACGCATCGTAGGCGCCCGAAAAAGAGGCCTTATCGACCCCATAGAGTACATACATGCTGTCGTCCCAGACCAGGCGGTCCTCGGTTACATCCCAGTCCCAGATTCCGATCGAGGCAGACTTCACCGCAAGTGCTAGCCGCTCCTGGTTGACGGTAAGAAAGTCCTCTGCGCGTATGCGTGATTCAAGATACAGGATCAGAGCCGAGGCGATGAAGACATCCGCAAAGAGGATGACCAGAAGCGCGATAATTTCATGGGGATCAGTGATCTGGAGAAAATCAGGATTCTGGCCCTCCAGGAGAAGGGTGCGGTTGAAGGTGATGAAGACGAGCCAGACAAGCAGGGAGCCAGCGAAGATGGCGACAAAGGTCCGGCCGTTGTAACGTGACTCCTTCCTGGGAGCGTACCAGCTGCCCTAGCCACAGTTTTACCAATATTTAGCAGAGTCTACCCCTTGACACTCTGGCTGTCAATAAAACCTACCGTCTCATGATGGGGCTTTGACGAGTTTCGGGGGCAGACACGAATGGCATTGTGCAAAGTGGGCAGCGAGGGAGGGAGTATCGAAAAGGTCTACTCCACCATCTCTTCTTCGCCTTCCAGCACGATGTCCCCGGCATCCCAGGCCTTCTTCAGGTAGACCAGCAAGGAGCGGGCAGCCTCGTCTGCGTCGTCGCGACGAACGGCGCCGAGTACCCGGTACTCGTCCAGGATGAGTTCCCGGCGGTTCGTGGAGACATTGGACAGGAGCTTGTCCCTGAACCCGTCGCTCCTGCCCTTCAGGATGAGTGCGAGGTCCTTGTCCTGGAAATCGCGGAGGGCCTTCTGGAGGTCCCGGTTGGCGACGCGCACCACATCCTCGAGGGTAAAAAGGAATTCGCGGACGCTCTTCGACAGCTCGGGGTTTTCCTCGTCGAGGGCTTCGAGGACGCGGCCCTCCATGCGGGTGTCCACGTGCCTGAGGATGTTCGCCAGCGCGGCCTTTCCGTCGACCTCTTCGGTGGTAACCGTACCGATCTTGCGTATCCTGTCCTTGAGGCCCTCCTCGATGCGGCGAAGGATGTCGGGACTCACCTTTTCGATGCGGGCGATGCGTTTAACTATGTCGATGCGGAGCTCCTCGGAGAGCCGCTCGATGAGGCCCGAGGCGCGCTTGGGCTCGATGTAGGGAATTATGACGGCCAGGACCTGGGGGGACTCCTCCTTGAGGATCAACTGCAGTTCCTTGGGTTCGAAGTCGTTGAGGAAGCGGAAGGGGCGGAGGGACTCGGGGGAGGCCCTCCTGAGAAGGGCCTGGGCACGGTCGCGGCCGAAGGCGGCGGTAAGCATGCGCTCGGCAGTCTCGGGACCGCCTTCGATCGTATACCCCTTGGTTTTTACGAGCCAGCCGAACTCCGCGAGGATGTCGTTGGCCTCGATGGCGTCGATGCTCTTGATTCCCAGGATCTCGCGGGAAACAGCCTCGATCTCTTCCTGCGAGAGGTGGGCGAGGACCTGGGAAGCCTCCTCGGCGCCCAGGAGGAGGAGGAACTTGGCAGCCTTGATAACACCGGGATCGTCACCGGTCTTGAGGAAGACCGAAGCCTTGGCTTCAGCCTGGTCGATGGCAGAAAGGGCCCTGGCGGCAGAAGGCTTGTTGCGGCCTGGCTGAGCTATGGCTTTTCGCTTTGCTGCTGGGCCTGGCCCGGGGCGAGCAGCCGGGCTTGGGACTGGTTTTGCCGCTTCGGTGGGGGCCTTCCGGCCCGGCGTGCCCGCCCCGTCCTTGGGAGCAGGTCCCGCAGCGGACTTCGCGCCCTTGTAGGCGCTGTTAAGGCGATCGCGCATGTTCATCGATCTGTTCCCTTCGCGCCGCCGGGCGACGCGCTCCTGTGGCTCCGCGTGAACGAGGGGAAGCGTGCCAGGCCCAGGCCAGACAGGGCTTCCCGTGGCATGAAAGTAGCCTCAGGACCTTCCAGTTACAAGTCCCTTCGCTTCCTCGAGCCTGCAGGCGAACTCGGCTTCCATCAATTCCGCCAGCGGGAGGGGATGGGAGATCCGGGGCGGCACCGGAAAGCCCTCCGCATCGTTGACCGAAAGCCCTCCATTGCCGATGGCCGTCGCGAAGCCGAAAGGAATTCCGCCGCTTCGGAGCGCTTCCAGCGTGAGGCGGAGCGAGGCAGCCCCGGCCTCCACTCCCTTGTCGAAGAGGGTTGCAGCCGACTCCCTCGACTCCCTGCCGTCTCCGGCTGGATGCGCCCAGGCAGCCCCAGCCTCGTTGCCGAAGTCGATGCCGGTTCCGGTCTGGCGCGGGTAGAGGAGGGCGACAGCCCGGTAGCCCGAGCGGTCGTCGAAATGGGCCAGGAAGGATGAGTTGTCCTTCGAGGTCCGAGAGGGATTGGTGGCACGGAAAAAAAAGCGCGAATCCGAGATGGCGTTGGCGATGCGGTGTCCGATGAAGAAATCTGCCGAGGCTGCGTGGGGAAAGGCTCCCTCCAGGCCCTTCTGGATGATGTCGGCGATGTTGGATTCGGCTGCGTGGACTGCGACGCTTTCTCCCGTCCCAGCTTCGCTGGGCTGCTCGTCCAAGGGTAGGAGGGTCTCGAGGTCGCAGTCGGAAACGGGCCGATGGGCCAGTCGCTCCAGGGCCAGGATGTCGAGGATGCGCTCGAGAAAGGGATGGCAGGAGCGATATCGAGCGCTCTCAGGCTGGAGGGGTGCCTGCCACCCTGCAAAGTGCACGATAAAGGGGTGGAGGGCCCGGTCTAAGGCTGCGTGGGTGGAGTAACCGAGTATCCAGGCGCCCTCGGGACCATCGAGGGAAAGCCCCGCCTCGATCAGGCTCCGAAGGGCGGCCTCGACGAAGAGGCCATAGTTCCGTTTGTGCGCCAGGGGACCGTAGTGGATGCCCGAGGGCTTGGTACGCTGGTTGTGGTAGAAGATGTCGGGCCCCTGCGCACCGAAGCGGAACCAGGAAGCCGTTTCCACAGCCCGCTCTGCTGTGGTCCCAGCGGCGAGGAGCTCCCCTCCCATGCCCCAGGCCTCGGCGAGGTTTGGGTCAACCCTCTTCAGCGCGAGTTCTGCGGCCAGGCAATGGGAAATCTGTGCGGGCATGTATCCAAAATAGCACCCTGCCTGTTTGCTTCATAGCCCGGTCGAGGTGGACTGCCCCGAAGGTCATGGATATATTGTGCAGGTCTGGAGGAAAGTTCATGAAACTCTACACCCGGTCGCAAATGGCTCTCTTCGGGGTCTTCCTTGTCGCGGGAGCGCTTTCCGCAGGTCTGGGCATCGGCTTCGCACTTCGCGGTGGACTGGCCCAGGCTGCGGGCCCAACGAGCGCGCAATCGATCCTCACCGCTGCACCTGCACGCTCCCTCCAGGGGTCTGGCTCCCTGACAGGCCAGGGGAACCAGGCCATCACCCGTGAGGTGGACCTTGTCCCGGACTACTCGACCGAGGAACAGCAGACCATCAACATCTACGAGCGCCTCAATGAGGCTGTCGTCAACATCACCACCGAGATCATGGCGGTCAACTGGTTCATGGAGCCCGTGCCCCAGGACGGCGGTTCTGGTTCCGGTTCCATCATCGATTCCAGGGGCTACGTGCTCACGAACAACCACGTGATCAAGGGAGCGTTCAAGCTCTACGTCAACCTGGCCGACGGCACGCGCTACGAAGCCCGGGTCATCGGCACCGATCCCGAGAGCGACATCGCGGTTATCAAGTTCGACCCGCCACGGGGTGTAACCCTCTCGGTCATTCCCTATGGAGACTCCTCACACCTGAAAGTTGGCCAGCGCGTCCTGGCTATCGGCAACCCCTTCGGCCTCGAGCGGACCCTCACGCTCGGCATTGTCTCGGGCCTTGGCCGTCCCGTGCAGGAGGACGCCTCAACGATCCTCCGCGACATGATCCAGACCGACGCCTCCATCAACCCCGGCAATTCCGGCGGCCCCCTTTTAAACTCGCGAGGCGAGATGATCGGTGTCAATACGATGATTTTTTCTCCCTCGGGCGGCTCGGTGGGTGTCGGCTTCGCCATTCCGGTATCGACAGCCAAGCGCATTGTGCCCGACCTCATCCGCGACGGAAAGGTCAAGCGCGGCTGGATCGACTTCGAGGGCGTCCAGCTCTTTCCCGAGCTTGTCGACTACATGAAGCAGAACGGCTATCCCGTATCCGTGGCCAAGGGCCTCCTGGTATCGACGGCAACCCGTGGAGGCAACGCCGACCGCGCCGGTATCCACGGGGGCTCGACGAGGGTCCGCTACGGACGCTCGGGCTTCTTCGTAGGCGGGGACATCATCACTTCCATCGATGGCGTGGCCGTGGGGTCCCTCGCCGAGTTCTACGCCGCCTTGGAGGACAACAAGCCCGGCGACACGGTCTCCCTCGAGTACTGGAGGAACGGCAAGAAGGTTTCCGCCTCGGTGCTCCTGTCCGACCGCGCAAATACGGGCAATTGAGGCATTCGGGATGAGGCCCTTCAGGGTTGTCGCGCCCTACGCTCCGGCCGGCGACCAGGGCAGGGCCATCGCCGCCCTTGCTGCCGGGCTGGAGGCGGGGAAGCGCTACCAGACTCTCAAGGGTGTCACCGGCTCGGGCAAGACCTTCACTATGGCCAAGGTCATCGAGGCTGCCCAGAGGCCTGCCCTCGTCATCTCCCACAACAAGACCCTGTCGGCCCAGCTCTACCGCGAGTTCAAGGCCTTCTTTCCCGACAACGCCGTCGAATACTTTGTTTCCTACTATGACTATTACCAGCCCGAGGCCTATGTCCCCTCGCGGGACCTCTACATCGAGAAGGATGCGGACATCAACGACGAGATCGAGAGGATGCGCCTGTCGGCGACGCGAAGCCTCCTCGAGCGCCGCGATGTCGTCATAGTTGCGACGGTATCCTGCATCTACGGCCTGGCCACCCCCGAGGCCTACCGCGAGCTCAACGTCTCCATGTCAGTCGGCGAGGACCTCGACATCGAGGAGGTCAAGCGTGGGCTCGTGACTCTCCAGTACGAGCGGAACGACGCCGTCCTGGAGCGCGGCCGCTTCCGCCTGCGGGGCGATGTCCTGGAGGTCTACCCCGCCTCGGCGCGGGAGGCCTACCGGGTCGAGCTCGACTACGACACGGTGACGCGGATCCGGCGCTTCGACCCGGTCTCGGGGGCCATCCTCGAGGAACTCGACAGCGCCGTCATCTGGCCAGCCAAGCAGTTCGTCCTGCCCATGGAGCAGATCAAGGGAACCCTGGGCCGCCTCCGGGAGGAACTCGAGGCGCGTTGCGCGGAACTCCTGGCCGCCGGGCGCATCGTGGAAGCCCAGCGCCTCCGCACGCGCACCGAGTACGACCTCGAGATGATGGCCGAGATGGGCCACTGCCCCGGCATCGAGAACTACTCCGGTCCCCTGTCGGGCCGCCCGCGCGGCGAGCCACCCTCAGTGTTGCTTGATTATTTCGGCGACGGCTTCCTCACCTTCGTCGACGAGTCGCACGTGAGCCTGCCCCAGATCGGGGCGATGTACGCGGGCGACCGCGCGAGGAAGCAGAACCTCGTCGACTACGGCTTCCGCCTCCCCTCGGCCATGGACAACCGCCCGCTCAAGTACGAGGAGTTCGAACAGCGGGTGGGGCAGACCATCTTCGTGTCGGCCACCCCCTCGGCCGAGGAGGCAAGGAAGGCCGGCGCCCCGGTGGAGCAGCTCATACGCCCTACCGGCCTCGTCGATCCGGTCGTGGAGGTCAGGCCCAGCGAGGGCCAGATGGAGGATATCTACACTGAGATCCAGAAGCGCATTGCGGCCGACGAGCGCTGCCTCATCCTCACGCTGACCAAGCGCATGGCCGAGGAGCTCACCGAGTACTTAGGCGGGCTTTCGCTCAAGGTGCGCTACATCCACTCGGAGGTGGAGACCATCGAGCGCGTGGAGATCCTCAAGCAGCTGCGCTCGGGTGACTATGACGTCCTGGTCGGTATCAACCTCCTCCGCGAGGGCATCGACCTCCCCGAGGTTTCTTTTATCGCCGTCCTGGACGCCGACAAGATCGGCTTCCTCCGCTCGGCGACCAGTTTAATCCAGATCATTGGCCGCGCCGCGCGCAACGCCGCCGGGTCGGTGGTCCTCTACGCTGACCGCATGTCCACAGCCATGGCTACGGCCATCGACGAGACCAGCCGCCGCCGCGCCGTCCAGGAAGCCTGGAACGCCGAGCACGGAATTACCCCGATCACGATCAAGAAGGCCATCAACGACATCCTGGAGCGCCACCACGAGGAGCGGGAAACCCAGGCTGGCACGGAGATCGAAATACTCAGGAGTTCGCACAACCTCCTGGTGCCTGAGCAGAAGAAGTCCCTGATCCGCGCCCTCGAGGCCCGCATGCTCGAACACGCGAAGAACCTCGAGTTCGAGCAGGCAGCCCTCATACGGGACGAGATCGAGCGGGTGAGGCGGAACGATGCCTAGGTGCCGCTAAACTGCCGTCAGGGCGCCAGGGGTGCCGCGAAGACATCTGCCGTAGGAACAATGGCCTGCCAGCGCCAGGCTACAAGGACCCAGACGGTGAGGGCCAGCACAATGGCCAGGGTCACGAGGCCTCGTGTGGACCAGACAAAGGCCTCGGTCTCGCGTTCGAGGGCCCAGATCATGAAGCCCATGACAAAGACCATGCCTATGACGACGGCGAGTTCGCCTGCCCCCTCGGGCAGGGGGCCGAAGCCCAGGACTGCGTACCATATGAGGAAGTTGAGCCAGGATACGAGGACCAGGCTCATGGCGCGGCTTGCCGAGAAGGCCCTCCAGCCGAGCCTCCGCCCGAGGAGGGGGGCCTCGACCGCGACAATGATGAAGAGTGCCCAGAACCCGATCTTGAAGTGCTGGAAGATGGACTCACCCGTGCCCGAGAGGATGGCGGTGACGGGGTTCGGCCACCACTCGTACCAATAGTGCATGAAGCGGAAGAGGCTCCCGAAGACCAGGGCCTTGAGCAGTCCGTAGACCCAGTCGCGGCGACCGAGAAAGCCTTGCCGTTCCATCACAACTCCTCAGGGCCGCCCCGCTTGACGCCAGGCGCCCTGGGCGATATTGATTACTGATGTTAACTAAGCCCCGGCGGCTCGTCAAGCATGAAGCACTTTTCTACTCCGTATTCGAAGTGATCAACCTCCTCCAGAAGGACCTCCTCAGGATGGACCTCCGCGTGGACGACGGCGAACTGTCCAAGCTCCACCTGGGCATCCTGGGCACGCTGAGAGGCGACCGGGAGCTGTCTGTCTCTGCCCTCGCCGCGAGGATGCACGTGGTCAAGCCCCAGATGACCCTCCTCCTCGACAGGCTCGAGGGGCTGGGGATGGTGACGCGCAGGCCCTCCACCCAGGACAGGCGATGCAGCAAAGTGGCCCTCACCGATTCCGGCGAGCGTGCCCTTGCCTCGGCGCTCGCCAGGATGGACCTGGCCCTCAGTTCTACCCTGGCAGTACTGGATCCGGCCGAACTCGAAGAGCTTCATGCCAACCTCGCGTCCCTTGCCGGGATCCTCCGGAAGCTCAGCTAATGGACGCGGAGCCCAAGCCTACCTCTGCCAGGCCTGACAAATCCGAGAAAAATGTCCCCTATTCTTTCCATTTTCCCTTCACCTGGCCTAGAATCATCCCATGATCCCACCGCGTCTCGACAACCGCCCGGGGTCGTTCCAGGAAAGTCCCCACGCCCTGCGGAACCTCGTCCTCCTACTTTACGCCCTGGTGACCCCGAGTTTCAGCCTTGGCTTTGCCATCCTCCTCGGGAGCGACTGGCAGGGGCCGGTCGCGGTGGTGGTGGCTGTCTGCCTCGCGGCCATGCTCTGGGTCTTCCTCAGGCCCGAACCCGCTGCCCTGGACTGGGTCTATCCTGCGGGCATCGCTCCGGTAGCCTGCTGTGGCATCGCCGCCTGGTATCTCGGCGACTCGGGCCTTGCCTTTGTCGCGGTTTCAACGGCTCCCCTGGCATGGGCCTCGGTCCTCTTCGAGCTGCCTGCGGTATTCGCCGCCCTCGGGACCTCGACCATCGTCTGCCTTGTCCTCTCCCTGCGCGGCTCGGATCCTCCCCAGGCCCTTGCGGCGACCTTTGTGTTCATCGTCATCGAGTCACTGGTCGCCTGGGTGGTGTACGGAAAATCCGCGCGCCTCCGCTCGGACCGCCTCGACAAGCTCGAGAAGACCCTTCTTGAGAGCGAGGCGAAGTACCACCTCATCTTCGAGCACATGAAGGAGGGCTTCTCCCTCCACCAGATCATCCTGGACGGGACTGGCAAGGCCATCGACTTCCGCTTCCTTGACGCGAACGCTGCCTACGAGGCGCACACGGGTCAGAAGCCCTCCGACATAATCGGAAAGACCCTCCTCGAGATCATGCCCGGGGCTGACCCAGGCCAGATCGAGCGCTACGGAAAGGTGGCCCTCACCGGTGAGCCCCTTGCCTTCGAGTACTACTCGAAGACCTTCGGCAAGCATATCAGGGTGAGGGCCTTCTCGCCCGAGCGCGGCAGGTTCGCGGCTATCTTCGAAGACATCTCGGAGCGCAAGATCGCGGAGGAACAGCTCAGGGAACTGTCCGACCGCCTTTCGCTGGCAGTGCGCGCAGGCGGGGTGGGGATCTGGGAATACGAACCCGGGGCCAATCGCCTCGTCTGGGACCAGCAGATATACCGGCTCTTCGGTCTCGCGTCCGAGGCCTTCCCGGGATCCCACGAGGCCTGGCAGGCAGCGATACATCCCGACGACCGGGAGCGCGCCGACCTGGAGACCCAGGCGGCTGTCAGGGGTGAGAGTAGCTACGACACGGAGTTCCGTGTCCTGTGGCCAGACGGCAGCGTCCGGAACATCCGCTCCATCGCCATCCGGCAGGCCGAGGACGGGCGGGTCCGCCTTATCGGTACCAATTGGGACATTACGGAGCAGAAGGAAGCCGAGGCGGCCCTCCTCCGGGAGCGGGCCCTGGCCTTCGCCCTCGCGGAGAAGGCCGAGGCTGCCAACCTTGCCAAGAGCGCCTTCCTCGCCTCCATGAGCCACGAGATCCGCACGCCCATGAACGGCATCCTGGGGATGGCAGGCCTCCTTCTGGATACGCGGCTGGACCCCGAGCAGCGGCGCTTCGCCGAGGTCCTGCGCTCCAGCGGCCAGACCCTCCTGTCGCTGATAAGCGACATCCTGGACTTTTCCAAGATCGAGGCCGGGAAGATGGAGCTCGAAATCCTCGACTTCGAGCCCAGGAAGGTGCTGGCAGAAGCCATCGACATCCTCGCGGTCAAGGCCGAGGAAAAGGGACTTGCGCTTTCCAGTACGATCGACTTCGCCGTCCCTGCCAGGCTCCGGGGGGACGCGGGGCGCCTCAGGCAGGTCCTGGTCAACCTCCTGGGCAACGCGGTCAAGTTCACCTCCACGGGCGAGGTAAAGCTCCGGGCAGGGCTCGAAGGGAGGATTCCTGTCGCCGGCGGAACGACGCGCACAATGCTGCGCTTTTCAGTCGCCGACTCGGGCATCGGCCTGCCCCCGGAACGCCGGTCCCAGCTCTTCATGCCCTTTACCCAGGCTGACAGTTCCACGACCCGGAGGTTCGGAGGCACGGGCCTTGGGCTTTCCATCTCGAAGCAGCTCGTCGAACTCATGGGAGGATCCATCGGCCTCGAGAGCGTGGAAGGCCAGGGTTCGACCTTCTGGTTCACTGCCTCCTTCGAAGAATCGGCCGCGCTCGATGCGTTCGGGCAGGATGGCCGTTCCCTGGATTCCGCCTCCGGGGATTCCTTTATCCCGGAGGCTGCCAGGCTTTCCTACGAGGGGAAGCGCACCCTCGTCGTCGATGACAATCCGACGAACCAGCTTGTCGCCGCCAGGATCCTTGAAAAGCTCGGTTTCCGGTCCGACGCGGCTGCCAACGGCAGGGAGGCCCTCGAGGCGGTGCGGAACCGCCAATACGACCTTGTCCTCATGGACTGCCAGATGCCCGAGATGGACGGCTACGAGGCCACGATGGAGATCAGGGGATGGGAGGGACAGGAGCGTCGTATACCAATAATTGCGATGACCGCCAATGCCCTCCCCGAGGACCGGGGGAAGTGCCTGGCGGCGGGCATGGACGATTACCTCAGCAAGCCCGTCGATACGGCCAAACTCATCGCAATGCTGCATAAATGGCTGCCCGTGGAGGCAGCCGCCCTGGTTCTGGCCGCATCGGAGGGAACCGCTTCCGTGGATGCTGGCCTGATTCCGGCATCGGCCCCGTCAAACATGGTTTTCAACGAGCCGGATTTCCTCGAGCGGGTCATGGGAGACAGGGACCTTGCGCGCGAACTGATGGCGGCCTTCCTGTCCGATCTTCCTGTCCTGGTCGCGCAGCTCGGGGCAGCTGTCCACTCCGGGGATGGCAAGGAGGTCAGGAAAATGGCCCATCGGCTGAAGGGCTCGGCGGGCAACATGGGCGGCGAAGCCCTCTCCAGTTTCGCCGCCGAACTGGAAGCGGCGGCCAGGAGCGGTGACAATTCGAGCTTCCTTCGCCTCATGGAAGAGATCGACAAGCAGGGTGCGGAGCTGATGGAGGCGCTGAAGGCGGGAGGCTGAGTGCGAAGCTTTCAACTCCTGCCACCTCCCCGCCGATAAGAGGTCATGGTCCTGACTTTCCGCTGGTACGACGAGCCCGATCCCGTGGGCCTCGACCGCATCCGCCAGATTCCCGGGCTCTCGGGTATCGTGGCTGCGTTGTACGACCTGAAGCCGGGGGAGGCCTGGCCCGAATACCGCGTTGCTGCCCTCCGGGCAAGGATCGAGGCAGCCGGACTTGACTGGCGGGTCATCGAGTCGATACCCGTGCATGAGGAAATCAAGTACGGCGGGCCTGAGCGGGACGCCCGGATCGAGGCCTGGATCGACAGCGCGCGCTCGGTCGCGAAGGTCCTCGGCCCGCGATCGCCGAGCGGCTCCGAAGAGCCCGTGGTCATCACCTACAACTTTATGCCGGTCTTCGACTGGACGCGGAGCGACCTCGGGAAGCTCCTTCCGGACGGTTCGAAGGCCCTCGCCTATGAAGAGGAGGTGGTCGCGAAGATGGATCCCCTCGAGGGCGAGCTCGAGCTGCCTGGCTGGCTTGCCCACTACTCGCGTTCCGACCTCTACCGCCTCCTCCAGCGCTGGCGGGAAATCGGGCCCGAGGAGCTCTGGTCGAACATCGCCTACTTCCTCCGGGCTGTCGTACCCGTGGTCGAGGAGCTGGGCATGCGCCTGGCCATCCATCCCGACGATCCACCCTGGCCGATCTTCGGGATACCGCGCATCATCACGGATTCCACCGCGCTGCGCCGACTCCTGTCCATCGTCGACAGCCGGGCGAATTCCATCTGTCTCTGCTCGGGTTCCTTCGGCGTCCTGGCCAGCAACGACCTCGTCGCGATGGCCGAGGAGTTCTCGGATCGCATATCCTTTGTGCATCTCCGCAACGTGAAGATCACCGGTCCCCGCTCCTTCCAGGAAAGCGCGCATTGGTCTTCATCCGGCAGCCTCGACATGGCAGCCATCGTGCGCGCCTTGATCGCCTCAGGATATTCCGGCCCCTTCAGGCCCGACCATGGGCGCATGATCTGGGGCGAGGAGGGGAGGCCCGGCTACGGCCTGCACGACCGTGCCTTGGGCGCCCAGTACCTCCTGGGCCTCGTGGACGCAACCCGTCTCTCCCTGCGCAGCACTTCCTGAGATTGCACCGGCTTCCCTGACGCCTTACACTTACGGAAGTCCGGCGGCGGGAGGTGGGGGTCGATGGATGAACGGGGACGCAGGGGGCTTGTGGCAGCCCTCGACAACGAATCCTGCAGGATAATCGTCGCCGATACGGCCAATGGTCTCCTCTTCTACAGGAAGGACCGCGACGGCCTCCC
>CAIJMU010000010.1 GCA_903821875.1 uncultured Spirochaetota bacterium
CGGGCATAGAGGTAGTTGAACAGGGCAGTGCGAACGCTGCCGATATGCTGGAGCCCCGTCGGAGAGGGGGCGTAACGTACACGGACTTCCATGCTGGAACCTCACAGGCTAAAAATGAAAGAGCGGCTGCCATATTTCGCTGCCCCAGCCTGAGTATAGCCACGAGGGCCGGAGGCTGTCCAAGGGAGCGCTGCGGCTTATTTTCCTCCAAAGCCTCCAGCGAAGGTGACCAGGCCATCGCTGAATAAAATCCCGACAAGGGCTATGGCGATCAAGAGGAGGTAGCCCGCCAGGCCGAGCAGGGCAGACAGGATGGAGAGCATTATGCCCCTCTCCGTTTTTGGAGGCAGGAAAAGCACGCAGTACATACCGACGGCTGCAAAGACTGCGAGTGCCATGGAATCCCAGGCAAGTACTTTCAAGAGAAGAGTTTGGGTTGAATCAAGGAAGCTTCGGGCGTTGCCGGTAGTCCAGAGTGCGAGGGTTGAGAGGTTGAGGACCAAGGCAAGGATGGAAAGCCGCTTGGTAACAACCCGTACTGGATTTTTGGCGATCACTGAGAGGCCTTCATTGTTCGACCAAGGGATGGAGGACCAGAAGGTCTCCTTTCCCGGCACCAACCATGACTTCAGAATCGGTCGACTCGTTGGAAAGTCCATAGTCACCGGGTCCCCAGGAGAGGCCTTCAAGTGGCCAGCGAAGGCCACGGGAACGCATGAGCCTGCTGCCAGGCGCCAAGGGAAAAACCGAGACCAGGCTGCCTGGGGCTACGGAAAAAAACCTATCCTGACCGGACTCGACAAGCGTAACCACCTCATGGGGCAGGTACCAGAGCTGCGGCCTCCGTTGGCGTTCGAAGAGGCTTCGTAGTGCCAGCAAATGATCCAGCCTCCCTCCCCCTCCTCCGATCATCACCGTGCTCACAATCCCACGCTCAGCACAGACCCTGAGTGCTGCCTCGGTATCGCTCTCATCTTTCGCACGATCCAGCTGCACGATCGCATTCCGTGGAAAGCCGTCAAGGATACTCGCATCGCTTAGGCTGTCCATGTCTCCGACGATGAGGTCAGGGGATAGATTCCAGGATCGGAGAAGGTCCAGTCCGGAGTCCACCGCAACCACCAGCCTTCCGGGAATGAACTCGTGACTCACCAGGCTGAAGGGAGGAGCGTCACCTCCGATAGCAAGGATAGCCTGGCCATGTCCTTCCATGGGCTGCATCACTGGATAAGCATGGCATCGCCATAGCTGAAAAAACGATAGCCCTGAGCGATAGCTTCAGCATAGGCCTCCAGGATTCGTTGGCGCCCAGCAAATGCTGCCACCAACATGAGAAGGGTCGACTTCGGGGTGTGAAAATTAGTGAACACCTTGTCGACAACCTTCCACTGGTAGCCGGGCTTGATAAAGATTCTAGTGCGTCCTTCGCCTGCCCGGATGCCAGCGTCATGGCTTGAATCGCCTTGCTTCCAGGCTGACTCCAGGGAACGGACGCTGGTGGTTCCAACTGCCATGACCGGACGTCCCTCAGCCTTGGCTTTTCGCACCATGGCAGCGGTCTCCCCTGAAATGATCCAGGCTTCTTCGTGCATATGATGATCCTCGATTTCTTCGCTCCTCACCGGCATGAAGGTGCCAAGACCTACATGGAGCGTGACTGTTGTGGTCTCGATGCCCCGAACCCGAATCGCAGCGAGGAGCTCCTCGGTGAAATGGAGACCTGCAGTAGGAGAAGCAGAAGATCCCACAGTCTGTGCGAAAATGGTTTGGTATCGCTCGGCGTCATCCGGGGCATCGCTTCGCCTGATGTACGGAGGGAGGGGAATGTGACCATGTCGATCCAGCCAGTCCTCTCCGATCGGTGGCACGAAGCGGATCTGCCGGGTTCCAGTCTCGGCAAGGGCTGAATCAGCTATCTCGCCAATCACCCCATGCCCGAAGTCATAGCGGCGCCCCCGGACTTGTTTCTTCATCTTTGTGCATGTTGTTTCCCAGCTGGCTTCATCAAGCCGGGAAAGGAGGAGAAACTCGACCTGAGCTCCAGAATCGAGGGCGTTCGCGAAGAGGCGGGCCTTCCGCACCCTGGAGTCATTGAAAACCATCAGTGTTCCTGGCTCTATGTATTCAGCGAGTCGCTTGACCACGCTGTGCTCCCGGACCCCGCTCGATCGATCGAGGACAAGTAGTCGCGACTCTCCGCGCCGTTCCGGGGGGAACTGGGCTATCAACGACGCCGGAAGGTCAAAATGGAAGTCGTCCGTCTTCACCGGGACCATCCTTTTCGAGGGCTGCTTCCATCTTCAGATGCGCGTAGGCAGCCTGGGTGACAACCCTTCCCCGAGGTGTGCGAGCCAGGAGCCCGGTCTGGATAAGATAGGGCTCATAGTAGTCTTCAAGGCCATCCACGCCTTCACCAACCGATATAGCCAGGGTTTCGGCGCCGACCGGACCCCCTGCATAGTGTGTGATGATGACTCGCAGGATTTCCCGGTCCATGCGCTCAAGGCCCAGCCTGTCGACTTCAAGGCGGGACAGCCCGTCCTCGACAGTCGCCTTGGTTATGCGACCCGATGAACCGACCTGGGCAAAATCCCTCATCCTCCGGAGCAGGCGGTTGGCGATTCGCGGGGTCCCGCGACATGAAACGCCCAGAAGCGTAGCCGCGTCTGCATCGATTTCGACATTGAGTATCTGGGCTGATCTCAGCACGATCGATTCCAGTTCGGAGGCTTCATAGTATCCAAATCTTAGGGATATGCCGAAACGGCTTGCCAGGGGTGAGGACACAGCCCCGGGCTTGGTCGTCGCGCCGATCATGGTGAAATGCGGCAGGGGAATCCGGACTGTCCTGGCCGAGGGGCCCTGGCCGATGATCCAGTCGAGTTCGAAGTCCTCCATCGCGATATAGAGCATTTCCTCGATGGCTGGCTTGAGTCGGTGGATCTCGTCAATGAAGAGCACCGAGTGCTCCTTGAGCGAGGTAAGTATTCCTGCCAGGTCCTTGGGCTTGTCGAGGGCTGGAGCGCTGGTTGGCTTCCATTCAACTCCCAGTTCATTGGCGACTACCTGTGCGAGGGTCGTCTTGCCGAGTCCTGGGGGTCCGACGAGAAAGAGATGGTCCATGGCCTCGTTTCGTCCTCGAGCTGCCTGGATGAAAACGGCAAGATTTTCCTTGAGCCGGGCTTGTCCAAGGAACTCTCCAAGGAGGTGGGGGCGAAGGGAACCCTCGCGGTCATCACGGGCGGGGTCGTAGAAGGCGGCCATGAAGGGTGCCTCCTCCTCGAAAATGCTTCCACCCAGGCTGCCAGCCAAGGCTTGCGTTTCAGTCTTGTTGGGGTGAGGCTGGGGTTCCTTTGGGGTTTCTTTTTTTCGGGATGGCATGGTTAGGCCCCTGAAGAAAGACCGAGCAATGCGAGGCGGAAGATCTCCTTTTCTGCCTCGGGTCCATCACCCTGCCCTGTCGCTTTTTCCGCAACGACCCGTTCAGCTTCCCTGCGGTCAAAGCCCATATCAGAGAGGGCACGAACGATATCGGGATGCACCATGTGAGTAGCCCGCGAGGAATGGGGTCTCTCAGGGGCGCGGACAAGTTTGCCCTTGAGGGCGAGGAGCATTTTCTGGGCGAGCTTGGGACCGACGCCAGGGATCTTCTGGAGTGCGGCAAGGTCCTCGGTTTCGAGGGCAAGCTCAAGGGCCTCGGGACCTATGCCCGAAAGCACGCGAAGGGCTTGCTTGGGACCGATGCCTTCAACCTTCATGAGCTCAATGAATACAGCCCGCTCCTCGACGGATGGGAAGCCGAAAAGCCGCATCCCATCTTCATAATGATGCAGCCAGGTAAAGGCCCGTGACTCGGCCCCAATAGTGCCGAAGGAATCCAGGGCGCGTCCGGGAACGGCAATATCCCATTCAATGCCGCCTGTTTCAAGGCAGATCGAATCAGGGCGCTTCGCTGACAGTATGCCTCGAATGCTATTGAACATGGAGAGGAGTATATTTCCCTGAAGCGGCCAAGGGCAAGGACAGGCCTCAATAGCTGTGGTAGGAAAGCCCGATCAGCCGCTCGTAGAGGCTTGAGGGGAGGAACCGCTTAAGCTGGACTCCGAGGCGCTGGGCAATCGGGCCGACGGCGTATCGGACACGGAGCCGTCGTGCTTCGGTGAGCCGGAGCACCAGTTGCGCGACTGCCTCTGGATCCATGCCATGCTCTTCATCATGCACCATCTGTCCGAGGGCTGCTTCATGGGTCTTCTGGTATGGGCTCGCTGGGCCAGATTTAATATAGCTTGATGCGATACGGCGTGCCGCAGCAAAGCCTGTCTTGAAGTCCCCGGGTTCAATGAGAGCTACTTGCACGCCAAAGGGGACTAGCTCGAGTCGGAGACCCTCAACGAATCCTTCAAGAGCGAACTTGGACGCTGAATACAACGACTGGAACGGAATCCCGACCTGCCCTGCCAAGGAGGAAATGACGAAGATCCGGCCCTTCCTGTTCTCACGGAACCTTGGCAGGACAGCCTTGATTGTACGAAGGGTGCCGAAAAAATTGGTCTCGAGCTGGGCTCTGGCCTCTTCGAGGGAGGTCTCTTCAACCGACCCGGCCATCCCCATGCCCGCAGCACAAATGAGGAGGTCAATCGAGTCGACCGTCTCGAAAATCGTGCGAAATGCGCTTGTCACCGAATCATCCCGATCGACATGCATGGGCACGAATCCAAACTCCTGGAGCTGCTCCCTCGGCAGTTTGACCGGATTCCGGCAGGTTCCTAGTACCTTGAAACCGGCTCGTACAAGACTCTTCGCGATGGCCCTCCCAATCCCCGATGAGGCACCGGTTACCACCGCGACCTTGGCTTTCGGGGCATCCACTTCGCTTCGAGCCGACGAGGCGGAAATACTCACGATATTCCGACTCCGGACTGCCTAAGGCCATAGGAGTTGCAGATGATGGTGGTTATTGATTCTGGATCGAAGCGTTCTGTGTTGATTACCAGGTCCGCATCGACAAAATCATCGTTGTCAAAGCTGTAAAGCCGAAGATAGCGCTCGTGGTCCGACTCATCGCGGGCCTTTGTATATTCAGGATCGGATCGCTGCACCCTACCCTCACGGCGCATGACGCGCTCGGCCCGGACAGAAGGGCTGGCCCATAGGTAGATCCGAAGGTCGGCGATGTCCTTAAGGAGCCATATGGCAAGACGCGAACCTACGACGCTGCTCCCCCTTCTGGCGAGCTCGACCTGCTTGCGGTCGACTGCATGATCCCACCTGTCCTCAACCCGGGAAAGCTCCATGATCTCTTCAAAGGTCCTGCCCTCATCGACAGCGAGGTTCTTGAAGGTGTAGTTCACAACGTTGAAACCAAGCTTTGCTGCAACCCCTGCGGTGACAGTGCTGTTCCCGCAGCCGGATTTTCCCGAAATGGCGATGATTCCTGACATTCAAACCCCTATTCGATGTTCCTGAGCTGCTCGCGGATGTTTTCCAGAGCATCCTTGAGCTCGATAACCGTTTCAGAAACGGGCAATAGCATGCTTTTTGAACCGATAGTGTTTACTTCCCGGTTCATCTCCTGACAGAGGAAATCCAGTTTTTTCCCAGGACTCTGGGTGCCTGCAAGGGTCGCGTGGAAGGATGCGACATGGGCAGCCAGGCGGACGACCTCCTCGTTGATAGTGTATTTCAAAAGGAGGCTGGCCACTTCGGCAAGTATCCTCGTGTCATCTGTAGCGACACCCATCACTTCAAGGAATCGCTCGCGAACCACGCGTCTCAAGTTTTCCTCGATCTCTGGAACATAGCGCGAGATTTGGCCCAGGCCTGCCTCGATCCTTGTGAGTCCTGCCTTGATATCCGCCACCATGGCGCTACCCTCGATTTCCCGTGAGTTGTTGAAATCGAAGATGGTCTTCACGATCTCAGGTTCGAGAAGGGCCCAGAGACTTTCCTCGTCCACTTCCCGTTCAAAGGAGAGCATGCCTTCTACAGCGAGGAGGTTTGCAAGGCTGATTTCCTCGCTGATTCCAGCAGCCCGGGCAATTTCCCTCAGCGCGGTTGCCACCGATGCTGCGGCGGATATATCGGCAGCTGCACGGACCGGTATCCCAAGGCTTCGCGCGCGCAGCCAGAACTCTGCCTTGCCGTGCGAGATGGCTGCCGAAAGGAGTTCCCGCACCCGCGGTTCGAACTTGGTCAGCCAGGAAGGAAGGGAAACAGACAGATCGAGATAGCGGTTGTTGTAGGATTTAAGGTCGATTGATCCTTGAATGTCAGTAGTCACGAAATCGTGATGACTGAAGCCAGTCATGCTCCGAGCCATGTCACCCCCCTTCCAGTCTGAGACGATCGAGGAGCGAAACGCCGATTTTCCAGTTGTCACCAGCCCCGATGGTCAGGAATAGGTCTCCCTCATGCAACAGGGCCGCAACAGCTTCGACCGCGTCCAATGGAGACTCGAAATAGTGCACGCGACCGGAATGCCTCGCAATGGCAGCCCGAGCGCGGGCTTTTTCCGCCAGGATGAGTCCTGAAACCTCGAGATCGGGAGCTTCCCTTGCCGAAGCGTAGATGCCATGCAGTATAAGCTCATCGGCGAGGTCGAGGCTCGCCGCAAAATCATCGAGCAGGGCCTTGGTGCGGGAATAGGTATGCGACATGAAATCGACGACGAGCCGGCGAGATGGCCAGAACTCCCTGATGCCCAGAATGGTCTTTTCAATGGCGGTAGGGTGGTGGCCGTAGTCATCCAAGAAAATAACGCCCTTCGCCTCGCCCACTAGCTCTGAACGACGCTTGGAGCCGGCGAAGGAGGCAAGGGCCTGTTGCAGGGCTGTTGTGCATGACGAAGAGCCAAGCCTGCCAGATAGAGCCTTGTCGGATCTGGCGATCTCATGGCAAAGGGCCAAGGCTCCGACCGCATCAAGGGCGACATGGCGGCCCGGAACTCGAAGCTCGAAGACGGTGGCAATTCCCCGAACCGTGAAGCGTGCCCTTCCCTCGGTGGCGACATATGACTCCAGCTTCCAGGGGCCATCCGCGTGCTCGCCGTAGGGTATCAAGCCTATGTCCGGTCGTCTGGGCCGGACCCACTCGGCGAGTTCTTTGGCCCCAGCCTCATCTGCGCAATAGACCAGGGCCCCTCCAGGCGGCAGGCTGGACGCATACTCAGTGAAGGCCGAGAAAATGTCCTTATACGTAGGAAAACAGTCTTGGTGGTCGGGCTCGATGCTGGTGACCAGGATCCGGTGTGGGCTGAAATGGAGAAAATGCCTGCGGTACTCGCAGGTTTCCGCGATGAGATAGCTGTCGCCAAGAATGAGTGTAGATCTGCCTCCGAAGCTGGAAACTCCGGAGCCTGCAAGAATCGTGGCTTGGAGTCCCAAAGCAGACGCAATGGTCCCCGCAAGTGCGGTTGTGGTCGTCTTTCCGTGGACTCCGGCGATGCCAGCAGAGTCATAGCTTCGGGAAAGGCTTCCCAAGGCTTCAGGATAGCTCAGGATCGGAATTCCTCGCCTTCGCGCCTCGAGAAGCTCAGGATTCCTGTCTGCCGAATAGGCTGCGGAATGGATCACAAGCTCGCAGGTGGAGGGTACATTTTCCTCACGAAAGCCTAGGGCAATGGGAATGCCGAGCGAGGCAAGGATGGAGTCGGTGTAGAAAATATCTGAGACATCAGAACCTGAGAGCATGCATCCGCGCGAAACAAGGATCTCCGCCAGAGCCGTCATGCCGGTGCCCTTGGCTCCCACGAGATGAATGGAAGTCTTTCTGGAAAATGCATCTATTTCGGGCGCGGCCATGGATTGATAGTAGCCGATGGCCAAAGCCCCAAACAAGGAGCTTATGGGCGGGACAGCTCAAGAGTCAATGAAATCACCCTTCCCGCGCCTGCAGCCAGCTCGAGATCCCATCCGAAGTCGAAGCGTGTTCCCTGGAAGAGTCGTTGCTCTTTGCCCCGTATCATGACGGGCAGATAGAGCAGGCTTCCAGAGAGGTGGAAGGGACTGTCAGACCTGAATTCCAGCCTTTCCGGTGGAGCCATGTTTTCAACATGGAGGGAGGAGAGTGTCTCATCAACCAAGGGCCTGCGATTAAAATCGAGAGTCTTGGTCCCCACGCTTGCCGTCATGGATTCGGGCTGGACCCCGATGGCGAGGTTGAACTGGGTGCCAAAACGGAAGGTCAGGGCTTCGGCACCGGTGTTTGAGACCAGCCATGAAGCTATGATTGAATCCTTGCGAAAAGCAAAGGTCTTGTCCACCTGCACGGAGTGTCGTACTCCATGAACCAGGCCGGACACGTCTCCTGAAAACTGTGCAGTCATCGAGGAGTACTCACGGTCGGAGACGGAGTAGCGAACCGAGGACGGATGTCCGAGATCGTCGTCTGCGGCATCCCTTCCTGAAATCCAGTCCACAAAGCACATCAACCGGCCCTGGCCGGCAGAAGAACTCCCCATGGCATTCACATAATTGGTCTTGCTTCTGAGCGAAGAAAGCTCGACCAAGGCGCCGTGGTCGGTCCTGAGCGCGGCGTTGTAGTCCGCTCCCCTGTAAAGCATCTCCTTGAAACCGCCGAACTCCGTGTCTGTCCTGATGATTCCCGGAGTGAATCCTGCCTTGAGACGCGTGGTTTTTTCTGCCTGAATGAAGGCAGCGTAGGCTGCCGCACGGATGGGGAGGCATAGGAGACCGCCATTGGGTCCGTGCCAGTATGCATCGCCGCCCTGCCCCCGCCACAACTCATCCTGGGCGCTCTTTTTCCTTGATTTGTCTCCCCTGAGCTGGCTGACGAGGAGCCGGATATAATTCATCTTGGCATACAGCGCCTGGCTTTCCGGGTAGCGTACCAAGAGCCTCCGGGGTGTAAACATGAGACCACATTCTCTAGGCTCAGGCTTTGTTTCGGGAGCGCTGCGCTCAGCCAGAAGGGCTGAGCCCGAACAGGGCAGGTAGCCGCGCTGAGGGCTACGGTTCAGCTTGGACCAGCGCCCGGGAGTAGTGATTTCCAGTTCCGGCATTTCTCGCTGTAGTGCGGCGAAGTCAGCCTCGAACATGATATCCGGAGATTCGAGTCCCGAGGCTTCCCAATGCTCCATCATCCTGTGGTCACTGAGAAACACCGTAGTGAGGCTCCCTTCAGCCGTTGAGGTCCCGAGCCTCCGCAGGAGTGGGGAGAACAAGCAGCCCGGCTCTTCCTGACTGCCGGGGTCATGAACAGGGAATACTAGCAAGTACTTTCCCTGGTCCTCAGTCATCACCGGACCCAAGGGATCGAATCCGGCTGCGCGGAAAAGCGCCGCGGGAAGAAAGGTATGATCGAGGCCGCAGGACAGATAGGTAGAGACCAGTGAAGGTTCCCACGCGAACTCCGGGGTCCAGGCACCCCTGGGTCGTTTGCCGAAATGCTTTCTGATAAAGGTAGTGAGGCTTTCGATCTGCCCTACACGATCGGAGGCAGGGATGATTGGCAGGATGGGAGAGAAAAACGCCCCACCAACAAGTTCCACCTGCTTTCTGGTCGACATTTCCTCCAGGAGCATGATGAATTCGGGATGATGGGATGCCAACCATTCCAAGGCTGTGCCTGAGTAGTGAAGTGCGGCCGGAATGTCGCTGAATCGGTAGAGTGTCGAGAGGAAGGGCCTCCAGCACAGCTGGTAAGTCTCCTCGAACATCGCCGGCGGGCTACCCTCCGCCATGTGGTTGCTGGTCCCAATTATTACTGATCTAGTGGTCATCCGCCGTGGTTCCTCACACTTTTCAAAGCGAAGTATATCCACGCATGGGTGGTACTGGAAGTGCGTTCAGAGGCTATTCACCCTCCCTGGCAACGTATGGCACGGGTCGGGCACAGGTCGGCCTGTGCTTTCATGGCTGTATCAGCCAGCTCAACCGAGGCCACCCGATGCGCGAGATTGCCTTCGACAAGGTAGGGTGAAGCTGCCCCAGTGACCACACAGGCAGCACAAGCAGTGCAAGGCGCGGAACAATGGGCTTTCTTTTCAGCCGGGGAGGCGGTGGAAGCACAGGCGATATACCACGGACTTGATACAGGAACCAAGGCTATTGATCCAGTGGGGCAAGAGGATATGCAAAGTCCGCATCCTGTACATTTCCGGGGATCGATGCCCGCCAGACCATTGGAAACCCGTATTGCACCGAGGGGGCAGGCAGGGATGCAGGTGCCAAGTCCGAGACAGGCTGCTGTACAGTCTTTTGAACCGCTGTAGAGCCGGTGGGAGGCTGAACAATCCTTGGCGCCTGAGTAGGCGTAATACTCAGTTGCGATGGTTTTCGAACCTTGACAGCGCACTACAGCGTAGAAGGTCATCTCCCCGGCTTCTCGTCCATACAGACGAATCCCTGCTTCGACGGTCTCCGCCCCGGGTATGCAGCGGCCAGGATCACCTCTCCCATCCGCTAGTTCCTTCGCAAAAGTCCTGCAATCCTGACTGCCGCACATTCCACAATCATGCCCGGGGAGGATGTCGGTGTAGTCGATCTCAGCCTGGCTGCCGGGTACTCTTCGCTTGAGACCCGATCCCAGCATCGCCCCAGCCAATGAGAAAAGAAAAACAGCCAGGAAGCCGAGAGGGAATACCTGCCAGGCCATTCAGCCAACCATCCTTGCTATGAAATCCACATCAAGGACCGAAAAAGCCATGGATACCAACGCCGCCGAAATAAGAATGCCTGGACCGCCCTTCAATGGCGCAGGTATATCGGAAAGCTCGAGCCTCGCATTGATGGCGCCAAGCAATCCAGTAGCCGCAGAATAGCCTGCGACGGACGATAGGGAAGCCAGGATGACCTCGACGGGACCAAAGCCCTGCCTCGTTACGATCAGGGCGATGCCGAATACAACACAGCTGAGAGAAACCTCGTCGACTCTCATGAATAGGCCTTCGCCCGCAGCTCCGACCTTTTGTGCAAGGAAACTGGAAACGTATCTCATGACAGGAACCACTACCAAGGCGAGGGCAATGATCTCAAAGCCTCTGAGACCCAAGGGCTTGAGCACGAGAGAAGAAATGATCCAGAGGAGAATCCCCGCAACGAAGGTTGAGGCCAAGAGTGCGATTCCAGTCCGGAGGGAACCATGCCGTCCACCCCGGGCTGCGTCGCAGGCTCCAAGCCCATACGAAAGCAGGGCATTCGAAGCGAAGGTCGAGACCAGTATCACGCCTACCCAACTCATTGTTTTCCCCCGAATTTTTCCATGAAACCCGAACCTGCCTGCCACCCAAAGGCGAGGAGGCCCAATACGAGGAAGCCCCCTGTCGGTTTTGCCAGGACCGGAATCAGGCCTTCCGAAGCAAGCATGATCCGGAGCGGGTGGAAACCGGGTGTCGGCAGCGTGAGCGTTCCCGCTCCGAGCGATTCACGCAGTGCGGATATGACCACGGCGAGCAGGAAATATGTGATGGCGGTTGCCAGCGTGGACGATAGTTCTGAGAACTTGCTGGAATCGGCCCTGTTCAATTCATGGATTACCAGACAGTTGACGGCGATGAGGGGCACAAAGATACCAAGGTCAAGCGCAACGACAGGAGACCAGGCTTCGAGGACAATGCCGAAAAAAAGTGCGTAGAACGAGGCAAAGCCTAGATACGAGGTGACCGCCAGTCGTGATGGCACAAATCCCTTTGACAGTCTCCCGAACAGGGCCATGCTCAGGATTCCGATGGATGTGCCGATGGAAATCGCGAGGCCTGTGGCGAAGTTACCGGTAGTCGCCACCAAGGGACAGAGCCCAAGAAAAGAGACCAGCAGGGGGTTTGGAGTGAAGGAACTGCTTTTCATCGAGCGGCTGCCTTGCCCTCGACCGAGAGGATGATCCGAGCCATGGCATCAACATCTTCGACGAGGATCTGCGCAAACCGGCGCTGTTCGACTAGCGCAGCCATCCTTGAGCGATCACTCACGGAGCCCGCACCCAGGGGCGGGAAGGCCAGCATGCCCTTCAGGGATGCATCATCGAGAAGCAGACGCGGGTTTGCGCTCCCGAGGGGGCGGAATTCCTCGGGCTTTCCCTCGGAAGACATCACCAGCGCGATCATCGCGGAAATGCCATTCGACCCAATTGCGAAGGTTTTTCCGTAATGTCGGCCCCGGCTGTCCTCCCAGCGGAAAAGGGCTGTCCTGTCATTCGCAGGAAAGGACGGTCGCGCTTCGACTGGATCCACAGCCTGGATTTTGGCCTCAAAGGCAAAACGGCGCGCGTCCCCGTCGCGGGCGAGTGAGGAGACCAGCCCCTGGGCGATGATCGCACCCAGCCCCAGAGAGGCGAGAATCGCCGCGAACACGAGGTTTTCGAGGAGGGTCTTGCGTGCCAAGGGATCCATCTTCACGCTGCTCCCCCTTCCTTGCGCCTTTTCCACATGCCATCGAGAGCCGGGACGAAGCAGTTCATCATGAGGACTGCGGCACCCATCGCATCGAAGCGGGTCCCGAAATACCCCAGGATGAAGGCAATCGAGCCGATCCCTGCGCCGTACCACAAACTACGGGATCGTCGCGTTGGAGAGGTCACTGGATCTGTGGCCATGAAAAAAGCGACGAGGAAGAAGGACCCGTGGGATAGGGCCCCCAGCACGTCACCTGAGAAAAAACTGTTTTCGGTCCTCATGCCTCCGAAGATCCAGGTCAGGGTTCCGAAAGCAGCGAATATCGAGGCAGGAACCTCCCAGCGAAGGATCCTGTTTCCGATGAGAATGGCGGAGGCAGCGAGGAGGAGGAATCCTGAGGTTTCGCCGATCCTCCCGTCCCTCAGGCCAAGCAAGGGCCCAATGTAGCCATCGGCGAGCTCGACACCAAAGATGGGAGAAAAGCCCGAATTGAAAAGATGGGTCAGTCCGGCATCGACCGAAGCAGCGAACGAACCCAGCGATTCGGGAACGCCGGCAGCTCCCAGGCGCGGATCGGAACCGATCCAGGCCATGGATCCCGGCCAGTTGAGCGTTGCAAACACGATTCCCGCGAGGGCAGGATTCATCCAATTGTTACCAAGTCCACCAAAGGCGCCCTTGACCACGAGGATGGCGAAAAGCGAGGAAAGTATCGGTATGTGCAAGGGGACGCCGGCTGTCATGGAGTACCCGATGAGGAGCCCCGTCAAGGCCGCCGACCCGTCTCCCAGCTCGAAGCGCCCCCGGAAGCCAGACTGCATGAGGTCTCCGACCATGGCTGCCGCGACCGAGCAGAACACCACGGCAAGAGCACGCCAGCCGAAGGCATAGGTCCCCCATGCCAGGCAAGGCAGGAGGACGAGGACCGCAGTCCAGATGTCTCCGGCGGTCGAGCTGGCGGCATGGAAAAACGGAGCGCTTCCCACAAGCGGGATCCTGGATTCCTTCATTCCCTGGCTCCGAGGTAGGCAGAGAAGAATTGGGAAAGCTCTATCCTGGAAGGACAGACATAGGAACAAATCCCACAGGAAATGCAGTCACCCAGCCCTTGGGTCAGGGCCTTGGCTGTCTGGCTCCGGACAAGAAGCCGCCAGAGGGACTGGGGATCAAGCAAGACCGGGCAACCTTCGGAGCAGCGACCACAACGAATGCATGGGCGCTCCTTCCTTCCGCGGGTCTCCATAGGAGTCAAGGCCAGTATCGCGCTCATTGATTTCGTGACAGGCATCGAGAGATCCCTTGCTGCCACACCGGTGAAGGGTCCCCCCAGGACGAGGCGCTCGGGCATTTCAAGGAAACCGCCGCATTCGGCAATCAGGTTGCCAATCGGTGTCCCGATCCGCGCCTTAAGAACCCCGGGGTTCCGGACAGCCCCTCCAGCGACGGTCACATAGCTCTCGAGGAAGGGCTTTGCCTCGACCACCGCATCGCGCACGGCTACCAGGGTTGATGGTCGAACATAGAGGGCCTCGGTGTCTGTACCAGGCAAGAAAAACTCCCCTGCCTCGAGGTATCGGTTCGGAAAGTTCGCACTCTGGGGCCGAACCTCGATCGTCATGGCTTCCGAACCTGCTTCAGCGATCGTTGCAGCTACCCTTTCCTGGATTCCGCGCAGAGCGGAATCGACGAGGATGACGATGCTGGATGCCTGCATCACAGTGGAAACTATCCGTAAGCCTTCGATCACATCCTTGGCGCGCGATTCCATGATCGCCCTTTCGGTCGACAGATAGGGCTCGGAATCGAGGGCTTGCACGAACAGAGGCTTGCCTGTCGGGAATCCTGCAAGCACCGGAGCGAAGGGGACACTGATGCAGCCTGTTGTTACAACACCTTTTTCAACAAGGGTATTGAGGATGTCGGACCGTCGCATGCTGGTCCACAGGTACTTTTCCGGCTTCTTGCCCAGCCTGTCGAAGCTTCCCTTCAAGGCAATCTCGATCGAATCGCAGATGGCACCATCCGGAAGTCTGACAGACACTATAGCCCTGACAAAGCCGGGGATGGGAGAATGGACATAGGTAGAACCGCTTTCAGCTGGAACGCCAATGACCATGCCCTCCCTCACTTCGTCGCCGACTGAAACCACTGCGCAGGCAGGATTGCCATTGTGTTGCCTGAGCAATACATGCGCAGTCGCAGGGAGGTATGCATTGGGGATGGTAGCAGGGTGATCCATGACACGGTTCTCGTCCAGCGCGAGCCGCATATTGCTATATGTTGACAGGGCTTTCATAGGTCCAGGAGACCCCTCCCCTTCTTTGTCCCGTTCCGAAGCCGGGTTGCACCTGCCAGTACCGAGACCATGCCACGTGTATACAGGATGGAGGGCAATGGCGCAAGCGGGGGCTTTTCCGAGGGCTTATAGGGTGCAGAAGGCGATGGCAGTAAAAAACCCGAGCACCCCTCCCACCAGGACCTGGAAGGGCGTATGGCCCATAACCTCCTTGACTGGGGTAAAGTGCATGTCAAAGTGTCTAGAGACGAGGCGACCGAGCGAGTTGAGGGACTTGGCCTGAACTCCCGCAGCCCTGCGCACCCCCATGGCGTCGCGGATGACTATAAGTGCAACGAAGGTCGTGATTATGAACAGGTTGGAGCCGGGACCCTCCACGATGCCGACCGAGGTCGCGAGGGATACGACCAGGGAGCTATGGCTGGAAGGCATGCCACCTGTCCTCCAGAGAAAGGTGGCGAAGGCATCATGCCAGGAGTATTTTTTCCATCTGAAGATGTTGACAATGACTTTGACGAACTGTGCCGAGAACATGCTCCAGACTGCTGATAGAAACACTGGATTCGAGAGCAATGAGGTTGCCGAATGGTCGACATTGTTCCACATTCCGTGATTTTCTTTCGGCGCGGCCATCCTTGTCAATATGCATGGCGTGACCTACTATGCATGGTGTTGACTTGGAACGAGTACCCTACGGGATCCGATGACGCGGGGAAACGGCTTGACCGCGTCATCAGGCGCATGTTTCCCGACTCCAGCCTCCCGGAGATCTACCGCGCCCTCCGCATTGGACGGATCCGGGTGGATGGTCGTACTGCAAAGCCCCAGGACCGCCTCCAGGAAGGATCGATGATCCGCGTGGATAGGGGTTTCTCCGCCTCGGTCAAGCCAAGACATACGGAGAATCCAGGGGCAGGTGCATATATAGAGGCTCCGGCTTGCCTTGTCCTCGCGACCGAGCACCTGGCGTTTTTTTCAAAGCCAGCAGGCATGCTGGCCCATGGGGAAGGCAGCCTCGACGAAATGACACGGCCCTGGATCCTGTCACGCGCTGAATCCTCCCTCTCCTTTGTCCCCGGCCCGCTCCATCGGATCGATCGCAACACAAGCGGCTTGATGACCTTTCCGTTGAGCTCGCGTGGTGCCAGGGAATTCTCGGCTCTCCTGGCAGGAGGGGGCCTTCACAAGGCCTACCTCGCAATCCTTTCCAATCGGCTCAAAGAAGCGGCCATCTGGGAAGACCCCCTCGCACGGGATCGTCATGCCGGCATTACGGGATCTGCCCTTGCCATCTGTGGAGAGAGCCTTGGAATCGCCGTGACCCGAGTGGACCCCCTCCTTGCGACAGCCGAGGCGAGTCTCGCACTGGTCCGGATCGCGACAGGGCGAACCCACCAAATACGGGCACAGGCTTCCTTGCATGGATTTGCCCTGCTAGGGGACAGGAAATACGGGGGACCCACCCTCGAAGGCAGCTACTTCCTCCATGCGTTCAGGCTGGGATTTGCCCTGCCTCCCTTTCCGGACCTGCCGAAAGAAATCCGGGCTCCGCTTCCTGGGAATTTTCGAACTATGGCCGAGACGCTGTTTGGAGCCGAGGGCCTGGATGAGGCGCTGGGCTGTGCCGATTCCATTTTTGCAGTAGATTCAAGAGACAATGCCGTGCCTGAAAAGGACGGTTCATCCACTACAAGGAGGCCAGAGTGGCTAATTCAGGAGGCGGCTTGCCGCGCTTCCGGGTGTCGTACGTAGTCATCGCGCTCGTCGCGGTGCTCGCCCTCTCATTTCTGGGAACGAGCTTTTTTATCGTTGACCAGACCGAGCGTGGGGTTGTGACGACCTTCGGGAAGTTCACCTTTGTGGCCGAACCGGGATTGCATTACAAGATCCCCTTCGGCATCCAGCAGAGCTATCTCGTCAAGACCGAGGTTGTGCAGACCGAGCAGTTCGGATTCCGCTCCGACAAGACAGGGCCGCAGACAACCTACACACAGGAAGCTTACCCTTCTGAGTCGACGATGCTCACCGGCGACCTGAACATCGTCGATGTGGAATGGATCATCCAGTACCGCATCGTCGATCCCCGCGCCTGGCTCTTCAACCTCGAGGATCGGCACAAGACCATCCGGGATATCTCGCAGTCGGTCATCAACCAGCTCGTGGGCGACAGGAGCATCCTTGGCGTCATAGGCCCGGAGCGGCAGGCGATCCAGGATATCGCAGTCAGGAACATGAACTCGACCTTCGGAAGTTTCGGACTCGGCATCCAGGTAACACAGGTGCAGCTGCAGACCATAACCCCACCCCAGGGCGTCCAGGAGGCTTTCGAGGACGTCAACAAGGCGATCCAGGACATGAACCGCCTCATCAACGAGGGCAAGGAAGCCTACAATTCTGAGATTCCCAAGGCCCGGGGCCAGGGTGACCAGATGACTGAGGTGGCCCAGGGCTACGCGACCGAGCGGGTCAACCAGGCCAAGGGCGACGTGGCGCGCTTTGCCTCGGTGCTCCAGGAATACCGGAAGGCGCCGGATGTCACGAGGCAGCGGCTCTACTACGAAATGATAGAGGAGGTCTTCAAGGACGCAAAGAACGTCGACCTCATCGACAAGTCGCTCCCGAATTTCCTGCCGATGAAGAACATGGACCGGAATGTGGGGGGTGGACAATGAAAAAGGGACTAATGGCAATCATTGCCGCCCTCGTCGTACTGGTTGTGGCCTTTGTCGCCATGGGCCCCCTCTGGGTGCTCAACGAGGGAGAGCAGGCGGTCGTAGTCCGGCTCGGCAAGATCGTGGGGAGCAGTACCGACGCGGGACTCAAGCTCCGATCCCCCTTCCTCGATGTAGTGGTCAAGTTCCCGAAGAAGATCCTTCCCTGGGATGGAGCCTCCGAGCGCATCCAGACCAAGGAAAACCAGTTCATCTGGGTGGACATGACCGCGCGATGGCGAATCATCGATCCAGCAAAGTTCTACGAATCGGTAAGCAGCCTCGACAACGCCTACGGGCGGCTCGACGATGTCATCGACAGCGCCGTCCGTACCGTCATCTCGGGCAACTACCTGCGAGAGGCGGTCCGGAACACCAATGAATTGACCAAGACCGCACCGAAGGAAAGCTTCATGGCAGGCGACTCCGAAGGCTCGGCAGCCCTCGACCAGCTCATGCAGAGCGACATCCAGCATGAAAACATCGAGAAGGGACGCCAGCAACTGTCCAACGAGATGCTCGCAAGCGTGAAGCCGATAATGCCGCAGTTCGGAATAGAAGTAATTGATATCATCCCGCGCCAGATCAAGTACTCGGACGAACTCACCGAAAGCGTGTACCAGCGGATGATCAAGGAACGCAACCAGATCGCACAGGCGTTCCGGAGCTATGGTGAGGGCAAGAAGGCGGAGTGGCTCGGCAAGCTCGAGAACGAGAAGCGCTCGATCCTGTCGGGGGCCTACGAGAAATCCGAGACCCTGAAGGGCAAGGCCGATGCCGAGGCGACGAGGATCTATGCGGAGACCTATGGCCGCGACGTGTCTTTCTTCGATTTCTGGCGCGCCCTCGAATCGTACAAGAAAACAATGCCTGCCTTCAACAAGACCCTTTCCACGAATCTCGATTATTTCAATTACCTCTATAATACCTCGGGCCGCTGAAAAGGCCCGCTGATGTACTGATCATCAAGGGACCCCGCTTCCCGGAAGGGAGCGGGGTCCCTTCCCTTTCAGCGGAAGCCGGGCTGACAGTATCAGAGCCACATGAGACTGGCGGCGAGCGGTGGAGACCCTGCGCCGGGTCCGAAATCGATGACGGCGTAGCTCCCCTCGGCAAGCGAGCCTGGATTGACAAGGGTCGTGCGGCCCACCAGCGAAACCGCCCGGGATTCATGGATGTGTCCAGAAATCCAGAGTGTTGGCCTGTGTTCCGAAAGCAGGGTCCTGAATGAAAGGGAACCGCTGTGCGTGCTGCCTCGACGGTCTGAATCCGTGCCCTGGGGCGGCGTATGGGTCAGGTATACCCAGGGACCAGGATCTTCAGGGCAGGATCCAATGGCTCCGAGCAGACCTTCCTCCAGTTCGTCTTCGCTGAGTTCATAGGGAGTCATTCCGTTGCGATGGAGGCCACCACCTGAACCGGCAAAACGGAGTCCCGCAACCACCCGCCCCCTGCCATCCACGGAATACCCAGACTCTGCAAGGAACTCGCGGACACCCTCCAGATCGCAGTTGCCACTGACGGCAACCATGGGCTTGCCGGATTTCACAAAGGGGGCGAGTACAGCAGCTGCTCCCCGCCTGTCTCCGAAATCGGTCAGGTCGCCAGCTATCGCGACACAGTCCCACTCACCGCAGGCACGGACGACTTTCTGGACTTCTGCCCTTTTTCCATGGATATCGGATACGACGAGCATGCGCATATCCACACACTATCGACACATGCATCAGTCCGCAAGCTTCAGTCCCGGCACGCCTTTAGGCGAGGCGTTTTCCATGAACAGCATGGATATGCACTCTTCCACCACGGCGACATAGTTCCGTCCCCTGTCGGAAACCCTCGAACGAAGTCTTTTTGCGCAGGGAGCCGGACAGCTTCCACCGGCGACATGATGACGGAGAAGGCAGGCCTTGCTGATGAAAAGCGGCGCCGCGAAATCTTTCCCCACGTCGCAGAGGATCCCGTTCAGAGGATCCTCTGTACCAGGAACGGGAAGTCCTGTCGGCGTTTCGTCCTCGGCCTCTATCCAGCGGTATGCAAAGGCGAAGGATGGAATTGCCTGGGCGAGCCAGATCAAGGCGAGCCTGTTGCTTACATAGAGATGGATATCGGCGAAAAATGCCAGGCGGTCACCCGCGCCCAGCCTGACAGCCTGGGCGTGCAGTTCCCTGGAAAAAGGTAGGTGATGCATGGCATCAAGCCCCACCACTACCGACGAACCCAGTCCGAGTTCCCGGAATACCCTGTCGCGGGCTGCATCGAGATAGCCCTCATCGTGGGCAACGACGGGGGCGAGCGGAAGCCAGACCCTGCCTGCGACAGGCGGACAGGGTCGGTCAGACGCGAGCCAGGCCTGGGTAGCAAAGGGCAGCCCGCCTGGGATGTCGCTGTCGGGAAAGGTCAGTGCAGCCCGAGGCGGACGTTCAGGAATGGAGGAGCCGAGCGTGCCGGCACGGGCTCTCAGGATCTGGGATGCCCAGTCGGCCGATCCGGCAGCGTAGCTCCTATCGATATCTTCCAGTCTCGCCTGGACCGCAGAATACAAGCGGTTACGGAGACCCTTCAGGGCCGAGGGCGGCACGAAGAGCCAATCCGCCTCGATGCCGATGCTCCGGTCGACGGCGATCGCCGCATCCAGGGCTTCGGGAAGCGCAAGGCAAAACACATGATCGGAGCATTCGGCGAGGACGGCCCGCGCCTTTGCCATGCCGCCAGGATTGCGGGCCCGGTCGAGTGGAGTGGCCAGGGAATCCTCGATATGGATTCGGATAGGAAGGCCTGAGGGAACCGTTTCAGGAGGCAGTTCGCAGTCGAGGCTGAAGACAGCCCCAGCCTCCTTCGCTGCAAGGGTCAGCCTGGCAGGCATCGAGATGACGCAGGGCTCGAAGGAGTCGGATTTCACGGCTCGCCGATCCATTTCCCTCGCTGAGATCCTGAAAAGGGTGTCGCCCTTGGCCGGCCTCAGGCTGCCTGGAACTGGATCAGGCAGGGAGAGGATCACCTCCTGCCCTGCCTCCGCCTCGAAGACCGGCCGGTCGTCCTGGGCCAGGCGGAGTTCGCGAAGCGAAAACTGCAGCGAACCAGTAAGCTCGCCCCGACGTTCTGGCCCAAGCAGCTGCAGCCCATCGCGGAGGGCAAGGGCACCGTCGAGCGCAACCCGTAGCTCCAGACCCAGTATGGAGACGATCCGGCCGACGGGCAGACCTCGGTGGCCAGGGAAGCCAGCGTCGAGGATGTCTGCGCCAGCGTGATGGCCGATCCATGCACGCGTTGTCGAGCGCGAGAAGGTCCTTCTGGCCCTTGATCTCAAAGCTCCATGCTCCGCTTCGTCGCCTCCCTCCCCTTCCGCACGATCTATCGCGGTCCTGTACAACCGCGCGACCGAATAGGCGTATTCCGGCGATTTCATTCGGCCTTCGACCTTGAAACTGCAGGCGCCTGCCCTCCCCAGGGCTGCCACATCCTCCGAAAGGTCAAGATCGCGGCAACTGAACCAATGCCCCCGCCCCCGGAGCCCGGCCCCGTTCCCGGCATACCAGGAACGACATAGTTGTGCGCATTCACCACGGTTGCCTGAGCGGCCGAGGGTCAGCCCGGAAGCGAGGCAGAGTCCCGAATAGGAATAGCAGAGCGCGCCGTGCACGAAGACCTCGAACTCCATCCCGGGGTCGGCCTCATGGAGGGTGGCAAGCTCGAGTGCCGTCGTCTCGCGGGGGAGGACGATGCGAATCATTCCAGCACGCCTGGCCTCGGCCACCCCCTGTTGAGTCCTGATCGCGGCTTGGGTAGAGGCGTGGAGCGCGAGGTCGGGGTATCGTTCGCGGATAAGGTAGGCAAGGCCCCAGTCCTGGACTATGACCGCGTCTGGCGCGAAGCGGGAAAGAAAGACGAGGGCTTCTGACAGCATCCCCATTTCTGATTCAAGGACGAGGGTATTCAGTGCTACATAGATCCTCTTTCCCCTGTCTCGGGCAGACTTAAGGATCCTGCGATACTCGAGGGCGTCAAAATTCCTGGCTTGTTTGCGGGCAGAAAAACGGGAGAGTCCCAGATAGATGGCATCGGCCCCTCCCTCTAAGGCGGCGATCGCCCCATCGAAGCCACCGCCTGGAAGGACGAGTTCAGGCTTGCTCACATTTCACCAGGCCGAGGAAGAATTCTGGCGCAGCGCCGGACCTCGGCTTCCTGCTTCCCCTCGCCGGACGGAATGGTTCCCCGAGGCGGCTGCCTGGTCGCGGAAAGCTTTCGCCCCGCATACGCCAAGCGGGAATCGCTCGCTCCTGCCATCAAAGCCCTCCTATGGATCAAAGCTGCAGGATCTCGTGGACCGAAGCCCCATAACACTGCAGCTAGAATACCGCCTTTGCCTATTCTGCTCCACAAAACCAGGCTTGGCTGAGCTGATTTCAAGGAGCAAAAGCAACCAAGGCCGGGCATTCAGGCTCTCGCCTCCATCACTGACTTAGCAGGGGCTTGAAAAACATGCCGTTTCTATGCATGATTCGCAGGTGATAACCGTTACCGACCTCGCACTCGGGTTTGGCGAGCGCAGCCTTTTCAAGGACGTCAACCTAAAGTTCACGCCCGGCAACTGCTATGGCATCATCGGCGCCAATGGGGCTGGCAAATCCACCCTCCTCAAAATCCTTTCCGGCGAACTCCGCCAGGACAGGGGCGACATCATCATCCCGAACGGGAAGCGCATGGCTGTCCTCAACCAGGACCACTTTGCCTTCGAGGCCTATGACGTCATCGAAACGATAATGATGGGCTGGCCCAGGCTCTACTCGGTGAAGAAGGAACGGGAAGCGCTCTACGAAAAAGAGGACTTCACCGAGGCCGATGGAATTCGCGCCAGCGAGCTTGAAGCCGAGTTCTCTGAACTTGGTGGATGGGAGGCAGAGGCACAGGCTTCAATCCTGCTTTCAGGGCTTGGAGTATCGGAACTTCACCACGAAAAGGCCATGAAGGACGTCGATGAGGGAGTGAAGGTCCGTGTCCTTCTCGCCCAGGCTATTTTCGGCAACCCCGATATCCTCCTCCTCGACGAACCCACCAACGGGCTCGACCTCGATTCCATTACCTGGCTCGAAGACTACCTCATCGAGTTCCCGAACATCGTCATCGTCGTCTCCCACGACCGCCATTTTCTCAACGCGGTCTGCACCCACACCTGCGACATCGACTTCGGCAAGGTGCGGATGTATACGGGTAATTATGACTTCTGGTACAAGATGAACCGCATCCTCGTCCAGCAGCAGAAGGACCTCAAGAAAAAGAACGAGGACAAGGCCAAGGACTTGAAAGAGTTCATCCAGCGCTTCTCCTCGAACGCGTCGAAGAGCCGCCAGGCCACGTCCCGCAAGAAGGTCCTCGAGAAACTCGACCTCAACAGCATCGTGCCATCGAGCCGCCGCTTTCCCTACGTGGGCTTCAAGCCCGACCGTGAGGTCGGGAACAATGTCGTGCGCATCGAGCATGTTTCGCTTTCAGGGGACGAGGGTCCCCTCCTCCGGGACCTCTCCCTTCTAGTAAACAGGACCGACAAGATAGCCCTGGTCGGCAGGGAGCATATTGCGAAAACCGCGCTTTTCCAGATCCTGTCTGGCGAGATGCAAGCGGATTCGGGAGAGGTCGCTTGGGGCCAGACGGTGAGTTATTCGTATTTTCCGAAGGACAATACGAGCATATTCAATTCCGATCTCTCGATAACCG
>CAIJMU010000011.1 GCA_903821875.1 uncultured Spirochaetota bacterium
ATCAAGACTGAACTCATCGAAGAGGACTGGGAGACAACGGAAGACATCGTGCTGTGACGAGCCTGGAGGGTCTGACCTGTCCAGGAACGTGAAGTAGCTCGAGCACGGTCGCATCCCTGCGTAGGATGCTCCGTAGCAACGTCGATTTTCCCCTTTGTCATGCACCAAAGAGAATGTGAACAAAGTATGGTGATTGAAGTGAGTGCTGTTGAAGAGCCGTACGGGAATTCCGCACGTACGGTTCTGTGAGGGGTGTCGTGCGCTAGACAAGCTGCAACATCGCGATATGGTAAGCGAGACATCTATTCGACCAGGTTCCGAAGTCATCGCAGGATGGAAAGAATTTAACGACTTTTTTCATAGGTGAGACGAAGCTCCAAAAACCCTTGCAATGTCATGCATTCAGCGTCAGAATGCAGCCCATTATGCCGCCTGTTACTGCAGCTACCATCAATTGGCTGACCTCCAGCGCTTCGCCGCCGATCATCCTTGCAGAGGGACATGACGGCTATAGTCGTACTCCGATTCCCATGCCGGTGGAAATGGGCAACGGCTGGGTCGAGCTGCTTTCCCTCGCCATCGGAATGAATATCGCACGTGGGTTCCATCATTTCGAGGCGAAAATGGCGGGGCGCATTATTCCTCTTTTAAATGTAGAATGCGTCTTGACCGAACCAACACTTATCATTTCGTCGGCCCGGACCGGACAGGTCATCTTGAGAGAGAATTGCGTGGGGAGTGATTTCATCTTCGGCAAGGGACGCAGCCTGTTCGAGCACGTTGATCGGAATGACTATGTGCCGATGTTGGATGCCAGTTGTGACACTGAAGTCACAATGCTGAAGATCGGTATCTCCATGCTCAGGACTTTGCTGGGCGTGTCGACTGCCCACGCCATGCTGGCAGCACTCAAGGTCCGGGAAGTCCCGACAGCCGCGGTCCTGGAAGTGCCACAGTATATTTCGGCTTCCCTGGATGAGTGCATGCCTGTCCACCTCACCGGCACCATGCGCAAGCTTTACGCCCAGTCAAAGGCGCTTGAGTATATCGAAGCGCTGGCTAGCTATCTGGAAGTCAAGGGCGCAAAGATAAACTCCGATGTGAAAAAGCGCAGCAAGGTGCTCCAGTTGCGTGAGGAGCTTTCCCGCCTGGAGGGAAAGGTGCCGACTCTTGACGAGCTGGCCAAACAATACAAGATGTCTGGACGGACATTGAATGATGAGTTCAAGAGCGCATTCGGGGTTTCGATTTTCCAGTATATTTCCAGTGTCCACCTTGAAGAAGCCCACGAGGCCCTGTTGCATACCACTATGACAATGAAAAGCATGGCCCTGAAAATGGGATATTCGCACGTCAACCATTTCATCGCAGCGTTTGGGAAGAAATACGGCTACCCGCCAGGAAGCTTGCGGCGTAAGGCCTGATCTCCTGCGACACGGCAAATAGACTCCGGGGTGAGCCCATAGAAGCGGATTCGCGCGGAGTCTAGTCAGCCAATCTCGATTGGCTTGTTAAGCGGACTGTCAATATTTCGTAGAAAAAACCGTCTTACTGTACATCTAGTCGTAGAAAAATCTCGTTGCTGGGTGTTTTCCCTTGACTCTATAGTCTACTGGAATATTTCCATCCCAGTTGCCTTGAGGAGACACCCATGAAACGAGCACCTGCGCTCCTCCATCGTGTGCTTGCTACGATCCTAGCCTTGCTATGCGTTCTGTTTGCGCTTGCCTGCTCTCCGACAGTCACTCCAAAAATCGATACTCTAACCGCTGCCCAGAAGGCGCTGGACGACGGGCTCAGCCTAGACATGTTCAAGTTCCCGGGGGGAGGGAGCCTGGCGGCGGTGACATCCTCCTTCATCGTCCCCTTGCTTTCGAAGGACGAAGCCTTTGCCTTTACGTGGTCTTCCACATCCAGGCATGTGAAGAAAATCGATCCGATTACGGGCCAGGTTTTCATAGATATTCAAACTGAAAGCATTCCCGCCACTACCAGCGTGACGCTCACCGTAGTCGCGTCACCGGCGGCCAGTCGCTTCACGCTGGCAAGGGCGGCTGCGGCTACCGACACAGGCGCGACAAGGGACTTCACAATTATGATCGCACAGCCGACTTCCGAGCAGGCCATTGTCGATGCGGTGCTCGCCGGGATGGAGGGAAATCTTCTCGACCTTTCGGGGTCGGATTCGCCCTCTGCGGTAAGCGGCAACTTCACCCTGCCCCTGATCGGCAACTACGGCACCGAGATCACCTGGGTCGCATCGGGAGAAGGAATTGTGATCAATGCTGACGGCACGGTAAAGGTTACGACCCCGGCGGTCGGGAGCGAGCCTTTCATCGCCTGGCTCACGCCAACGGTAAAGAAAAATAAGGGAAGCACTACGACGGAACCGAGCGTCCAGCCAACGCCGATCGAGCTCGTAATACCCCCACTCACGCCAGATCAGGCGGTGGAGAAAGACATTGTAGCCATCCCCGAGCTCATTTCCACAATCTTCGCTGAAAGTCCTGCGGCGGGCAATCCCGAGGGCATCACAGGCAACTTCACCTTGCCTGCCACTGGCGACCGCGGCACCATGATCACCTGGACGAGCAGCGAGCCCACCGTTCTTTCGATAGCCAGCAATGGCACCTGCACCGTGGTCCCTGACACCATCGACACGCCGATCACCCTCACAGCGGCTGTGACAAAGGAAGGTACGACCACTACAATGCCGGCCAGCGCCACGGTGAAGTTGAATGTAAAGGGCGCTACGGCTCCCGCAACCACAACCTACACCGTTACCTTTGACAGCCAGTCGGCCACCACGGCGGCCAGCCCCGCGAGCCTGACAGTGACGGGCCCTGCGGCGACGACAGTAGCCAGCCTCCCCAGCGAACCCGTCAAGACCGGCTACAGTTTCGGAGGCTGGTACACCGCGACCGACGGCGGCAGCCAGTTCCTTGAAACTACGACAGTCAATGCTGATGTTACCGCGTATGCCAGATGGACTGCGGTGAGCTATGCCATCACCTACAACCTCGACGGCGGCAGCAATGCGTCTGCCAATCCCTCTAGCTATGATGTCACAACTTCGGCCATCTCCCTGGCCAGTCCCGCGCGGACGGGATTCAGCTTCGGAGGATGGTATGGCGACGCGGCCTTGAGCAGTGCGGTGACGGCCATCGCCCAGGGCAGCACGGGAGACAGGTCCTTCTGGGCCAGGTGGCTCACCAAGCAGGGCATCACTGCCTCGGTCAGCACACCCGCAGGGGGAACGATCACGCTCTCGTCTACGCTCACCGTGGCCAAGGGTTCCGCACTTTCGGTGAGTGTCAGCGAAACCTTTGCCACCTATGCCTGGTACCTCGACATGACCGAGCTGCTGACAGGGGATGTGGCATCTGCAAAAAGCTGTGCGCTCGGAACGAGCTTGGTCAAGCCTGGCATCCACGAGCTCCTGGTCGTGGTAACGACAGCAGGTGGCGCGAGCTACGCCAAGCGCTGCGCCATCACCGTCACGAACTGATGAAGGAAGGAACACCATGACCAGACAGATCCGATGGACAAGTTCGCTCGCCCTCTGCGTCTCCCTTGTCGTCTTCACTGGCTGCGGCAACCTTATCGGTGGCAACGACCAGGGCAATAAAGCTCCATCAAAACCGAGCACAATTACCATGAACCTTTCTGCAGTCGACTCGACTGCACGGAATACAGGCCGAACGATCGTCCCCTCGACGCCGACCGTCACAGGCTATAAGCTTTACGGCGCACAGACCGGCGGAGCCGCAGGTGCCAGCCTGACCCTCCTCGCGAGCTTCGATTCGCTTGCCTCCGCGAGCGTCGGACTGGATGCCGGGACCTGGGACTTCACGCTCAAGGCCACGGTCGCAGACGGAACCACTGTCCTTCAGGGAACCAAGACCGCCGTGGCATTGACGACTTCACCGACGGCAGTGGACTTCACGCTCGAAGTCCTGACAACTAGTACCGGTTCGGTGACGGTCGGACTTTCATGGCCGAGCGGCGCGAATGTCGCCTCGGTGGTGACCACCTACGGAAGCGCAACGGTATCGCCCGCCCTCACCATCGCAGCTTCGGGCGGAACCTCGGGTGTCAGTTACGGCGACACGAAGGCTCCAGCGGGAAAAGCCCTCCTGAGCTTCCAGCTCCTGGACGCAGGGTCGCACACGCTTGCAACCGTCTCGGACCTCGTCGTCGTGGGTGCCGGGCTCGACAGTACCGACATAATTGCCTTGGTACTTACCGACTTCAATGCCGCCCCGCAGGCTCCGACCGGATTCGCTTCCGCTATCGCAGCCGACGCGACGAGCGTCACGACTGTCCCGACAATCACCCTCACCTGGGCGGACAACTCCAACAACGAGACAGGCTTCGAGATCTGGAACGGCGACGAGTCCAGCAAGCTGGCCAGCCTCGGACCGGCTGTCGTGACCTGGAGCGATACGACAGCGCTCGATCGCGGCACGACACGGAGCTACAAGCTCAAGGCGGTCAATGACTTTGGATCCTCGGTCTCCGTCACCGCGAACGCAACCGCTTCCAATGCCTACAGTGTCACCTTCGACAGCCAAAGTGGCTCTGAGGTTAGCCCCCAGATTGTGGAGCAGGGGAAAAAGGCAAGCGTGCCTACAGCCCCGACAAAAGCCTCCACTGTCTTCGGTGGCTGGTATACCGAATCCGCGTGCAGCACTTCCTGGGACTTCGCCGCTAATACGGTAACGGCTGCTACTACGCTATACGCAAAGTGGACCCCGCTCTACACCGTCACCTTCGACAGCCAGGGTGGATCGGCCGTTTCTTCGCAAACTGTTCAGCAGGGGAACAAGGCGAGCGTACCTACTGCCCCCACAAAGTCCGCCACTGTCTTCGGTGGCTGGTATACTGAATCCGGGTGCACAACAGCCTGGGACTTCGCCGTCAACACGGTATCAGCACCTACGACAGTGTATGCCAAGTGGAGCCCTGCCTACGCCGTTACCTTTGATAGCCAAAGTGCCACGACATCGGCCAGCCCCGCCAGCAAAATGGTTGCCCAAAATACTGCCATGGGTACCTTGCCCACAGCCCCGGCAAAAACGGGGGAAAAATTCGCAGGCTGGTGGACTGGAGCAGGGGCGACAGGTTCAGCCATCTCTACCTCGACAACCGTCACCGCCGACTTGACTGTCTATGCGAACTGGGTATTAAGCGATGCAAACACAACCTCCGACACAGGCCATCTCATAGATAGTTCCGTATACAAGGGAAGAGTCAGTTCAGATACCTTCGACGGAAAGATGTACCTAGTGTACACTAAAGAGATAGTCACTTCAACTTCCACAGTAGCCGACATAAAACCAACAGTAAAATGCTACGACCCGGCCACCGACAGTCTTTCGTCCGTTGGAGCTTCCGCCTTACCAGATGCCAGCGCTACTTCATATGGCTTCAATCGGATTTTTGTTGTTTCGGCCACGGAAATATACATTGTTGCCAATACATATACTGCGTACGGAGCCACTGTCATTCTTCAACCGACGATCTACAAATATGATGGTACTTCCTGGTCCATCATTGAACAGATCTGGCACTTGGTAGGTTCTTCTTATGATGTCTATGACTCCTACTATTATGACGGCGCGATATATTTTGCCGTCATGTTGTTCAAGACAGATACCTCAGCGCGTTATGAGTTGGAAACGTGGTGCTACAACCTGGCGGACAAAAGCGCAACCCAGGTTGGCAGTTCGGAACTTTTGCCCAAAGACGGCACCCTTCCCATATCCGGCTATATCTGGGGAGGCCTCTATGTAGAAAACGCGACCAGCATATTTATTGCCTTCCATTTTGTCGCCGATAACTCCACAGGCAAATCCAAGGTAGTACCGTATTATAACAATGGAACAGATTGGATCGCAGGGACCAGCGTTATCAGTTCCAACGGCTACGATTATGCCGCTCTTCAGGGCAATGGATCTTCTGCACTGCTGATCGTGGGTAATGAGGGCGATTCCAAAAACCATACCTATTCCATGGACATTTCGGCCAGCTTGACTGAAATTGGCTTGACTGAAATTGGAACAGCGATGCCTCAAAGTGACACTAGTTTGACCTCGGAGGTTATCTTCAAGTCCGATGGAACGAACAGTTTCCTTGCCTATCAGCAAGTCTATAATGCGTCTGGTAGCTGGGCGAAAAAACACCATGTGAAGAAACTGCTCTCCAACGTCTGGACCGAGATTGCCACAACAACCATCGCATGGTCCAATACAATGGGTAAAAGCTCAAAAAGCGCTGAGTTTATTGGAGGGTATGTGTACTCAGTTGTCGCAAACGATGCCAGATCATATGTTGACGGTGCGTTGCACCCAGACATTTACATACTCCGGGCATCCCTCGGCTACTGAAAAAAGGGCAGGGATCGCGTGCGGTCCCTGCCCTCTCATGGCATCTGGAACCAGCGCCGGGCTGAGCCCGGAAGCGTTCTGGCAGGGGAACGCTGGCTGACTCCACCCTGAGGGAAGCACTAAAAATCATCTTTCCTGCAAACCCCTGGACGGGGAGCGGTGTCCTCTTCGACAACCCTCCCGCTGGAAGCAGAGGGAGATGACGCTCGGTAGGCGATTGCATGAATTCGTAGGCTCGTTTTCATTAATCCGTAGAAGAAAAAAGTTGCTTGATCCATCAATCCGACACTATAATGCCGCGTTTTCGCTGCTCGTATCACTCAGCTTTCGTCATTTTCGCAACCGATCGCGCACTGGGCGACGACCTACTGCAACCAGTCTGACAGGAGACCTCGATGCTTCGAAACTGTAAACAGCGCTTAATCGCGCCTCTGGCCTTGTTGTGCGTAGCGCTTGCGCTTTCCTGCAAACCGGCGGTTACGGTAGATACCGATACTCGGACTACTGCCCAAAAGGCACTGGACGAAGGGCTCACCCTCGACATGATCACATTCCCGGGAGGAGGGAGTCTGACTGCCGTCACATCCTCCTTTATGGTACCGCTGCATTCAAAGGACGCGGCTTTCGACTTCGCCTGGTCCTCCTCCTCGACCTTTGTAAAGAAGATAGACGCCTTGACCGGACAGGTCTTCATAAATATCCCCGACCCCATCCCTGCCGATACCAGCGCGACACTTACGGTCACCGCGACACTTGCAAAGGCGCGTTCAGCGCACGCCAGGGCCGCGGCCGTGAGTACGGATACTGGCGCCACGAAAGACTTCGCCATCACGATCGCAAAGCCCGTTCCGAACAGGCCATGGTCGATGCGGTACTCGCAGGCATGACTGGCAGCTTATTGGATCTGTCGGGGTCGGATTCAGCCTCCGCAGTCAGCGGCGACTTTTCCCTTCCGCTTTCCGGGAGCTACGGCACCGAGATCACCTGGGTCGCCACGGGTGATGGAATTGAGATCAACCCTACAACGGGCAAGGTCAAGGTCAAGACCAAGGCTACCGGTACGTCTACGGCGACCCTCACGCCTACAGTAAAGAAAAAGGGTGGATCCTCGACGTCGCCGAGCACTTCTCTCAAGCCAATAGAAATCGTCATCCCTCCCCTCACGCCCGACAAGGCTGTCGAGGGAGACATCGCCGCGATCCCCGAAGTCATCACTACAGCATTCGTGGATAGTCCCGAAGCGGGGAGCCCCGAAGGCATTACAGGCGACTTCACCCTTCCGACAACCGGCGACCGCGGCACCACCATTGCCTGGGAGAGCAGCGATCCTGGAGTCATTTCTGTGGCTGGCACCGGTGCCTGCACGGTGCTTCCTGAAACTACCGACACAAGCGTCACCCTTACTGCGACGGTAACGAAGGATGGCGAGACTGCCGCAGCACCGACCAGCGCCACAGTTACGGTGAAGGTGAAGGGCAGTGGTGGCGGTGGTGGCGGCACTACGACTACCTATACCGTCACCTTCGACAGCCAGTTGGCTACTACGGCGGCAAGTCCCGCAACCAAGACAGTGACTGGTGCAGCCACGACTGTTGCTGCGCTGCCGAGCGACCCCGTAAAGACCGACAATACCTTCGAAGGCTGGTACACCGCAGTCAATGGCGGCGGCAGCCAGTTCCTTGCGACCACGAAAGTCACGGCGAGCCTCACCGTTTTTGCAAAATGGACCCCGAGTCCCGTACTTGTTTCTGAGACCCCAAGCAACAAGCTGGCCAACGCAGCAGAGGTCGAGAAAGCCCTCACCGAGGCTGACTACACACCGACAACATGGTCGGCCATCACGACAGCCTTGGCCTTGCCAGAGAGCAGCGACGCGGAAAAGACTACAAAAGCCAAGGCGATCGACAGTGCCATCGCCGCCTTGGTGCCCATAGATATTACGGTTGCCAAACTCTTGACCTTCGATCTGCCTGGCCTAGGTGACGCGATCACCTCCAAGGAAGTCTCCACCTACCGGCAAGGCGGCGTACCGGGCGGTCCTCCCGGAACGTGGGTTCGAGTGGCCTCTGTCAGCATGATGCCGGGGCACGAAGTCACCACGCTGACTCCCGTCTTCCATTATGTGGGTAGCAAGGTCAGCATAAAGGGAGTGGCGCAGAGCAGTGGCCTCTCAGTGGTCGATTTCACGAAGCCCGTGATTTACACCGTTACTTCCGCCGATGGAACTGTCTCCAACGACTATACGGTCACCGTCGTGAGCAAAAATCCGGATCTTAGCAAAATCGCCGTCGACTCGACCGGGCAGATCATCCTTGCGTCGTTGCTGGGGGATGGACACCTGTTCCGTTCTACCGACGGCGGTACGACATGGACCTCCTTGGTCAACAGCCCCAAAAAGTATTGGTCCTACATGGCGTGCAGCGCCGACGGCAGCCTCATCGCCTGCGAGTATGATGACTTCATGGGCGGTACAAGCGCAAAATCAGAGCTGTGGATGTCCAGTGATTCCGGTGCAAGCTGGTACCTTGCTGACGGGACCACACACAATTACTCAGGAATGTGCCTGAGGGTTGGCGGCAGTACGGTCGTCGTCCAAAAGCAGGGCGGGGACAATGGTCTGTTTATTTCGACGGACAAGGGAAAGACCTTCTCGTTCTTCAGTGCATCTACGACCCCTGCACTGGAGAACTTCGAAAGTGTCTCATTGTCAGCTGATGGAAGCACCCTGTTCACGGTAGCCAACCAGTATGTTTCCGCTAGCTATTACTACCCCATTACGGTCGGCAAGTTCTCTGGCACGGCCTGGACCTGGGTGACCCAGACCCAGGCAGATTATTTTACCGGTACCTGGACCAGTGGCTACGCGGTCCTTACGACGGGATTGAGCAACGACGGGAGCAAGCTGGCGATGATCATGCAGAACCATGGTACGGTGAAATCCCAGCTCCTCTCCACGACTTCAGCGGGTCTCTTTTCGGCTACCCCGGGAGCATGGACGGCGACAAATGAGGCAGGCTTCGTCGCCTTCAATAACGCCAACATCCAAGGATCGAGCGATCTATCCAAGATCTACGCCATAGAGCTTACTACGTATAAGCTTTTCAAAAATTCCGGTCTCGCTGCGGCCAATTGGCAAGAGCTCACCAGTGCACCCTCAGGCCTGTACAATTCCCAGCTCATTGTTTCCGCAGACGGCACAAAGCTTATCATGTTGGGTTCGAATCCTTCAAACGAGGTTACTGTCCGGCGCTCCGTTGATTCTGGGCTAACCTGGGCTGACTTGACCGTGCAGTGAGCCCTTAGGGTCGCCCTTAGGGTCGCCCTTAGGGTCGACGCCTTTTATTCTACCAAGGGCCGTTCCGGGAAACCGGGGCGGCCTTGGGCCACAGCCCTCCGACGCAGCCCTCCGCCAGGACGGCGAAGGGGCGAGACATGGCCCGGAACTTCAAGCACCTCGGCGTTGCCACAGCACGCATCGCGGAGGCGAAGATCGGCTTACTCGTTCTTCGCCGCGACGACCCTGTTGCGACCCCGTGCCTTGGCTTCGTACATCGCGGTGTCTGCGTGATTGAGGCATTCCTCGAGGCTGGATGCCTCGCCCGGTTCGAGGTGGTAGACGCCGAAGCTGCCGGTCACGGTGATGGGTACACCGTCCCAGATCACCGGCTCGGCAGCCAGTGCCAGGCGGGCGCGCTCCGCAGCCCTTGAGGCGTCGACGGTCGTGGCACCAGGCATCAGTACGGCGAACTCCTCGCCACCCCAGCGGCAGATGATGTCGATATTCCTGAAACTGGACTCGATCCTCCTGGCAGCTGCCACCAGGACGAGGTCACCCGCAGCGTGTCCGTAGCGGTCGTTGACCTCCTTGAAGTGGTCGAGGTCGGCGATGACAAAGCCGAGGCAGAGCTGTGAGCGCCTTGATACCTCGATCTCCCGCGACCCGCTGTCGATAAAGCGCCTCCGGTTGAGGAGGCCCGTGAGGCTGTCCTTTTCCGCGAGATCGAGGAGCCTGGCGAAGAGCTTTATCGGCTCCGTCATGTCGCTGATGAGGAAGACCATGCCCTTCGAGCCGCCGCGGCCAGACTGCAGGGGGTAGGCGCTCGCGTGGAGGTGACGCTTCCCAGGCCCTGGCGCGTCGAGCTCGAACTCGATCTTGCCCTCGCCGAGGTCGAGGAGTGAGCCAAGGGCCTTGCCTTCCCTGGTACTGCGCTCGATAAGGAGAGCCGGGTTGCCGATGCTCTCCCCGAGGAGGACGATGGCAGCCTTGTTGGCGTCCTTGATGCGGCCAGTCGCATCGACCACGAGGAAGCCATCGCGGAGTGAATCTATGGCGAGCTCGCGCGCCTCAGGCACGATCGTGAGGAGGCCATAGCGGAAGAGGGCTATGGAGAAGACCACGCCGGCACAGGACAGGCTGAGGGGGCCGGGATCGAGGTTCCAGGGTATGCAGCCGAGGAAAAAGGCCAAAGCCGTGATAATTGGTATGGTCCCGCCCAGGGCCATCGTCAGGGCCTGCCTTCGCCTCAGGGCGTCGGAGCGGTAGGCATTGGCGCAGAGGAGGATCGCGCTCGCGATCGCGCATAGCTCCTGGACGATGAACTGGGCGACATACCAGGGGCCCTTGGAGAAGGCGAGGGCAGGGAAGGGACCGCCGACGCGGATGTAGGGATCGACATAGAAGAGCCTGTGATAGCTGGTTGTCCACATGACTGTGATGGTCGCTGCCACGAAGAGGACAAGACCGATGCGAAGGGGGAGGGGGAGGGCGCGCTTCTGCGTGAAGCGCCAGGAGAAGGCGAGAAAAAGCGGCGAGACGGCTGCAAGGCCAAGGTATTCGATGCGGATCGCGGACAGGATGCTCGGGAGGTCGGAACGGGAGATTTCCAGCGAGTAGCCCGCGCTGTACACCGCGATCGCCAGTGCCAGGAGGGAGAACTCGCGTGCGCCATCTACCCGCTTCCGCTGGCTTGCCCATGCGAACATATAGATCGAAAGCCCGGCCGAACACAGGAGTATGATGACCAAGGCCAAGGGAGGAACAGTTATCTGCATACTGCTACAAGCATATAACGGCTCTGGCTTCTACGACAGGGCGCGCGTCGCGAATACGTACCCTTCGTAGCTGCCATGGCCCCCATTCAACACTGCAGGCCTGTCCCCGCGTCAGCCTGGGCGGTTGACTGGGCATCTCCCTGCGGCTAGTGTCGCAGGGTGATCACTCCTGTTTCCAGGATGCTTCAATGCTCTTCCAGCCTCTTTTTGCCGCATGCCGGCAAAGCAAGGGTTTAGTTCCATCGCCAGTAGGCGGCTTGCAGCCATACTCTTTGCCGACCTCGAGGGTTTTGGCGCACTCGTTGCATCCGATGAGGCAGGGGCCCTGGCCCTCCTCGGGCATTTCAGGGATTTTGCGCAGCCCATCTTCGAGGAGCATGGGGCCGAGATAGCCGATCTCACGAACGACGAGTTCCTCGCCCTTTTCGACTCGGCGACCGGGGCTGTCCAGTGTGCCCTCCACCTCCGCCTCGCTGCCCGCATCGGGGAGCGCAGACTCGGCCTCCGCGTTGGCATCCATCTGGGAGACATCTGGTGCGAGGACAGGCACGTCTACGGAAACGGTGTCAATATCGCCGCACGGGTCAAGCAGGCAGCCCGAGGAGGGGAGATCCTCCTCTCGGAGGATGTCTGGCGCCAGGTCGCCAACAAACTCGACATCGAGACGCTTGAGATCCAGGGTCTGACCTTCAAGAACATCAACCGCGACCTCGTCCTGTATCGGATTGTCGAAGCTCCGGCCGATACTGCGGTTGAAGCCCCCGAAGCTCTGCCTTCCCCCGAAGCGTCGCCGCCCTCCGAAGTGCTGCCGCCCTCCGAAGCGCCCCTCCGCAAGCGGAAGGCGACAAAACCCAGCACGTCACCGAAGGAGGCATCCAGTGAATCCAGGCTCGATCAGTACAGCAAGGCGCGGACGCGGGCCTGGGGGCAGGTCTTGAAGAGCCTCCTGGCAGGATCGGCCTTTGGATTTTTCGCCTCTGGCTCGGGCAGCAACTGGCTCTGGGCTGGCGCCCTCGTGTGTGGCGTGATCCCCCTCGTTTCGGGTCTCAGGAAGGCCATCGAGGCAGGCGCAAAGCTACGGCGGATAGGGAAGGACAAGGACTGATCACCTGCTCGGCCCCGGCTGGCGGCGAAGGGCTCCCGCGTCCACCACCTCGAGGCCCGCGTTGTGCGCCTCTCCTTCGAAGCAGAGCTTCCCGGCCTCGGTAAGGCGGAGGAAGAGGGTCGCATCGACACTCTCTGCGATGCGGCGTGAGAGCAGGCCCTTGACCGGTGCGCGGAGCAGTCCTCCCCGTCCCCGTCCTACCCTGAGCTCGAGGAGCCAGCGCTTCGAGGCGATCGTGAGCTCCACCCGGTCATCCAGGACCCTGAGGCCCTTCACCCCTGCCCCTGTCCAGGTCGCCTCGAGGAGGTCCCGGCCACCCAGCCGGCCCGCGCAGAGGAAGCCGTCGAAGGAGGATCCGAGCCAGGGAATCTTGGCTATCGACAGCATGAACGAATCCCCACTTTCCTTGAAATTGTTGGATTGGGTCCAGATCCAGCTCGAGGGCATCGAGACGCCCCAGTCCTTCTCCGCGTAGCCTCTGCCGCCGGAAAAGTCAAGGACGCGGGCATCGGGGACCGTGGTTCCGGCGGCGAGGCTGCCGGCGGCAGCGAGGCTGCCGCCCGCGGTTACCAGGCTGCCTTCGAGCCCGTGGTCGAAGGACACGAGTCCGTGCATGCATTCCATGAAGGGTACGAAGCCGAAGGGACCCATCACGCCGGGTGCCAGGGGCCGGAAGGGCTCTTGTGAAGGCTCGACTTCCGGCAATTCCAGGTCTTGGTCCAATGCGGATTGTGGCAACGC
>CAIJMU010000012.1 GCA_903821875.1 uncultured Spirochaetota bacterium
CCAGGGGGCTCCGCCACGGCAGGATCCTATTTGACTCCGAGCTTGGCGAGCTGGGCGGCGAGGTCGACCTTCATGAAGTATTGGCCGTTCAGGAAGGCGGAGCCGTCGGCGACCTTGTTGGCCCAGTAGGTGAAGATGATGTCCTTGGTCGGAATCTCGACCCACTTGTCCCAGGCGAGCTGCTTGTTGACCATCTTCATCATTGTGTCGATCTCTGCCTCGGCGTTGGCCTTGGGCTGGAGACCCTGGGTGATCTTGAAGGAGGAGTTGGGGTTGAAGAGCTTGAGGAGCTCGGCTTCGGTGGCGTCGGTGCCGACGAAGATCTCGGTGAGGCACTTGCCGTTGACGGCCTTGCCGCGCCCGGCGTTCTCGAAGGCTGCGAGCCCGGCGAGGGCATGGTCGGCGTTGGCTCCGTAGACGATATTCACCTCGGGGTGGGCCTGGAGCATGTCCTGGGCCGCGGCGAGGGACTTCTCGGAGGAACCGGCGCCGTCGAGCCTGCTGACGACCTCGGCCTTCGGATCGACGGACTTGACGCCTTCGATGAAGGGGTTGGAGCGTTGCTGCATGGCATGCTCTACATTGAGGTAGTCGATGATGCCAACCTTGATGGGCTTGTTCGGGTACCACTGCTTCCACATCTTGGCCGCGATGACGCCCATTTCCCTTGAGGTCACGATCTCGTTGATCTGGACGTGGGGGTTCGCCTTGGTGGCGGGCTCGTTGTAGAAGGTGGAGATCGGGATGCCGGCGGCATGCGCCGCCTTGATGCACTGGTCAAGCACTGCGGGGTCCATGGTATGGAGGATGATGCCATCGACCTTCTGGGAGATGAAGTTGTTCACAGCGTCGATCGCTACGTCCGACTTGAACTGCCCGTCGATGACCTTGAGGGTTGCGCCATACTTGGATTTCGCATAATCGGTTTCGATGTTCACGAGCGCCTGATGGAACTGTGCCTCGAGCGTGATCGGTATCTTGCCGAGCACTGCGTTCTTCTTCTGCGCGACGGCAAAGCCAGTCAGCAGACAAAGAGCCACCACAAGAGCGATTGTTCTTTTCATCCCTGTCCTCCCCACGTTCTCCTCTGCGGATTTAGCTGGGTTTCAGCTATGATTGAATAGTACGTTGCTTTTTTCCAAAGTCAAGCAATTTTTTCTGGCGTATCGCCAGGATTGGACAGAAAACGAGAGAATATGAATTATACTTAATTATCATTTAGGTAATGAAATAATGGGGAAAGTGAATTCTTGATAATCTGCTAGTGCGAAATTCGAGTTGCATATGGTAATTTCTTGCTTAATGGTGACTTCGTTTTGTCATCATATTCAAATTCCCTGCTTGACATCTGGCGCGTGTGGAACATAGTGTTTGCCCAATCTTATGTCGGGAAACAACAAGAGGCAGTTCATCGAGGAACGCCACGCTGCAATACTCAAACTGGTGCGGGAGCACGGCCGCGTGACGGTCGCTAACCTCTGCGAACGCTACGCGGTATCGGTGGCAACGATCCGCGCCGATCTCGTCGAGCTGGAAAAGTTCGGCAAGATACAGCGTACTCATGGAGGCGCGATTCCAACCGTCAAGGGTGGGCCGCCGGTGCCCTTCGGAACGCGGCGCAAGCTCTACGGAACCGAGAAACGTGCCATCTCCAAGGCCGCCGCAGCCCTCGTGAAGGACGGCGAGGTCATTTTCATCGATGGGGGGACGACGGCCCCGGAGATGGCGCACTTCCTGGGCGACCGCAAGAACATCACTGTCATCACGCCCAGCGTCGAGGTCGCGTCCTGGCTCCACAGCGCAAGCCTCGTGAACGTCTACCTCCTCAACGGCTTCCTGAACCGCGATTCGCTGTCGGTGATAGGGGTTCCGAGTGAGGATTTCCTCCGCCAGATGAACATCTCGAAGGCTTACTGCGGGGCGGCGGGCTTCACGATACGGGACGGATTGACCGACGTAGATATGGGGTTCATCGAGCAGAAGCGGGTGATCATCAAGCATGCCAGGCAGGTGATAGGGCTCCTCGACCACACGAAGATCGGCGTCGCATCCCTGGCTTCCTTCGCCTCGATAGACGAGATCGACACTATCATTACGGACAGGCGCCTGCCTGACGAAATGACCGCAGAGCTCGCGCCGCACCAGATAGTGGTGGTCGTCGCCTAGCATCGCGGCATGCCCGGCTTCCTCAAGGAGGGAACAATGCAGCATCAGCACGTAGTCGCGATTGATATCGGTACGACGGGAGCCAAGGCCGCCGTGCTCCGTCTCGATGGCGTCGTGATGGGGGAATCGTACCGCGAGTACAGTTGCACCTACCCGAATCCAAACTGGGTCGAGCAGGATGTAAACCTTATCGTCGGAAAGGCGATGGAGTGCTGTGCCGAGGCCGTGGGCCGGTCGGGCCTGGCGCCTGAATCGATAGCCTCGGTGTCCTTCTCGGCCCAGCGCTGCTGTTCGATCTTCGTCGACTCCGGCGGGAATCTTGTGCGTCCCATGATCTCCTGGCAGGACAACAGAACCCACGAGCAGGTCCAGCGGATCGAGGGGCTGATAGGTGGGGACGATTTCTACGACATCACCGGCATGCCGCTGAACACGACCTGGATGGTTTCCAAGATGATGTGGGTCCGCGAGAAGGAGCCCGAGAACTGGAGCCGGGTTGCCAAGGTCGTGCAGCTCCAGGACTACGCCCTCCGGGCAATGGGCGCCGAGGACTTCATCGACGACGTCTCCGACGCAGGCTTCTACGGCCTCTGGGACCCCTACGCCTTCGACTGGAGCGACCGGCTCCTCTCCCTCCTTGGCTTCGACCGTTCCCTCTTCCCCAGGCCTGCGGCCTCCGGCACGCGGGTAGCGATGGTGTCCGCAGCTGCTGCGGCCCGCTGCGGGCTTCGGCAGGGCACCCCAGTCTGCGTCGGCGCGGGGGACCAGAACAGCGCGGCAATCGGGGCGGGCGTGGCGAAGAAGGGGCTCCTTTCCGTTTCCCTCGGCACGGGAGGCCTGGCAGCCGCCTACCTCGACGCGCCCTTCCGCGACCCCAACCGCAAGGCGATGATCGACAACCACGCTGTCTATGGAAAGTGGCAGCTGGAAGGATTCCAGGCGGGCGCTGCGGGCGTCTTCCGCTGGTTCCGAGACGAGATCGCCGCGCTCGAGAAGGAGGCCGCCGCCCGGGACGGGAAGAACGTCTACGATGCCCTCAACGCGATGATCGCCGGGGTGCCGCCCGGATCCAAGGGCCTCCTCCTCCTCCCCTACCTCGCCAGCGCTACGACGCCGAGGTGGAATCCGCACGCCCGCGGGACGATCCTGGGCCTGACCTTCGCCCACGACCGCGCCTGCCTCGCCCGCTGCTTCATGGAGGGCATCACCCTTGAGGTCCGGGACATGGTTGCTTCAATGTCCGCCGCGGGCATTCCCATCGACCAGGTGAGGATCCTTGGCGGCGCCACGAAGTCCGAGGTCTGGAACCAGATGCAGGCGGACGTGTACAACCGGCCGGTCCAGACCCTGAAGATGGCGGATGCCGCGCTCATGGGAGCGGGCCTCCTCGCGGCCGTGGGCATCGGCGCCTTCGCCTCGATCGCCGAGGGCGCGGAGCAGATGATCCGCGTGGACCGCAGCTACTTCCCGAATCCCGCCAACGCCAGGCGCTATGACGGGATCTACGCCCTTTACTGCCGCGCCTACGAGGCCCTCGAGGGCGGCGGGATCTTCAGGGGACTTGCGGAGCTCCAGGAGATCGGCTGACACGGAGATCCCCGCCCCGGTCGCTCGGCGAGGGATTCTCCACGAGGAGCCCCTTCTATGGCGCGTCCTCACAGAGGTCGGACCAGCTCTCGCAGAGGATGAACTTGAGGCTGAGGGTTCCGTCCTCCTTGTAGCTGGCCCGCAGCCCCCCGCTGCCGAGGACACCGGGCGCGCCAGCAAGTTCCCCGAGCAGCCGCCTCGCCTCCAGGGCGAGGTCGGCCCTCGTCGGTGTGCGGCCGAGGTTCGCCCAGGTCCAGCCCAGCCAGTCCATGACGCGGAATACCCGATCGAAGTCGAAGGAAGCGAGGACCTCCTCCACCTGCGCGTCGAAGCGTAGCTGTTCTGTACCCATGACCCTGTCTCCTCGAGAGAAGGCCAGATTATGGGCGAAACGGATACGAGTCAACTCGGGACGCGGGGATCCAGCATGGGGCTCGCGGCGGCGGCCTTCTCGCGGAGCTCCCCGATGACGGCGCCGTAGTCGGCGGCGGCGAAGAGGGCGGAACCGATGACGAAGGCCTCGACGCCGGCGGCCGAGAAGGCCGCGATCGTCATGGGCCCGATCCCTCCGTCGCACTCGATGATCGTAGCAAGCCCGCGTCTCCGGAGCTCCATCCCAAGCGCGTGGACCTTGACGAGGGTCGAGGGCTGGAAATCCTGGCCGCCGAAGCCGGGGTTGACGGAGAGGAGGTCGACGTAGTCGGCGTGGTCCAGGGACCACTCGACGAGGGAGAGGGGGGCGGCCGGCCCCAGGGCGATGCCGGGGTGGCAGCCGCAGGAACGGATAAGCTCTAGCGAACGGATGAGGTGGATGGTGGCCTCGGCGTGGACGCTGATGTGAGTGGCTCCTGCCTTGGCGAAGCGCTCCACAAAAAGGTCGGGATCCTCGATCATGAGGTGGACGTCGATGGGGAGGGAGGTCGAGCGCCGCACCGCCTCCACCGTCATGGGGCCCATGGCGAGGTTGGGCACGAAATGGCCGTCCATGACGTCGACATGGACCCAGTCAGCCCCTGCTCGCTCCACCGCGGCGAGCTCCTCGCCGAGGCGGGTGAAGTCGGCGGACAGGATCGAGGCGACGATGATGGCCATGGCGGTCCCCGTCAGGGGCTCCCGGTTCCCCCGGTATCGGTGACTATGGCCACGCTGGACACCGCCCCCAGCCTGGTCGCACCGGCCCTGATGAAGGCGAGGGCCACCGCGTAGCTCCGGACACCTCCGCTCGCCTTGATCCCCATCTCCGGGCCGACGACGCTCCTCATCAGCTCGAGGTCCTCCACCGTTGCTCCGCCTCCGGCGAAGCCCGTACAGGTCTTCACGAAGTCAGCGCCAGCCTTTTTGGAAAGCTCGCAGGCCCTGATCTTGTCCTCCTGCGTGAGGAGGGCAGTCTCGATGATGACCTTAAGCACCGTATCCGCGCGGGTCGCGCTGCGAACGGCGCGGATGTCGTTCTCGACCGCCTGGAAGTCCCCGGACTTAAGGAGGCCCACGTTGATCACCATGTCGATCTCGGAGGCCCCGTCGCGGATGGCCTCGCCCGCCTCAAAGGCCTTCGAGGCGCTGGTCATGGCGCCCAGGGGAAAGCCGATCACGGAGCCGACCTTGACGCCGCTGCCCTTGAGCTTCAATGCGACGTAGGCGACACGGCAGGAGTTCACGCAGACGCTGTAGAAGCCGTACTGCAGGGCTTCCTGACAGAGCCTGTCGAAGGCAGCAGTATCGGCCTCGGGACGGAGCATGGTGTGGTCGATGTACCTGGCGATGTCTGCAGCTGCGAGCTGGATGTCGTTCATGTCAATGCATCTCTCTTCCACCGGTGAGGTTGAAGGCCTGGCCGGTACAATAATCCCCATCAATAGTGAGGAATTTCACGAAGGCCACCACGTCCTCGATCCTGCACAGCCGGCCGAGGGGGACCTTCGCGGTGAACTGCTTCACCACTGCGTCCTCGGCCATCTTGAGGTTCTCAACGTAGCCCTTGCTCACGGCCCCCCACACCCCCGTCTTCTCGACGATGCCGGGGCAGAGGCAGTTTACCTTTATGTTGTCCTTGGCCAGCTCGAAGGCCATGGCCTGGGTGACCGAGATGATGGCGCCCTTGGCCCCGGAGTAGGCGGCCATGATCGCGGAGCCGGTCTTCCCGGACTTAGAGGAGAAATTGATGATCCGGCCGTCCTTGTGCTTCCTCATCGTCCGGAGCGCGCCCTGTGCGCACCAGACGGAGCCGTTGATGTTGATCCTGTTCATGCGGTCGAGGCGCTCGGGCGTGATCTCGTCGATGGGCTGCTGGTCGACGGCACCCGCCACGTTGGCGAGGGCGAAGACGTCGCCGAGCTTTCCGGCGATGTCCTCGAAGCAGGCCATGACCGCCTCCTGGTCGGTTATGTCGAGGACGTAGCCGCGCACCGAGGCGCCTCCCCCGGCGAGGGCTTCCGCCTGCAGGGTCACCTCGGGGTCGATGTCGATCATCGCCACCTTCGCCCCAAGGCCGAGGTACATCTCGGCGATGCCGAGGCCGATGCTCTTCGCCGAACCCGTGACGACACAGGTCCTGCCCCTCAGGTCCACACTCATGTTCCTCTCCTTCGACGCTAGATCAGCATTCCGCCGGTGATGTCCACCACCGAGCCCATGATATTGAAGGACTTCTCCGAGGCGAGAAAGGCGACCGTATACCCGATCTCGATGGGCAGTGCGAACCTGCCCGAGGGTATGCGCGATTCATAGGCCTTTTTCAGCTCGGGATCCGTCCACTTGTCCTCGTTGAGGGGGGTGCGGACCATGCCCGGCGCGATGGCGTTGGCGCGGATTCCGTAGGGTAGGAGCTCCCGGGCCAGGGCCTTGGTCAGCATGAGGAGCGCAGCCTTGGCCGAAGCGTAGTGTGCGTGGCCCCCCGTGTTGTAGCTGATGCCGGACTTGGAGGAGAGGTTGATGATGCTGCCCCTGATTCCCTGACGGACCATCTCCTTGGCCACCCGCTTGCTGAGCATGAAGGGCCCGTTGAGGTTGATGTCGATGACCTTCTCCCAATTCCCGTCGGGCATCTCGAGGATGTTCTCGGTCGGCCAGATGCCCGCGTTGTTGACGAGGATGTCGATATGCCCGTAGGAGGCCATGACCTCAGCCACCATCGCGTCGAGGTCCTCCGCCTGGGAGACGTCAGCGTAGAAGGCGCGGCAGTCCGTTCCGTATCTTTCGCAGAGTTCCGCCGTGAAGGCTATCGTCTCATCCTTGCCGACGAGGTAATTGACGGCGACATCGACGCCTTCCTCCGCGAGGGCCTCGCAGATGCCGGCGCCGATTCCCGTCCCCCCGCCGGTGACAAGAGCGGTCTTATTTCTCAACCCCAGATCCATGGCTGCCTACCTCCAGGCTCTTCAGTCGCATTTCTCATATAGCGCTATATATGATGCCCCTGAAATTTTGTCAAGCGCTTGATAGATTGTCCCCGTTTCTCTAGAGTTACAAGGAATACGATGCCGCAAGCGCCAGAGCCCCCGAACCAATACCTGTACGAAAAAATCTACGGGGAACTCAAGGAAGAAATCCTCTCGGGGGCCTACGCCAAGGGAGACTGGTTCCCCCCCGAGCGGGCCCTGAAGGATCGCTTTGGCACCACCCACCTGACCGTCAGGAACGCGCTGGCAAAGCTCGTCCTTGAAGGATACATCGAGCGCTACAGCGGCAAGGGCACCATCGTCATCTATGCGCCAGGTCTGGCTGCCCTGGAGCGGCCACTGCTCCGCTTTACCCATGCCCAGCTCATCCTCGCGGATTTTGACGGAGCCGCTGCGACGCTGCTCAATTCGGTGGAAGGAAGCCTCCGGCTCATACCCTTGGCGCTTCAGGTCGCACTTCACCACGGGGACCCGGCGATGGAAAAAATCCTGCATGCCCGGGCGGCGGAGGCCAAGGCCCTTGTGATCCTCGAGTCGGCAGGGTCGCCCGGCTCCCTGGATCCTGGTGGTCCAGGGCTGGAAAACACTATTGTTCTACGGAAGGGATTGGGAACTTCAGCCTACGCCCTGATACAGCTGGACGTTGCCCACGGGGCCCGGGAGGCCGTCAGGCATCTCCTGGACCTGGGACATCGCGCCGTCGCGCTCGTCGGCCTGCCCGATGCAGGGATGGAGGGGATGCGCGAGGGCTGGAAGTCGGAATTAGCCTCGGCAGGGGTCACGAACAGCGCAGACCTCGAGTTCGCCTGCGCCGAGGGAGTCGAGTCTGCTACCGCTTTCGCTGCAGCCCTCCTTCCCAGGCTCTCCGGCTGCAATGCGATTCTCTGCGCTTCGGACACCATTGCTGCAGGTTTCGCGCGGGCCCTCATGGAAGGGGGGGGAGGTCGGGAAAAGGACCTGGCTTTGATCGGCTATGGCAATAGCCCCCTCGCGGAGGCCTTGCGGCTTACGTCGATAGACCCCCGGCTTTCAAGCGTCGGAGAGCTGGTCCTGGCTATCGCCCTCGATGGCATGCGCCGCGGCAGGCTCTCGGCAGAACCGCGGCGCATCGTGCCTTGCCTCGTCAGTCGGAGCTCCTCCGGCGGTCCGAGCTCCTGAGTGAGGCAGCCGGTATCCTTAGCTTTTTACCTCAACCCAGGATCCATCGCTTTCCCTTCCTCGTTCAGTAGCCACCATACTCCCTCGCTGCTTCCAGCATGGCGACCACATTCTCCGCAGGCACACCCGGCTGGATGTTGTGCGTCTGCACGAAGACAAAGCCTCCTCCGGGGGCGAGGATGTCCATGCGCCGACGGACGGCGTCACGGATCTCCGCTGGGGTGCCGCTAGTCAGGACGGTTACCGTGTCGCATCCGCCGCCCCAGAACACGAGGTCCTTGCCGAACTCCCGTTTCAGCCTCTCCGGATCCATCTCCTCGCAGGAGGTCTGGATGGGGTTGAGCATCTCCACCCCAGCGTCGATCAGGTGGGGAATTATGCGGTAGATCGAGCCGCAGGAATGCACGAGGATCCTGCAGGCGCTCTTCGCGTGGATATGATCGATCAATTGGCGGTAATGGGGGGCGAAGGTCCTCTTGAAAAGGTCGGGCGAGAGCTGGGTGGTGTTCTGGTTACCCATGTCGTCCCAGAAAAGGCGGAGTACGTCAATCGAATCTCCGGCTGCTCCGAGGATCACGTCGAGCCTCTCGATGCACATCTCGGTGTAGGCAGCCAAGACCCGGTCGGTTCCGGCCTCGTCGGCAACCATGTCGCAGAACCAGTTTTCCAGGCCGCGCATGTAGCCTGGGGCCTCGAAGAAGCCTGCGACGCCGAAGTCGAGGAGGACCGCGCGATCGGTGGCTTGGTGGAAGGCCCTGAGGGTATCGGAGAACAGCTTCCTGTCCGCCCCCTTGTTCATGATGTCGAGATGGAAGGGAGAACTTGGAATAGCCCAGAGCTGCTCCTCGAAGTCCTCCGCATGGACGGGGTCCGGAATCCCTGGCAGGGCCTGCCAGGGCCAATGGGTCTGGTCGAAATAGTAGGAGCTTGCAGATTTCAGGCCTGCGGCCGTACCTCGCTTCGTGTGGAGGCTGAAGGCTCCGTTGGAGGCGGGACGACAGTCATGGTACGCGGGCACGAGCGCAGGGCCGCCGTCGTTCAGGGGGAAGGGGACCCAATCGGAGGGAGAAACGAGGAAGGCCCTGCCCGCATCGATCACGTCGATCCCATAGCGATCGAGGAGCTGGTCATCCGGCCACGCAAGCTGCTGCTGGATGTCATACATCCAGGTCTCACCCGGGGGAAGGCCCAGCCACTTCTTGACTGCATTGTAGGCGATGGCAGAGATGCCGCCTGAGCGCGTGGCTCCGAAATCAACCGGTACCCTGTCCGCTTCCCTGTGCGAAGCGGCCAGAAGAAGACGTTCCCGAGAAGTCATGCTGCTTCCTCCTGTTTCAGACTGTCGTCAAAGGCCTGATGCCTACAGTCCGTGGGCAGTGGCTCGTTCCGCGACGATGGTCTCGAGGAGGGCGACTATGTTGGCCAGGGGTACGTCCTTCATCACCTCCTGCGAGGGGGAGATGATATGCCCGCCTCCCTTGCCC
>CAIJMU010000013.1 GCA_903821875.1 uncultured Spirochaetota bacterium
ACCCTCGTAAATAGACCTAAGATCCGGGTCGGCGTGGAATTTGTGGTAGGCCTCGTCGATCTCGGCGAGGAGTTTGTCCTGTTCTGTCAGCGTTTTGACCATGGCCTCATCACCTCCTTCGTGCTTGAGTAACAATAGCATCTTTTCAAGACGGCCACAATCGCGGGCCTGCGGCATCAGGGGCAGTTCAAGCATGATGAGGGTAGCGTTTGGGGTCAGGCTCATGGCACTGGCGGGATCGGGGTCGGTATCGTCCTTGAAGCGGTAAATCTTGAAGAAGTGGGTCTTGTCAGGTCGCAGGGTGAAATCAAGAATGTGGATCCCTATCACCGGATGCAACTCGCGATAATCCTTACCTACGGTGAGCTGGTCACCGTATTTCCGACTCCAGTAGAAGAGGGCGCGCTCTGCGTAAGCAGGCTCCCGCCTGAGCTGGATCTCGAGATCGAAAATCCGGCTCGTATTGTCCGTCGCCTCGACATCGAGGACCGAGGTCTTGTCGTCCTCGTGTTTGGGATTGACGAAGGGGTTGCGCAGGGTGAGGGTGGCGGCGAGGGGAAGGCCTGCCCGTTCGAGGGTGAGATTGATGAGCGAGCGTAGAAGTTCTTTCCTTTCCTCCACTCCAAAGATAAACTTGAAGACGAAATCATTGACAGCCAGCAGCATGGGTACCTCCACCACGAAGTACGCCCGCGTGGTGGCTTTTTGATTGCGATGGGGCGGGGGAAAGTGGAGAAAAAAGAGATCGTTTGCCGAGGGACTACTATTCAGTCCCAACGAGCCCTGATGATTTCCTTCGCATTCGCCCACTTCGTCTGCCCGAGCCAGGACACGAAAAGGCCCGAAAGACTGCCAGCTCGATGCGCCTCGCCGCCAGGGAGCGCCGGAGGCAACGCTGAATCTATGTGGTCCGGCCCTGGGAATCGAAGGGTTGCCGTGGGCTGCGGAGGAAACAGATCCCCTCATATGAAAACATGTTCATATGTTCATATGTTCATGAATGGATGCATGTGCGTTACAGCCCCGCAGAAAATTGAGTCGGCGAACCGGCAGGAAACTCAGGCGGGGGTCTGACCCCCAGGCTTTATCGAGTTCCTTGCTGCTGGTCTCATGATATCCCCAGGCTTTATCGAAGCACCTTTCTTCCGTCGCCCTGCCTTTCGCGGTGCCTGGGTCGCGCCTTCGGCTTGCTCCCCTTGCACCGCTCGCGGCAGGTCTCTTCCTCTCGGCAATCGACGAAGGCTCCGCCTTCGTCGCGCCAAGCTCGCTTGGCGCCGGACTAGGGGGCAAGAACGCGGAACCCGAGAGCGTAGTACCCGCCGTCCGGGTCGCTGCCGTCGCGGTCGGAGACAGTGCAGTAACCGGCATCATTGTACCAGCCGCCACCCCGTAGCACGCGGGTCGACCCCGTAGAAGGGCCAGTCGGATCGATCCCGCTCAGGCTTCCTCCGTACCCTCCGTACCAGTCCCACACCCACTCCCAGACGTTCCCCGCCATGTCAAAGAGCCCCAGGGCATTGGCCTGCTTTTGCCCTACCGGGTGGGTCTGGCTGCCTGAATTGTTTGAATACCAGGCCACCGCGTCGGGATTGTCCGAGCCCGCGTACTTTACCTTTGTTGCGCTGCCCTGGCTGCCGCCCCGGGCTGCGTATTCCCACTCGGCTTCGGTGGGCAGGCGGTAGCCCTTGGCTGTCCTGTCCCAACTCACGGTGGATCCGCTGATGTTGTAACCTGGCTTGAGGCCCTCCTTGGCGGAGAGCTTGTTGCAGAAATCGACTGCCTCGAACCAGCTCACCTGCTCCACGGGCCGGTCATCGCCTTTGAAATTGGAGGGATTGCTGCCCATCACGCTTTGCCAGAGGGCCTGGGTCACTTCGTAGCGGCCTATGGAAAAGTCTGAGACGGTGACCGTATGGACGGGCTGTTCGTCTGAGCCCTCGGTTGAGCCCATGGCAAAGCTGCCGCCCTTGACGCGGACCATGGGGCTATTGTCGTACCAGGTGAAGGGGGCTGGGGTTGTCGCGCCAGCGGCGACTTCGACACTCAGGCTCTCGTTGCGGTCGCCCTCGTGGCGAAGTTCGAGGGGCAGGGGGCCAGCCCACTGTTCGGCCAGGTCGCGGCTGCCGCCTGAAGGCAGGCGGGCGACAAAAACGCCATTCGCGTAGAGGTCGCCCTCGGTTTTAGCGCTCACCGTAACACTGCCCTTGGTCGCCACGGCGAGCTGCTCGTGGGCCTTGGGCGCGAGGGTGAGGGCCTTTGAAAGCTGCTTCCCGTTCGGGAGGGTGGCGGTAATTGTGTGGTTCCCGGGCTTGGGGTTGGCCAATAAGCCACGGTCCCGGCCCAGGGCTGTTCCGTCGACGGCGATGGCCGCACCCGGAGCTTCGACGAGGAGGCTCGAAGTCAAGGTCGTCGTAGTTGCTCCCTTTGCATTGCCGCTGACGAGGAAGAGCGGCCGTCTTGTCGCTTCCTCATATACAATATGGTCTCCAGCGGCATCGACGGCGCGCACGCGCCAGAGTTCGAGGATGGCAACAACGGCTCCCTGGCCCGCGCTCGCATAGCTCGCCTCGATCTCGCCGAAGAGGGCGCCGGCCTTTTGCCAGGCGTCGAACTCCAGGTACTTACGCTTGAGCTCCTCGGTGGTCTCGCTGGCCACCGAGTAGGCGGCGGAGGCTGAGAAGGTAAAGTCCTGGACCTTAGACTGCACTGCCAGGGAGAAGGTCTTGGCATCGCGGTCGAAGGCACCAACGGTCAGCAGTACGGAATTGCCCTTGTAGACCGATCGTGCCGTGGCGATGCCGCCCGAGGCTGAATTTTCGGCATCGAGGAAGGGCTTGAGGGCGGCCACTCGTGCATCGTCGCTGCGGTTCTTTGCGTCGGCCAGGGCTGCCTGCTTTTCTGATTTCAGGCGGTTCCGCTCGGCCGAAACACGCCCGTCAAACTCGCGCTTGTTTTCCCAGGGGTCCATCTCCCACGTGATAAGCTCCGCGAGCTTTTTGTCGTAGGTGGAGCCAACCGCGTCGCTGATAGTCTTGAGCGAGGCTGAGTACTGGCTGTTGATGTCGGCCATCGCGGAGCGGGTGGTCGAAAGGGTGGCGAGGAAGGTCGTGATGCCGCCAGCGCCTCCTCCGCTCTGGAGCTTCTGGAGTTCCTGCCTACGGGCTTCGGCGGCAGCCCTTATCGAAGCATCGCGACCCGCGGCTTCGGTCTTGTAGCTGGCCAGCTGGGCGGCCATCGCAGCCTGGTCTTTTTCTGCCTGGGCCTGGCGGGCGACTTCGGCCTTGAGGGCTTCGGCCTCCTGCTGCTTCTGGTTCTGGAGGGCCGCCTGCTTTTTGATTTCGACTTCGAGGGCGGCCTTCTTGGCGGCGTCGCCCTCGGCACTGGCCTGCTTGCGCAGGCTCGCGAGCTGGGCATTGGCCGCGTCGAGCTCGCCCTGGGCCTTGGCCTGGTTACTGGCAAAGCGGGCCTTGGCCTCGTCGGGGCTCACGAAGTAGACCATCTTGGTCAGGTTGTCCTGCTTCCAGGGCTCCTGCTTGCCCGCGGTCGCGCCCACGACGTCGGCAGCGACATTGGTCATGATTTCCTGGAGGCTCACGCCGGGGGAGTCGAGGCGCTGGAGGAGGGCTGCCGTAAAGACCCCGTTCCTCCCCTGCCCGTCGGCCGCCGTCGAGCCGGGGCCGGTGGCAAAGACAATGAGGCTGCCGCTCGTGCCCATGGCGGCAAGGCCCCGGCTCGCGCCCGCGCTCCGCGAGCTGGCCTTGTAGGGGTTGTCGCGGCAGGCGTCCAGTATGACCACATTCGTGCCCGTCCCCGCTGCGCGGAGCCCGTCGAGGACCGCCTGGGCAGAGAAGGCCTTGAGCTTGAGCTCGTACTCCTCCCTGACATCGGCGTCGACAGGAATAAGCCAATTGGTGCCATCAGACTGCACACCGTGGCCTGCGTAGAAGAAGACCCGCATGCTGGCGCCCTTGGCGTCCTCGGCAAACTTGACGCGGGCCCTTTCCATGTCGGCCAGGCTGGCGTTGACGAGGGTGGTCACCGAAAAGCCCAGGCTTTTGAGCTTGTCGGCCATGTCGGCGGCGTCGTTGGGCGGATTGTCCAGCCTGGGGACTGTCGCATAGCGGCCGTTACCGATGACGAGGGCAACGCGTCCTGCATCGGGGTTGCCCGCCGTGGCGGCGGTGGCGGCGGCGCTGGGGGTGGAACCAGCGGCGCCGGGGGCGCGGGCGCCAGAAGCCTTGCCAGCGGGGTTGGCCGCCTGGGCGATAAGAAGTTGCGCGACAGCGAGGAGGATCAGGGCCAATGCAGGGACAAGGAATTTTCGGTTCATCATGGCCTCCGAAGCGAAGGATAATGGAGTCATAGTAAGCGCCATAACGTTTCCGCGAAAGGGGCGCGACCCCGCCGCTGCCTGAATTGCCCCGCGCCACAGCCCGATGCAGCGGCCCGTCCTCCCCCGCTGCTGCCAGCACTGCCCGCCGCCATGCTACAGTAGCCCGATGGAGCTACTCGAAGGGACCCCTCGCAGGGGCCTAGGCCCGCGCGACCTCGCTGCGCTGATAAAGCCGGGCATCGTGGCCTCGAACACGCTGACCGCCCTGGCGGGAGCGGCCTTCGCAGCACGGGGCGCCCTCGGGGCAGGTCCGCTGACTGCGAGCGGCGGAGTGGGAAGCGGGGGCGGAGCGGGAAACGGCAGCCCCCCTCTGGCCCTCCCTCTGGCCCTCCCCCTGGCCCTCCTCGCTGTCGCCTTCGGCACTGCCGCATTGGTAGCTGGAGCCTGCGTCCTTAACAATTGGATCGACCGGGACATCGACCGCTCGATGGAGCGCACCCGCGACCGTCCGACAGCCGCCGGTAGGATCGGCGCGGGACAGGCCCTGGGACTGGGCTTCTTGTTGACCGCCCTTGGCCTGGCCACCCTCGCTGCCCTGGGCAGCACGCCGGCGCTGCTCGGCTTCGCAGGCTCCCTCATCTACCTCGGTGCCTACTCCCTGGTCGTCAAGCGCCGCTCGACACTCTCATCCTTTGTCGGAGGCCTCGCTGGGGCCATCCCGCCCCTGATAGGCTGGACGGCCATCGATCCGCACCTGAGCTGGGGGGCGGCCCTCCTGTTCCTCTTCCTTTTGGTCTGGCAACAGGCCCACGTGCGTGCCCTGGCCATGGCACGGGCCAGCGAGTACCGCGCGGCCGCCATCCCGATGCCGGGCCAAAGAGAAAATGGCCAGCTTGGGGTAGGCCTCGGGGAGGGCCGCCTCGGGGAGGGCCTGCCGGGGAAAAAGCTGCGAGGCCTGGGACGCCCCCGCTTCATGGTCCTCCTCTGGATCGCCCTCCTCCTTCCCTTCCCTGCCCTCCTCGTCGCGGGCACTTCCGGAGCCTGGCGATTGGCCTTCACGCTGGGAGCCATGGCCGCGACGCTGGCATGGGCAGCACTAGGCGTGCTTTCTGCGAGGCTGGAATCAGCAGCCTGGGGGCGGCTCATGTTCAGGATGTCGCTCGCCGTCTTGGTAGCGCTGTCGGCCGGCCTCATGGCGATTCCGCAGAGTTAGGCCTACTCCATCATCGATCGCAGCTTGTTCAGGTACGAGCGGCCGACTGGCAGTTCAGTGCCGTCGTCGTCGTTGAGGAGGCTTACGACCTTGTCGCCGTCCCTGCAATGCAGGTCGCTCAGCCGGCCATGGGAGGTGATGTATTGGATGTCGTCCATCGGAATGATCCAGAGCGTGACGCCACCAGAGGAGTCATGATCCCTCCAGCACGCCGAATTCGTCAAGTCATGTCGTTCATTCTCCTTGCCATGTCATTCATTACCAATTCAGCAAATCGCATATATCCTGCTTTGATGGAAGGCTAAACCTTCCGAAGACAGTAGTATCCGCGTTTTCCGGAGGCTACTTTGGCTCGCTCCTTCATGGCTGGATTCACGCGCATCGCCAGCAAGTTCCAGCTCATTTTTGGCGGTATAATATTCGCTTCCCTCCTGACCTTGGGAGTCGTGGTCTACATCTTCCTCTCCGGGCAGCTGACAGCCTTCGGGGTCTGGCAGCTCGGGGTCAGCACCGAATTGATCGTGAGTACGACAAAGCACCAGCTCGAAAAGTCGATCGAGCAGCTCCTCCAGAAGCACGCTACCGACGCGGCCAGCGTAGCAGCCTTCCTGTATCAGCAGTCCGAGGATGGGAGGATGAGGGAATCCGATGCCAAGGCCCTCTTCAAGCGGCTCGTGCTTGAATCCGGCATGGCCAAGGTGGGCGATTCAGGCTACCTCTGTGTACTCGACTCCAAGGGTATCGGTGTCATCCACCCCACCAGCCCGGGCAAGGATTTCAGCTCGCTGGAGTTCTTCAAAGAGGCTCTCAAGAAGAACAAGAACGGCTACATCGAATACATGCTCAAAGGCCCCAACGACGCCGAAGAACGCGCCAAGGCCGGGGGCATGGCCTATTTCGAGCCCTGGGACTACATCGTCTGGGCCTCGAGCTATCAATCTGAGTTTGCAAAGCTCATCGACGTGCCCTCCCTCGTGGAGATGCTCAATGTGGTAGCCAAGGATCAGGGGCTCGAGATCACCGTCGTCGCAGCCAACGGCAAGGCCATACTGAACCCCTACCAGAACAAGCCCTCCATGCTTGACCTGGTGGATGCGAGGGGGAAAGCCTGGGTCCGTAACGCCATCGACGGCGGCTCGGGCATGATCACCTTCAATCCCCTGGGTGAGAACGGAAAGCCCCTGGGAGGACGGACAGCCCGCTTTGCGCGCCTCGACAGCACCCAGTGGACGATCCTGGTCGCCGAGCAGAGCAGCAAGATCACTGCGATGGCGGTTGAGTCGCTCATCATCATTGTCGTCGCCTCGATCATACTCTTTTTCCTTGTAATCCTCGTAATCAGCAAGGTGACCGGGAACCTGACCCGCCCCCTCGTGACCACCGGCACTATCCTGTCCAAGGCAGTGTCGGGGGACTTGAGCGAGCGCATCACGGTCGAAGGAGCGGATGAGGTCAGCCGGATGGGCAAGAACCTCAACGAAATGCTGGCAATGCTCGAAAACCTCCTCGAACAGGTCCAGTCGAACGCCAGTGAGATCACCGACATGGTCCAGGGGCTCTCGGCCTCGACCCAGGAGATCAGCGCCACCGCCAACGAGCAGGCTGCCGCCG
>CAIJMU010000014.1 GCA_903821875.1 uncultured Spirochaetota bacterium
GGCTATGCGGAGTGCAGATACCTCAAGTGCCTGATACTCTCGGCTGAATAGGCAGGTTTTCCTGCCCGCTACGATTTCCGCTTTTTTTTCCCATGGACGCAATCGCAGAAGCCCGCTGTGGGCGTACTGCCTGCATGAAGAGACACAAGGCGTCGCGGATCGCCACCTTTTCCGCATTCCTCGCCCTTGCCTTCCCCTGGCTGTTTTCCTGCTGCACGCCATACAGCGCTGCGCAGGGCAGCCAGGGCCTCCGCATCATGTCCTGGAATGTGCTCTCGCTCTTCGACGGCCAGGACGATGGAAACGAGTACGCAGGCTTTTCGGTAGCCAGGGGCGAGTGGAGCGAGGCGAGGTACCGGGCCAGACTCGACCTCATCGCGAAGGTCATCCTGGGGGCAGGCGCAGCGGGGGGCAAGCCCGGACCGGACATCTGCTGCCTCGTCGAAATCGAAAAGAAATCGGTGCTGGATGATCTGGCGGATGGCCCGCTCTCGAAGGCTGGCTACAGCCATCGCGCCTTCGCCGCGGCCAAGGGCAGCCCCATCGGGCTTGGCATCCTCTCGCGGCAGCCCCTCGCCGACGCAAGGGCCTGGGGCCTGACCTTCGGCGAGCGCGCAGGCAGGCCCGTGCTCGAGGCCCGCGTGGAGCGTCCCGGCGGCGACCTCGTGGTCCTCCTGTGCCACTGGAAGTCCAAGCTCGAGGGGGCCGAGAAGACCGAGGCGGAACGTCGCGGGGCGGCACGGCTCCTCGGGGACCTGTTCAAATCGCGTTATACGGAGCAGCCAACTGTGTCCGTCGTGGCCTGCGGGGACTTCAACGAAAATCCCGACGAGTCAGCCCGCGCAGGGGGGCGCTACGCGACGGCCTTCGCACGGGATCCCGGGGCGGCCGGGAGGAGCGATTCCATACTCCTGGGGAGCCGGTCGGCAACCCTGGCTGCCGATCCTCCCGGATCGACACTGTACAGCCCCTGGGACGACGTCGACTCGTACAGTTATAGTTATAAAGGAAAACGGGAACGCATCGACGGTTTCGTGCTCGGGCCTTCGCTGCTGGATGGCCGTGGCCTCGACTACGCCGCTTTCCGGGTGCTGGGCGAGGGACTCATGGACGGCTCGGGGAATCCGATAGCCTGGTCGCGGAAGACGGGAACGGGGTGGTCCGACCACCTGCCCATCCTCCTCGAGCTATCCTTCAATCCCCTTCCCTGATCCCTGACCGCGCTGCGCAGGGGCCAGAGGCGCCCTCTGCGTCTTCCCGCGGATGAAGAAAATCCAGAAGAGGAGGGTCCCGAGCGTGTAAAGGATCGCAGTGATGGTGAAGGAGGGGGCGAAGCCGCCCTGCCAGATCAGATAGCCCGAGAGGCGGGCGGAGATGGTCCAGGATCCTGCCCACGCGAGCATTTTCACCGCGTTGACGGTGATCATCCTGGAGGGCGGGACGAGTTCGAGGGCGAACATGTCCTGTATGGGTGTCGCCAGGTTCATCAGGGCCTGGCGCGCCATGTAGGCGATGATCGCCAGGGGGAGCCAGTGTATCCACGCGAGCACGAGGATCAAGGGGACGGAGATGCTCTGTGTTATGAGGATCGTCAGGGGCTTGCCGAGCCTGCGCGCGAAGAGCGGCCCTGAGGCCATGCCGAGGAAGGTGGCGACCTGCCCCGCTGCGACGGCTACCCCGATGGCCCCGTCCCCGAGCCTGAAGACATCCTTGAAATAGAGGTTGAGGTAGGGGATGGTGAGACCCGCGCCGAGTCCTATGAGGAAGCCAGGCAGGATGAGCTTGATCCAGAGGCCTGCGCCGATGGCATCGCTCCTTGAGTCCCCCTTCACCGGGACGCGGCGGATCTCGGGGGCCGTGCCGTCCTTGAGCCGTGCGAAGGGCAGGAGGGCCGAGAGCATGAAGGCTGCTCCGATGGAAAGTCCGATCCGGTAGGCGAGGATCTCGTCCGCACCGAGCGCCACCGCGAGGTCCTTCACGCCGCCTCCAAGGAGCGAACCGACGACACCCGTGCCCATGGAGAGGGCCCCGTTCAGGCTGAAAAGGTGCATGCGTTCGCCCTCACCCGAGTTGCGCATGAAGAAGGGACCGGAGCTGACCTGGAACACGGTCGAGAAGGAACCCGCGAGAAAGGCTGCGGCAAGCACCACGTTGCCTGAATCGGCGATACCCTGGGCGAGGTTCGCGAGCGCTACGAAGACGGCCGCGAGGGGGAGAAGTTTCTTCAGGTTGAAGCGGGCAGCTATGAATGAAGCGGGGAGGGCGACGAGGGCCGATCCGAGGGCCTTGGTCGCGAGCACCCCTCCGATCGTATTCTCCGAATAGCCAACGCTCTTGAGATAGAGGCTGAGGAGGAGGGCGAACTGGTTTGTGCCGATCCACAGGAGGGTCTGGCCGAGGAGGTAGAGCCGCGCATTCCCGCTGAAAGCCGTGAAGGCTTCGCGATATTCCGCAAGCATCCTTCCCGCAGGGCCTTTGGCGAACAAGGGCCTTCGTGCTGCGGGTGGATGGACTTGGGGCATCCCCTGAGGCTAGCGCGTGGGAGATCGATGGTCAACGGGAGCGATGAAGGCAGCTCTCCCTTGCCTTGCTCCTCCCCCCCGCTTCGGCGTACACTAGACCGGATATGGCCGATGGCAGACCCCTGATCGCGCAGGGAGACCTTACTCTCCTCCTTGACGTGCACGATCCTGCCTTTGATGCGGCGCGGGCGGAGCTTGGCGCTTTCGCATCGCTCGAAAAAAGCCCGGAGCACCTCCACACCTATCGCATCGGCCCCCTTTCCCTCTGGAACGCCGCGAGCGCAGGCCTTGCGCCTGATGACGTCATCGCCTCGCTCGAGCGCTGGTCGCGCTACGAGCTCCCCCGTGACCTTGCCTTCATCGTTCGTGACACCATGGCGCGCTTCGGGCGCCTCGTATTGTCTGAATTCCCAGGATCCGGGGGCCGCGAACTCCTCCTTGTCTGTTCCGACCCCGAGCTTGCCTCCGAGATCGGTGCGACACGCAAGATCTCGCAGTGGCTCACCCCGGCCCGGCTGCCCCAGGGCGAGGCCGAAGGCGAGGGCCGGGGCACGAGCTTCCTGGTCCGGCTTGTCGATCGTGGCACGGTCAAGCGCGAGCTGCTCAGGCTCGGCTGGCCCGTCCGCGACGAGGCCCCCCTGGTGGCAGGCGATCCCCTCACGCTGAACCTTTTGCCCGAGCGGCGCTCCGGCGGTCCCTTCTCCCTCAGGCACTACCAGTCCGACTCGCTGGCTGCCTTCATGGGCGGCGGCCTGCCGGGCTCGGGCTACGGGGTCATCGTCCTGCCCTGCGGCGCCGGCAAGACCATCGTGGGCATGGCCGCGATGTCCGCCATCGGAGCGAAGACCCTCATAATTACTACCAACATCGCGGCTGTCCACCAGTGGATGGACGAGCTGCTCGACAAGACCGATTTGCCGCGGGAGTCCATCGGCGAGTACACAGGCGGCGCCAAGACCGTGCGCCCGGTGACCGTGGCCACCTACCAGATCCTCACATGGCGGCCCGACAAGGAATCCGACTTCCCCCACTTTGACCTTTTCCGGAAGGAAAAATGGGGTCTTATCATCTATGATGAGGTGCATCTCCTGCCCGCCCCGGTGTTCCGTGTCGTCGCAGAGATCCAGGCGGTCCGCCGCCTGGGCCTCACCGCTACGCTCGTGCGCGAGGACGGCCGCGAGGAGGACGTGTTCAGCCTGATAGGACCCAAGCGCTACGACGTTCCCTGGAAGGACCTCGAGAGGAAGGGTTTTATCGCCGAGGCATATTGCCACGAGATCCGCATACCCATGTCGGAACACGACGAGCTGCGCTACTCGGTGGCAGAGCCCAGGGAGCGCCACCGCCTGGCGGCCGAGAACACGGCCAAGTTCGAGGCGGTGCGGCAACTTGTGGAGAACCATCCCGACGACCTGGTGATGGTGATCGGCCAGTTCCTCGACCAGCTCGGCAAGATGTCGAAGATCCTCGATGCGCCCCTCATCACCGGCAAGACGCCCAATGCCGAGCGCGAGCGCATCTACGAGGAATTCCGGCGGGGCCGCACCAAAGTCATAGTTGTGTCTAAGGTGGCCAACTTTGCCATCGACCTTCCCGATGCTTCGGTCGCCATCCAGATGTCCGGCAGTTTCGGGTCCCGTCAGGAGGAAGCCCAGCGCCTCGGCCGCATCCTCAGGCCCAAGGCCCGGAATTCGTTCTTCTATTCCCTCGTATCGCGCTATACGGTAGAAGAGGAATTCGCATCCAACCGCCGCAAATTCCTGGCCGAACAGGGTTACCGCTACCAGATCGAGGCCTGGGAATGAGCGCGCGCGTGGTACGGCCCCGGCGGCTGGTCGGAGAGGTTCCGCCCGAGGGCGCCTGGGAAGCCCGTCTGCTTTCCATGGGGACCGGCAAGCTGCTGGCGATGGCGCGCAACTATCTCGGGCCCGTCAAGACGCCCTATGACAAGCGGGAGATCGTCGGGCGCCTCGTTGGCTTCGTGAGGAGGCCCGAAACGAGGGTAGCCATAGCCGGCCTCCTCGATCCCGTGGATGCCCGGCTCGTGGGAGCACTCCTCCTCACGGGCCCCCTCCCCGAGGACGCCTTGCGCGACCTCTTCCGGGAGGACATCCGTGCCTTCGATTTCGGGCTCAGGCTTGCGAACCTCACCGATCGGCTCGTGCTCTTCGAGCAGCCCTCAGGCCAGGGCTCGCTCATTGCGGTAAACCCACTCCTGGCACCCGACCTTGCGCGGCTCTGCCTGTCCGCACGGGTCATCGTGGGCGCCGTGTCGAAGGAAGCGAAGCAGCCCTCCCTGCTGGTGGTACCTGCTGCGCCGGCAGCTACAGGAAAGGCCGGTCATCGACCCCTGGGGGCTGCCCTCGCGGCCGCTTTCATCGGTCTCCTCCACCACAATCCTGCGGGTCTCAGGAAGGGTGGCATCCTTGGAAAGAAGGTCGAAGCCCGGCTTTCGGTCCTCCTTCCGGAACTCGCCGCCGACAAGGCGCGCCTTGAAACGATGGTCCGCGGACTGGCTGGAACGGGAGCGCTCTCCCGCGGCGAGGGTGAAGGCGAGGAAGCCGGAGTGGACGCAGCGGCCTTCATGGCGCTGGCCGGATGCTGGGGCTCGAGGCTCCCCCTGCGACTCGCGGTGGCCTCTGCCTTCGGTGGCGCGGTAAATGACCAATTGATCAATGCTCCCGGACCCGATGAATTCACCCGCTTCCTGGGTGGAGCCCTGTCGGCGCTTCCGGAAGGGACAGTACTGCCGGCTGCCGGCCTGCGACGCTGGATAGGCATCGCGGCCCTCAGGGCAGGCATTGCCCGGGACCCTGCCTTGCTCGAGGCTACCCTGTCCGCACTCATCGACCTGGGCTGGCTCTCACGCGAGGGTGGCGGGAGCGTCCGCCTCGAGGGCGATCCCCACGATAGTACTAAATATGATGAAGTCAGGCATCGGAGGGTGTTCGTGACCGACGGATCGCACTCCCTTTCCGTGTTGCCGGAGGCTGGACTCGACGACAGGATCTTCGCGCTCCTGGTGGCGGTACCGAAGGTCTACGGCAAGGTATGGGAGCTGGAACTCGGGCGCGATTCCATCCGCAGGGCCTTCGGAGCCGGCCTCGAGGCCGGCGAGATCGTGACCAGGCTTTCGGCCGGTTGCGGCATGCCCCTTCCGCAGAGCCTCGCTTTTTCCATCGAGTCCTGGCGTGACGAATACCGCTCGCTGCGCCTTTTCCATGGTTTCGTCCTGGTCTGCGACGAGCGGGGCAGGCGCATCGTGGAAGGCCATCCGGAACTCTCCGCGATGGTGGCGGCTCGCCTCGGTGACGGGGTCTTTGCCATCGCCGCCCGGAGCCACGACGAGATCAGGTCGCGCTTCGCCGAGGCCGGGCTCGAATTGCCCGGAGAGATCCACGCCTTCGGTGCGCCAGATTCGCTTGTCGTTCCGGGCAGTGTGCCCGCGGAGACCTACCAGGCTGCCGGGATCCAGAGAGAAGACTTTGCCGCCATCGCCGGCTCGCTCTGGCGCGAACTCGTGGACGCGGAGGACAGGGCAGGGGAAGCGGGCGCCAGTGACGGTGTCCGTGAAAGTCCCGGCGACCTCGATCCTGCGCCGCGCCTCGAGACGCTCCGGGCCCTCCTTGTCGCCAGGGCTGACGGTGTGCCGACGGAGCTCACACGTGAGCTGTCGGAGCGGATAGAATCGCGTCTCATCCTCGACGCTGCCCAGCTCGCGCGCGCCGACGTCAGCCTCGGTGCCATAGAGGCGGGTGGTCTCGACTATGGCGGCAAGACGCGGATCGCCGAACGTGCCCTGCGGACGCGCGGGGACCGCCTTGAAATTCGATACCAGTTGAGTGGAGAGCCGCCAACGGTCGCCATCGTGCGTCCAACGCGCCTCGAGAAGACCCCCAAGGGCATCGTCCTCGAGGGCGAGGACCTGTCGACGGGCTTCCCGCTCAGGCTCCCCCTCGGGGCAGCCAGCATGGTGCGCAGGCTGCGCGCCACACCATTCGGAGATGATCAATGAAGAGCAATCGTAACAATTCAGATGATTTTGGACACCAGGGGCAGCTCAAGCTCGCCGTGCTGGTCGATGCAGACAATACCCAGGCCTCCATCGTGGAGGGGCTCCTCGGCGAGATCGCGAAGTACGGGGTGGCCAGCGTCAAGCGCATCTACGGCGACTGGACGAGCACCAACCTCCGCTCGTGGAAGGAGAAGCTCCTTGAGTACGCCATCCAGCCGGTGCAGCAGTTCGCATACACCTCGGGCAAGAACTCCACCGACTCCGCGATGATCATCGACGCGATGGATCTTCTCTACACCGAGAACCTCGACGGATTCTGCGTCGTGTCGAGTGACTCGGATTTCACGCGCCTCGCCGCCCGCCTCCGCGAGGACGGCAAGCTCGTCCTGGGCTTCGGGCAGAAGAAGACGCCCAAGCCCTTCGTCGCCGCCTGTGACAAGTTTGTCTACACGGAGATCCTGCGGGAGAACGAGGATGACAGCCACGGAGGCCGCGAGCCGAAAAAGGAAGCCGCCCCCGACATGAAGGGCGACAAGAAGATCAATACCCTCCTCAGGGCCGCGGTCGAAGACTCGGCCGATGAGTTCGGCTGGGCCTATCTCGGCGCAGTCGGTACCTACATCGCCAACCGGCTGCCGGAATTCGATTCCCGCAACTATGGCTTTCGCAAGCTCGGCGACCTCATCAAGGCCTCGGGGCTTTTCGAGATCGATGAGCGCGACAATCCCTACAACCCCGGCAAGCAGCTCTATATGCGCCTGCTCCAGAAGGGCAGCGAGAAGGGTGGCGGGAGGAGGTAAGCGGGTGCATGAAGGGGATAGATCCTGGGTTCCAGGACTACCTCAGCAGCCGCGATTCGGGAACACCTAGAATTGCTGCGGCGCGGACGCGGTCGCCCGCGCTGCGTGAAAGGGCTTCGGCAATGTGGCGGGCCTCTACCTCCCTGAGCGTGAGGAAGTGCCCCGGAGGATCTTCGTATAGCAAGCTCCCGGTTTCATCGGACTCGCAGCGATCGAGCTTGCTGCGAAGGGCGATGTGCTGGCGGGCCTTGGCCAGGATCGTGCCCACGCGCGCCACAGAGATCGGTTTAGCCACGAAGTCGAAGGCGCCCTTGGCGATGCACTCCGACACTGTATCGGGATTCTCGTCACCGGTCACCACGGCAACGAGGCTCTGGGGCGCCATTACCCGCACCTCATGAAGTATCGAGGTACCGACCCTGTCTCCGAGGTCAAGGTCGAGGAGCACTAGATCAAAGCGCTGCTGGGCGAGGGCAGCAAAGAGTTCCTGGGCCGAGGCCGCCGTGTGATAGCGGTCGTCGCCCATCATCTCTACAGCACGCGTCTCGAACTCGAGGGTTGTCGGCTCGTCATCGACGAGGAGAAGCGACAGGCTGGGATCGTCGACGTTCCCGGAATGCAAGATGCGGTTCATGCCAGAGAGTGTAGCGCGAAGATCCGGATCTCACCAGCCTAGAATTCGCTGCCTGTTCCCCTTTCCGATCCGTGCAAGTTCATCCCGCAACGGAAGACCGGGATCCCTCTTTTCCTTCATCTCGATCGCGAACTGGTTCATGGAGAAATGACGGAAAAGGAGGACTCCTTCCCGGAGCGCCGGTGCATCGGCGTAGGACTTCGCGAGTTCCTCTGCATAGGTCCGGAAGAGTCCCCGCGGACCGAGTTCTCCGTAGCCCGAGATCCACAACGGCACGCCCAGGGCCCCGTGCATGCGTCGTGCGATGCGCGCCATTTCCACCTGGCTCTCCCCGAGGAGGGCCTCGAGGTCGCGCCGGGTGCCGCCGCCGTGTCTTTCCGCGATCGCAAGCAACTTCCCCAGCCCGGCCGTCCTGGACGTGTGGACCGGCGTCTTGTTTATAATTATGACATCCCGCCGGAAATCGAGGCCAAGCTCGCGGCGGAACCAGCCCTCGGCGAGCTTGCCCGACTGACCGACGAGGTAGCGGCGGTTCTTTGACAATTGCTCGTTTTTTCCGGGATTGTCCGCGACCAGGACAAAGGCGGGTTCGTCGGCTTCCCTTATGTCGTCGAGGGCCTCGTTGTAGACCACTGGATTCTCGATCCTGTAGTCGTCATTGCCCAATTCCTGGCGAAGCTCGTCCTGCAGGGAAGCGAGGTCGGGAACCGCCTTCTGCCATGCCCCCACCCGTGCTCGGAAGTCCTCGCGCAGCTCCGAGAAAGCGGAATATGCCTTCGCCTTCACGCGTATCCCATCCAGCGCCCGAGGGCGTCGGCCACGAAGTCCTCGTCGTTCGACAGGGGGGAGACCCATTTTGCGGCCTCCTTCGCGGCAGGGACGGCATTGGCTGGCGCGCAGGAAAAGCCCGCCTCGCGGAGCATGTCGATGTCGTTCATTGCGTCGCCCATGGCGATGCAGCGCTCGAGGGGGATGCCGAGGCGGGAGGCGAGCCGGGCAAGCCCGACTCCCTTGTTGACGCCCAAGGGGAGGACTTCCAAGAAGCAGGGCTTGGAAATAAGGACCTCCGCCCTGCCTCGGAAGTGCGCACAGATCTCCGAGAGGAGCCCAGGCATGAGGGCAGGATCGCCGGGAACCACGATCTTGAGTGTACGGCGTTCGAAGTAGGGGCCTGGGTCAGCAAGGGGCAGGGTTTGCTGGCCGGTCAGGCGGCTGTCCTCTGCGGTCCACTCGCTCCATCCGTGGTGGTAGATGACTCCGTCCTCGTAGATCTGCCAGGGGAAGCCCCTCGCCTCGATCTCGGAGGCAACCTCGTAGCAGAGCGCGGTTGGCAAGCGGGTCTCGTCGAGGACCTTGTCGGTGGCGGATTCCACGATCTCTCCGCCATTGGTCGCAATGATGTAGTCGTCGGGACCGCGGAGGCCCAGGAGCTCGACGTAGCGGCGCATGCTGTAGATGTTCCGTCCCGAGGCGAGGACCACCTTGGCGCCACATCGATGGCTGCGCGCCAGGGCCTCGCGGTTGGCATCGGATATGGAAAGGTCGGTGTGGAGGAGGGTGTCGTCCAGGTCGAGGGCGACAAGGTCGAAATGCATAATTAGGCCTTTCTGGTTCCGGGTATGCCCATGTTGCGGATCTGCGCGGCGTGGTAGGCGTCGTGGGTGATGTCTGAATGGGAAGCGAAGCCGAGTCCGGTCTCCTCTGCGAGGCTCTTGAGTTTCCTGTCGAGCGTAAAGATGCGGCAGGGCCGTGCTGCGCAGGCTGCCAGCAGTCCCGCATCGACCCAGCCGATGCCCCGGGCGGCAAGCTTTCGGGATTCAATGAAGTCCAGTATCGCCGCATCGGATGCCTGGGCGAGTTTGGGCAGGTAGCCGAGCAGGGACAGAAAGGCCTTGCGGTCATGGATCGAGCCGAGGGCCAACTCACCGATCACCCAGGAATGGGAGAGGACCTCGTCCGCCTCGAGCAATTCCACGAGTTGCCGATTGCCTTGCCTGAGGTGGTCTATCCAGACGCTCGTATCAACAAGGATCACGGGCGTTCCGCGACGGCCTCAATGTCCTGCCGGCGTCCGGGCGCAAAGGCCTCCGGATCGCTGGCCCCGAAGGAGATCAGCCTCCTTCGGGCCTCCTGGGCGATCAGGGCCGAGAGTCCGGCCCTGACCAGATCGGAAATCCTCTCGATGCCCGATACCTCCCTTGCATGGGAGACAAGATCATCGGAAAGAATAAGCGTACTTCTCATGAGCATGAATGTGCCACATTCATATGCGACATTCAAGTGCTCTCCACCATTTTTTGAATAACCGGTTTCTTCGCGGTATGGGCGAAACCCTACCGGGCCTCTCCCCTTCCATGGAGTGGAATAGGCGCGATTCCCGCCAGGTCGCCAATTACGTTGACAAGGTCGCCATTGGCGGGGAGGACGATCTTCGAATTGTGCTGGAGGGCAGTCTCAACGGCTTGGAGCTTGCGCAGGATCTGGGCATTTCCCACAAAGAACTTTTCCGCGGCCTCGTTGACGAGGGCAATGGCCTGGGCCTCGCCCTCTGCCTTGAGGATCTCAGCCTGCCTGATGCCCTCGGCCTTCTTTATCTCTGCACGCTTCTGGCCGTCAGCCATGGTTTCCGTCGCGGTCGCAAAGTCGACGGCAGCCACCTTCTCGTTTTCAGCCTTGACGACCTTGTTCATGGTCTCCTGCACGTCCTTGGGCGGATCGATTTCCTTGAGCTCGGTGCGGACCACCGAAATGCCCCAGGTCTTCGTCTCGACGAGAAGGGTTCCGAGGAGCTCGGAGTTGATGCGCGAGCGTTCGGAGTTGGCGCTCTTGAGCGTCAGGGTGCCGATGATGTTGCGGAGGGTGGTCCGTGCGAGGTTGACGATCTGGTTCTGGTAATTGTTGACATTGTAGACAGAGGCCTTGACGCTTTCCTCGTCGGCCTTGACGCGGAAGTAGACCTGGGCGTCGACGCGGGCGTTGAGGTTGTCGTTGGTAATGATCTCCTGGGGTTCGGCGTTGACCATCTGCTCGGTCGTGTTGACCTGGTAGAGCTTGGCGATGACGGGTATGACCCAGTGGAATCCCGGTTCGGCGAAGCTCCTGTACTTGCCGAGGACCTCGATGAGTCCGCGGTGAGTCGGGCGGACGATGCGGATGCCGGCGAAGAAGATGAAGACCACGAGAAATGCGAGTGCGTAAAGCAGACCTTCAGTCATGGAGGCCTCCCTTGGGTTTGGATAGTCTGAAGTATACAGTAGCAAAGTCAATCCTGCGTGAATTTCGAAAGGCTTCCTTTGAAATCCTGATTTCAGAGTGATATCATATAGATATCTTAGTGCAGGGAATCCCTGCGGGAGGCCTCCATGGACGACACGCTTGAGAAAAAGATGTGGACTGTGAGCGGTTTTTTCGCACTTCTCGTCGAAATCGGGCTCTTCGGGCTTGCGGCCAGGCTGGTCGTAGCCGCCGTACCCATGATGGAGGGGAGCGACATGCCGACCCCCGGCTTCTGGCTGGCGATAGGAATCGTCCTCCTTGCCTCCCTCCTCATGGGAGGTTTTTTCATCATCCAGCCCAACGAGGCAAAGGCCTTCACCTTCTTCGGGGCCTACGCCGGTTCCTGCCGCGCTCCGGGCTTCCACTGGACCAACCCCTTCGTGAAAAAGCGCGCGGTCTCCCTCCGGGTGCGCAATTTCGCGAGCCAGACCCTCAAGGTCAACGACCAGGGTGGCAATCCCATAGAGATCGGGGCTGTCATCGTCTGGAGAGTCGTCGACTCGGCCAAGGCCCTCTTCAATGTTGATAATTATGAGAGCTTCATAACGGTGCAGGCGGAGACGGCCATACGCTACATGGCCAGCCGCTTCCCCTACGATGCAGGTCCCGAGGTGGAGTCCCTGCGCGGCAGCCAGGACGAGGTGGCGGCCGAGCTGCGCAAGCAGCTGCATACGAGGCTCGCCGGCGCCGGCATCGAGGTCGACGAGGCCCGTCTCTCGCATCTCGCCTATGCGCCGGAGATCGCCCAGGCCATGCTCCGCAAGCAGCAGGCCGGAGCCGTGATCGCCGCAAGGCGTCTCATCGTCGATGGAGCCGTCGGCATGGTGAAAATGGCCCTCACCGAACTCGAGGAACAGGGTGTGGTCACACTCGACAACGAGCGCCGCGCGGCAATGGTGAACAACCTCCTCGTGGCCCTCGTCTCCGAGTCCGAGGCCCAGCCTGTCATCAACACCGGCAGCCTTTACACCTGATCCGGTACGGGAGGCGCAGCCATGGCCGATGAGGAAAAAAAACGTTTCCTGCTCAGGCTCGACCCTGCGATCTACGCGGCCCTCGAAAAGTGGGCCGCGGACGAGCTTCGCTCCATAAACGGGGAAATCGAGTTCATCCTGAAGGAGGCGCTCAGGCGGGCCAGGCGTCTGCCTTGAGGCGTCCGACGATCTCGTCGGCCACCTCGTCCACGGTCTTGCCGTTTGTGTCGAGGTGCCATTCCACGTGGGAATAGGCGCTGTGACGGGCGTCCATGAGCTCGACGATGCTCTGGTAGGGATCGTCGGTCGTAAGGAGGGGCCTGCGCCGGTCATCCCTGAGCCTTTTGTAGATTTCCCTGGAATCCGCATCGAGGCAGACCACGAGGGCAGCCTTGAAATGCTCCCGGTTCGTCGGATTGACGAAGACCCCTCCGCCCGTGGAAATGACGAGGTTCTCGCGGGCGGCGAGCCTGGAGCAGAGTTCCGATTCCAGTGTCCGGAAATATGCCTCGCCATGCATCTCGAAGATCTTTGGGATGGACATTCCCTCGGCCTTTTCTATGGCCGCGTCCATGTCGATGAAATCGCAGCCCAGGCGCCTGGCGACGGCCTTTCCTGTGGAGGTCTTTCCGGAACCCATGAAGCCGGTGATTACGAGGGGCGATTTTCCATGGCCATTCATCAGGGATCCTTGAGCTTGCGCTTTGCCAGAGTCCGGTGATTCTATAAGACCTCGCAAAATGGCGTCAAGGCGATGGCCAGCGCTTCATGCTTGACCGTAGACAAGCCACGAAGGCACCATGATTCGTATCCGTGAATGGAGGAGCCTGGCATGAAACGCGTATCAATCGGCAGCGGCGCATCGCCGCTCATCTGCACCGCCCTGGTCGGGAGAACCACAGAAGCCATCCAGGGCGAACTTGCCACGGTGCTTCCTAAGGAACCGGATGTCATCGAATGGCGCGCGGATTTCTTTTCGGCCCTCTCCGATACGAAGGCAGTCATCGAAATGGCCCGCAGGATCGAGGCAGTTACCGCTGACCGGGCCCTGATCTTCACCATCAGGTCGCTGCGCGAAGGTGGCCAGCCGATCTCCCTGTCGGACCGCGAATCGATAGAGCTTGCCGCGACGATCTGTCGCGAAACTGGTTTCGACTATGTCGATTGCGAACTCAGCAAGGAGGCGCTGCACATCGAATACCTGCGCGACATCGCCCATTCATGTGACACGAAGATCATCGCTTCCTATCACAATTTCGAAGGTACGCCGGAAAGGGAGTTCCTTGTGGGCAGGATCCTGGCGGCGAAGGACCTCGGACTGGATGTGGCCAAGCTCGCGGTAATGCCTAAGACGGAAGGGGACATCCTGACCCTCCTCGGAGCGACACTCGAAGGCAGGCAGCGCTCAGGACTGCCCCTGATCACGATGTCCATGGGCGCCCTTGGGGCCATCAGCAGGATGGTCGGGGGAGCCTTTGGTTCAAGCCTCTCCTTCGCGGTGGGGCAGAGCGCTTCGGCTCCAGGTCAGGTACCGATCGAGGAGCTCAGGACCGTGCTCGGGATCGTGGAAAGGGCGAGGGGAGTTCGCTAGGCGAGGCTCACCTGCGTCTCCTTTTGACCGATCCCCATGGCCATGGCGTCTTGCTCCGCGCCTTCAGTTGTCCGGGAATACCTTTTTTCTTACTAGTTCCACCGGCATGTCCTGGCCCGTCCAGATCCGGAAGGCCTCGGCCCCCTGCCACAAAAGCATCCCAGATCCATTGATGGCCGTGCAGCCCGCCTCTTCGGCCAATTTCAGGAAGACAGTCTTACCCGGAATGTAGATCAGATCGGTCATCACCAGAGAGGGGCGGAGCAGTGAGGAGTCCGGGATCACGCAAGCTTCCTCGTGGGGATGCATGCCCAGGGCAGTGGTGTTGGTGAAGATGTCCGCCTCGGCAATCCGTGGCGCGAGTTCCCCTTGGGAGAGCTGGATCGCCTCGACCTTGCAGGCCGGGATATGTGAGGCGATGAGTCGGCGGATGGACTGGGCCTTCTCCAGGCTGCGGTTGGCGATGACGATTTCAGCTGCCCCGTCGAGGGCCAGTTGCACGCACAGGCCCCGGGCTGCGCCACCGGCGCCAACTATGAGGATCCGCGTGCCCTTGACTTCCACCCCGTGGTTGTGCAGATCGTGGATAAAACCCGTGCCGTCGGTGTTGTGGCCGATGAGCCTGCCGTCCTCGATGGTCACGGTGTTGACCGAGCCGATCATCCGCGCAGCGGGGCTCATGTCATCGAGCAAGGGCAGTATGGCCTTCTTGAGTGGCATGGTGCAGTTGAAGCCCTTGGCGTTGAGGGCCCTGAGGGCAGCCACCGCAGCTGGAAGCTCTGCTTCGTTCGACCGGAATGCGAGGTAGACGTAGTTCAGGCCCAGGTGCGCGAAGGCTGTATTGTGCATCCTCGGCGAAAGGCTGTGGCCCACTGGATCGCCGAGAAGGGCGACAAGCCTGGTTTCTCCTGTTATCTCCAAAGGTCTACCTCCAGAGCCATGGTCCCAGGCTCATTCCTTCCGGCAGGCTGCCGGGCGCGAGTGTGATACGGATAGCTTTGCCGAGACAAGCCATCCCGATTCTGCAAGAAAGGATGGCGGGCCCCTGCCCTGCACTTTGATGTCGTATTCCGCAATCGTCGCGCTTTACAGGAAAATGGAGCTTAATATCGCCGCCTGTTAACGTCTGAGGCTTGTCCAAAAGGCCCGAGGCATATAGAATGTTTTCATGGCCCGCCTGTGGGCACATCTTATTCCAGGAGAGCTTCATGAAAAGCAAGATTCTTCTTCTCCTCCTCATTCCCGTAATCCTTCTCGCCAGCTGCGCGAAGAAGGCAGAACCCAAGGCCATGGCCAAGGCATTCACTGTCGGACTCGTCACCGATGTCGGAGGTATCGATGACAAGTCCTTCAACCAGGGCACCTGGGAAGGCGTCAAGGCCTTCGCTGACGAGATGAAGCTTTCCGTCGACAAGGACGTGAAATACCTCCAGTCCACCGCCGAGGCAGACTACCTCCCCAACCTCTCGGCCTTCGCCGACCAGAAGATGGATCTTATCGTCGCGCCTGGCTTCCTCTTCAACAACGCGATGCTCGAGGCTGCCACCAAGTACCCGAACCAGAAGTTCCTCATCATCGACTCCGTCGTTGCTGACAAGGACGGGAAGAACATAGCCAACGTCGCCAACGCTGTATTCGCCGCCAACGAGGGTTCCTTCCTCGCCGGCGCCGCAGCCGGCCTGAAGGCCAAGGCTGACGGCAAGAAGGTTGTCGGCTATGTCGGCGGCATGGAGTTCCCCCTCATCCAGAGCTTCCAGGCTGGCTTCGAGCAGGGCGTCGCCGCCGTGTTCCCCGAGTGCAAGATCCTCGTCGACTACGTCGGCAACTTCACTGACGCCGGCAAGGGCCAGGCCCTCGCCGCCAAGCAGTTCGGAGCTGGTGCCTACGTCATCTTCCAGGTCGCCGGCGGCGCGGGAAACGGTGTCATCAAGGAAGCCAAGGAGCGCCAGGCCAAGGCTGATGTCCGCTGGGCCATCGGCGTCGACAAGGACCAGTACAACGACGGCGTCTTCGCCGACGGGAAGTCCGCTGTCCTGACCTCCATGATGAAGCGCGTCGACAACGCTGCCAAGGATGTCGCCACCCTCGCCATGAACGGCAAGTTCCCTGGTGGCACCGTCACGGTCTACTCCCTCGCCAACAACGGCGTCGGCCTCCCCGCCACCAACCCCAACCTCTCCGACGACATCGTCAAGCAGGTCCAGGGCTATGCCGACCAGATCAAGGCCGGAACCCTCAAGGTCGCCGAGATGCCCACGAAGAAGTAAGCCTAATTAGGCCGATCGACCACCTTCGGGGCGGCGATCGGCTCCTCTCTGCCCGGCGACCCGGGTGGTAGATCGCGCCTGGACAGGTTCCAGGCGCTTTTTTTTGTGCGCCCGGCAGGGCCCATTTGCCCCTCGTCCTGATTGCGACTAGAATGCTTCCATGAACCCAAGGATCCTCGTCGTCGATGATCAGGCTGGCAACCTGAAGCTCTTCGTGCCGATGCTCGGTGACGATTACGAGGTCTCGATAGCGACGAGCGGGGAGCAGGCCCTCCGGCGCATCTCCGCAGGGCCGCTTCCTGACCTCATCCTCCTGGACACCCTCATGCCTGGCATCGATGGCTACGAGGTCTGCTCGCGGCTCAAGGCCGATGCACGGACGAGCGGGATCCCCGTCCTGTTCCTGTCGGAACAGGACTCGGGGGAGGACGAGTCCCGGGGCCTCGGCCTCGGCGCGGTCGATTTCATCCAGAAGCCCGTGAGGGCTGCCATCATGAAGGCGCGCATCCGCACCCATCTGGAGTTCAGGCGCTGCCGGGATCGCCTCGAGAAGCTGGCAGGGGAAGGGATGCTCCAGATCGAGACCCGGTCTGCCCCGATCTCGGAAGAGTTGTGCGATTCAGATGCAAGCCCTGGCACCCCGGGCGGTTTCGACGCCATGCAGGGGGTTCCCGGCCATGTGAAAGGATGCTCAGGATGAGACCCGAAGGATTGGGCCGGGCCCCCGCCGACCTGCGGATGGAAAGAGGCCCCCTGGCCCTCGTCATCGATGGGGACTCCGAGGAGTCGACGAGGCTTTCGTCCATCCTCCGTGATTCGGGCTTCCGTATGGTCGTGGTGGATTCGGGAGCCGAAGCCCTTGCCCGTTTTCGCATGGTGGCACCGGAGCTCATGATGATCGCAGTCAGGCTTCCCGACATGGACGGCTTTGAGGCCTGCGAGCGCCTGCGGGCCCTGCCGGGAGCGCCGGGGATTCCCGTGGTTTTCATCGCCGACCACGACGATGCAGCCAGCAAGCTGCGCGGACTTTCCATCGCAGGCGCAGACTATGTGACGCGCCCCTTCGAGGTTCCCGAGATCCAGAAACGACTTCGGCTTCATATGGGAATCAGGCAGGCGAGGCAGAGGAGCCGCGATGAGGAGCGCCACCGCCGGGCGGAACTCCGACAGTCCTGGAAGCGAACAGCCGGGGAACAGGAATCCCTGCCTGGAGCGCGTTGCGCGATCCATTACCAGCCCTCGCAGGATGTGGAAGGCGATCGCTGCGATGTCGCGGATCTTGGCTCCGGACGCCTCCGCTACTTCATGGCGGACATCCACACAGGTGAAGCGCCTGGGTTAAAAGCTACGGAGAAAGTCCTCGATGAGGGCTTCGACCTCTCCTTAATCGAGGCTGCCCTCCACGACAGCCCGGGTACCCCGCCAGAAGCGTTGCTCTCCAGCCTCAATGCGGCCATCCTCACCCGATACCAGGGGGAGTTCACTGTTTCCGCTTCCATACTCATCCTCGACCGGGAGCGCTTTCAGGCTACCTTGGTTGCCGCTGGCCAGCTCCCCCTCCTCCTCGCCCGACCGGACGGGAGGGTAGAGGAATGGATAGCAGAGGGAGAGGCCCTTGGATCCACCGACTCGCCGGTCTTCCATCCCTCGACGATGAAGGCCCAGGCAGGGCTGCGCTTCTGGCTCTACACCGATGGAGTGGTCGAGGAACAATCGATGGGCCGCACACGCCGCATGGGCATCGGATCGCTTGCAGCGAGGATTGCCGGAAGCTCCGGTCGTCCCCTCGCCCAGGCGCTCACGACCGTGGTCTCAGGCTTCCTGCCCGAAGGTCCAGGAGGCGCAGACCGTCTCCTTCTCCTCTGCGAAATGTGAGAAGGGCATTCGCAGCGCATTGCCGGGAAGTGCATGATATACTCCCGGCGCGGCCGCTACCCGGCGTGTGCCGCCGACTGATTTCCCAGGGAGGCTCCCGTGGCATTTGTCATCGAGATGCTTGACATCACAAAGGATTTTCCAGGCATCCGGGCCAACGACAGGATAACGCTGCAGGTCGAGGAAGGCTCCATCCACGCCCTTCTTGGCGAGAATGGGGCAGGAAAATCCACCCTGATGAGCATCCTTTTCGGGCTGTACCGGCCTGACTCGGGCTCCATCAAGGTCCGGGGCAAGGAAGTCCGGATCACCGATCCGAACGTGGCCAACGGACTTGGCATCGGCATGGTGCATCAGCATTTCAAGCTCGTGCACAATTTTACCGTCACCGAAAACATCATCCTTGGACTCGAACCCAGGAAGGGCCTTGTCATCGACCGCAGGCGCGCAGCCGCCCGCGTATCGGAAATCTCCAGACTCTACGGCCTCAACGTCGACCCGGATTCCCGGATCGAGGACATCGGCGTCGGCATGCAGCAGCGTGTGGAGATCCTCAAGATGCTCTATCGCGATGCGGAGATCCTCATTTTCGACGAGCCGACCGCCGTGCTCACACCCCAGGAAATCACCGAACTCATGGCGATCATGAAGCGGCTCGTCGGTGAGGGGAAGACCGTCCTCCTCATCACCCACAAGCTCAGGGAGATCAAGGAGGTCGCCGACTCCTGTACGGTGCTGCGCCGAGGCCGCCTGATCGGCACCGTGCCCGTGTCCGAGACCAGCGAGGAGCGCATGGCCGAGATGATGGTGGGCCGCGAGGTCAATTTCCATGTCGACAAGGCTCCCGCGAAGCCCGGCGAAGTCGTGCTCCGGGTCGAGGACCTCGATGTGATGAACCAGAAGGGCGTGCTGGGCGTGCGGAAGCTTTCCCTGGAAGTGCGGGCGGGAGAGATACTTGGCATCTGCGGCATCGACGGCAACGGCCAGACAGAACTAATTAAAGCTATTACGGGGCTTTCGCCGATCGTCGCCGGTCGCATCCTGCTCGGTGGCGTCGATATGGCGAAGTCTGGCATCAAGGAGCGAGTCGAGGCCGGACTCGGCCACATACCGGAGGACCGCCACCGCCACGGACTCATCCTCGACTTCAGGCTCTCCGAGAACCTGGTGATACACGCCTATGCCCGGACCCCCTTCGCGCGTTTCGGGATCCTCGACTTCGAGGCGATCGGCAAGAACGCCGACCGCCTCATCGAGGAATTCGATGTGCGCTGCGCCCAGGGTGGGGCGACCCCAACGCGCTCCATGTCGGGGGGCAACCAGCAGAAGGCCATCGTCGCCCGGGAGCTCGACCGTTCACCCCGGGCCATGGTGGTCGCACAGCCGACGCGGGGCCTCGATGTCGGGGCGATCGAGTACATCCACAAGCGGATCATCGCCGAGCGCGACAGCGGAAAGGCCATCCTCCTTGTGTCCCTCGAACTCGATGAGATACTCGACGTCAGCGACCGGATAGCCGTCATACACGGCGGCAGGATCGTAGGTGTCCTTGACGCGGCAAAGACGGACGAGAACGAGCTTGGCCTCCTCATGGCCGGTTCGAAGAAAGAGGTGGCCTGACATGGCGAACAAGCGAAACGCAGTACTCGTACCGCTTATCGCCATCCTCGGGGGCTTTGTCCTCGGCGCCCTCGTCGTGCTCGGCACCGGCCGCGATCCCCTGGTGATGTTCTCCGCGATGTTCCAGGCTTCGACCGGCATCAATCCCGCAACCGGCGGCTACAACCCCCGCCTGGTCGGCGAGTTCCTCGTGCAGGTGATGCCCATAATGCTGACGGGCCTCTCGGTGGCCTTCGCCTTCCGCTCGGGGCTCTTCAACATCGGCGCCGAGGGCCAGCTGATCGCCGGATCCACGGCCTCGATAGGGGTAGCCCTCTTCGTGCATGCGCCGCCGGGGCTGCACCAGCTCCTCATCCTCCTTGCGGGCATGGCTGCCGGCGGCCTCTGGGGCGCCCTGCCAGGCTGGCTCAAGGCGCGGTTCAACGTCCACGAGGTTGTCGTTACAATAATGATGAATTATGTTGCCTTCTACCTTAACAACTGGATGGTCCTCAAGGTCTATGGGACGATCGACGGGATCAAGACCGTGAAATTCCCCGAATCGGCTGTACTCAGGGACTCCTTCCTGTCCTCCATCACCAATGGCTCCCAGTTCCACTGGGGCTTTGTACCCGTGCTCCTGGCCGTAGCGGTGTCGTGGTTCCTCGTCGAGAAGACGACCTTCGGCTTCGGCCTCCGCGCAGTCGGCTTCAACAAGGAAGGCGCGCGCTATGCCGGCATGAAGGTCGAGGCCAGCATCGTCTGGTCCATGGCCATCGCAGGAGCCTTCGCGGGCCTTGCCGGGTCAATCATAACAATTGGAACATTCTCCTTCGGACGGGTCCTGCCCGGCATGGAGGGCTACGGCATGGACGGCATCGCAGTGGCCCTTGTCGGGGCGAACACCGCAGTCGGGGTCTTCCTCGCGGCCATCCTCTTCGGTGCCCTCAAGGCGGCCCAGACCATCATGCAGGTCAACTCGATCCCGAAGGAGATCGCGAGCATCATCCAGGCTTCGATCGTGCTCTTCATCGCCATGAAGCTTGGCATCGATTACCTCCTGGCCCGTTTGAGCCGCAAGGCGGAGCGCGCTGACGGCGAGGGGAGCAAGCCATGAACATCCTCTACACCATGATCCCCATGGCCCTGGCCTACGCCACACCGCTCATCATAGCAGCCCTCGGCGGGCTGTTCAGCGAGCGTGCGGGGATTGTCAACATCGCCCTCGAGGGCATCATGATGATTGGCGGCTTCACGGCCGCCGCGGTCACCGTGGTCCTGGAGCCCCTGACACCGATGGCGGGCTACTACGGGCTCCTCGCGGGAGTCGCCGCCGGAACCGTCTACTCCCTCCTCCATGCCTTCGCGAGCGTAAACCTGAAGGCGGACCAGGTGATCTCGGGCACGGCGGTCAACATCCTCGCGGGCGGCCTGACGATCTACCTGGCGCAGATCATCTTCCACCAGCAGCGCACCCGGTCATTCCAGACGGGCCTCGGGAAATTCTCCTTCCCGGTCCTCGGCGACATCCCCGTGATCGGGCCCCTCCTGTTCAAGGACGTGTATCCTACCTTCTGGATCGCGATAATACTAATTGCCTTGACTTGGTTCGTCATATTCAAGACCCCTTTCGGGCTCAGGCTCCGCGCCTGCGGCGAGCATCCCCAGGCCGCCGCCTCCATGGGCATCAGCGTGATGGCCTACCGCTACTATGGCGTGATGATCTCCGGAGCCTTCGCGGGACTCGCCGGCGGCGCGCTGGTCCTGACCCAGGACATCCAGTATTCGGCGGCCTCCATCCACGGCGCGGGCTTCATAGCGCTGGCCTGCCTCATCTTCGGCAAGTGGAACCCCTTCGGGGTCATGGGCGCGGGCATCTTCTTCGGCTTTTCCCAGGCGCTGTCCCTGTACGCCAAGGACATCCCCTTCCTTGCGAACATCCCGCTCGAGTTCTTCTATCTCCTTCCCTACGCCCTGACCGTGATCGCCCTGATCGTGTTCAGCGGGAAGGCGGTGGGGCCGAGGGCTGCGGGGGAGATCTACGATGCCGGCAAGAGGTGATATGTGGAGGGTACTATGAGATTCCTGTGGACATTCGAGGACCAGGCCAAGCTGGACAAATTCACGGCCGTCCTCGCCGACCATGAAATTGCCTATGAGATCAATTCAAAGACCACGGAAAACAAGACCAACCAGCTTACCATCTCCGTGGAAGAAGCTGATTACGAAAACTCCAAAAAGCTCCTCATGCGGCACAGGAAAAGGAAGGCGAGCAAATAGGCCGAGGGTCGCAGGCAGGCCCCTCGTCGCTCTTCTATAGCCGGAACCTCGAAACGATGGCTGCGAGGCTCCTGATCGCGAGGTCGTTGCGCTTGGCGAGCTCCTTGACCTGGTCGCCGGCGCTCTGGATGACGCTTGCAGCCGACTCGATGTCGCCGACACCCACGCGGAGGTCCTCCGAGGCGGCGGCTATGTTCTGCATCTCGCCGCCGATGGATTGCGAGCCTTCCATGATCTCGTTGGAACCGTTCCTGACGTTCACTGTAACGGAATTTATCTCGCCGATGGCCTGGAGGACCTGCTTTGAGCCCTCGCTCTGCTCGTCCATGGCCTGCCGGATCTCGCGCTCGAAATCGCCCACGGTCGCGAGGTGTTCCATCACAAGTATGAAGGCTGCCTCGGCCTCGGTGGAGGTGGTGGCTACTGAATCGATCATGCCCTTGATGCGCTTGATGTCGCTCGCGATCTCCTTGGACTTGCGGGAGGACCCGATGGCGAGGCTGCGGATCTCGTCGGCGACGACGGCGAAACCGAGGCCGGAATCGCCGGCGTGGGCGGCCTCGATGGCAGCGTTCATGGCCAGGAGGTTGGTCTGGCTGGCGATGGCGCTGATGGCGCCGTTCGCGTCGTAGAGCTTTTCCGACTGCTCGGCGACGCCCTTGGTGAGTTCCACCATGGCGCGCAACTTCGTGCGTCCCTCGTTGGAGGCTTCCTGCAGCTTGGCGAAGTAGACGGCCATCTGTTCCACGGTGTGGGTGACTGCCTGGATGTTGGCCACCATTTCCTCGATGGATGCGGAGGACTGGGTGACGCTCGCCGCCTGGTTTTCGACCTCTTCGTTGAGGGTCCGTATATTGCGTATCATTCCGTCGATGGTGGCGGAGGTTTCCGTCACGCTCGAACTCTGGTAGATGACGTGGTCGCGGGCGGACTCCACGGCGGCGACGATGCCGTCCACGCTGTCTGAGGTCTTTTCGGTCGCGGAGGCGAGCTCCGAACCCACGGCCTCGAGGTCGCTGGAACTCGAATCGATGCGCCTGATGTTCTCGGCCAGGCTGCTCCGCATCTCCTCGATGGAACGCCCGAGGTCTCCGAGTTCATCGTGCCTTGCGAGGACCCTCTGGTTGGGCGCTTCGGCGAGGTTGCCTTCAGCCACCGACCTGGCCGTCCGTCCGAGGATGGCGAGCGGCGCTACGATCATCCTGGTAGTGAAAATTCCAAGGAGGAGGGCGATGACTACAGAAAGCGCCATCATCGCAATCGAAATGACAAGGCTGATTCCCGCCAGCGACCTGGATCGGGCGGTGATTTCGTCAGTCTGCTGGGTGTTCATGGTGAACAGCTCAGTAAAGACGCTGTCGAGCTCGCTGGTTGTCGTGCTTGCCTCGCCGCTTACCATGCGGCTCGCCTCGGCCTTGTTGCCGCCGGTCGAGAGGGCGAAGATCGAATGCGCGATGTTCTGGAATTTCGGGAAGAGGCGGTCGAAGTCCGCGAGGAGCACTTTTTCCTCATCGCTGTCGACAAGGGGACGGTAGCTGTCCATGTCCTTTGCGAGGTCGGATGTGTATTCCTCGAACAGGTCGTTTATCTGCTTTTCGTCGGCAGCGCTGGCGAGTACGTGGGCATACAACAGCCCTCGAATCCGCTGGAACTCGACTTCCGCGTCCGAGATGGCGGTCATGGACTTGATGAGGATGTCGTGCGTGTAGGCTGACTGGTCCATGATCTGCCTGAGCGACCAGATCCCGTAGCCGCTGAGGGCGAGCAGCACGAGCGTGATCGCGATGAAGCGGATCATGACCTGACCGCCGAGCCTGAGCTTCCCGAACATCAATCCTCCCCGACGGGCAGGGCACCGCCATCCCCTGCATTGTGTCATCGAGCGTGGAAAATTGACAGGCCCATGACCAGGGAAGGAGGAACAATGAAGAAGAGGGCTATCCGACGGGACCTGCGCGTCCGGGCTTCCTGACCTGCCCGGCCTCGAGCTCGATGACCTCGTCGCAGAGCCGGAAAACGTCATCGCGCGAATGGCTGACGAGGATCGCAGTGACGCCAGTCTCCCGCTGGATCCGCCTGAGTTCTTCGCGGAGCGAAAGCCTGAGCTCCTCGTCGAGGGCCGACAGCGGTTCGTCGAGGAGGAGGAGCAAAGGCTTTCTTCCGAGGGCACGGGCAAGGGCAGTACGTTGCCTCTGGCCGCCGGAGAGCTCCCTCGGGAAGTGCCGCGCCTGAGCGTCCATGCGCACGAGTTCGAGGAGCTCCATCGTGCGCGCGTGGTCGCCGGTTGCATATTGGACGTTGCCGTAAACGGTCATGTTGGGGAAGAGGGCGTAGTCCTGGAAGACCAGTCCCACGGGCCGCAGCCTCGGGGGCACGAAGACGCGGGAGCTAGAATCATACCAAGTATGATCGCCAAGGGAAATGCAGCCTGAGTCGGGCCTGTACAGCCCCGCGAGTCCGCGGAGGAGGGTGGTCTTGCCGCTCCCCGAGGGGCCCAGGATGCCGAGGAAGGACCCTTCCTGTACCGGGATGTCAACCTCGAGGCGGAAGCTCCGGCCGCCTTCGGGCGCACATCCGCCCTTGAGCTCCTTCCCGAACGAGATGCTCAGCATGCCTATCGTCTCGCTTCCCTGCGCTGGACGAGGTTCAATAGAAGCATGCCTGAGTACGAGAGGATGACGAGGATGGCCGCGTAGACGTGGGCTGCCCCGAAGTTGAGGCTCTCCACCCGTTCGTAGACCGCGATGGAAACCACCTTGGTGACGCCGGGGATGCTCCCCCCGATCATCAGTACTACACCGAACTCCCCGATGGTGTGGGCGAAGGTGTTCACGATGCCCGCGACGAGTGCTCCCTTCATGTTCGGCAGGACCACGCGGGCAATGGTCGTGAATCTGCCCTTGCCCAGCGTGTACGAGGCCTCAAGGAGCTGGGTGGGCACAGACTGGATGCCTGTCTTGAGCGCCGTGAGCATGAAGGGCAGCGATGACACGCAGCCAGCCAGGACGATCCCCGGGAAGGAGAAGGCGAGCCGTATGTGGAAGGTCCGCATGAAGAAATCCCCGACAGGACCCTGCGGGGAAAGGAGGAGGAGGAGGTAGAATCCGAGCACGGTCGGCGAGAGCACCAGGGGGAGGGAAGTCGTCGACTCGATCCAGGGGACCCAGCCCCCGGGAGACTTCGCCAGGACCCAGGCGAGGGGGAAGCAGGTAATTAGGAGTATCGCGGTAACCCAGAGGCCGAGCTGGGTGGAGACCCAGAATGGTACCGGATCGAAGGTCACGGGGACCCCGCCTCCGGCGGGCCATAACCGAAGCGGGCGAAGACGGCCCGCGCCTGTGGCGAGGACAGGAATGCTGCAAAGGCGCGAACGGCGGGCCGGGTCTGGTATCCTTTCATCACGACAAAGCCCTGCGTGATCGGCTCGTAGAGGGCAGGATCGACCGCGAACCAGTAGCGCCCTTCGATGTCGAAGGGTGCGACCTCCTTTGCAGCCAATGCGGACTTGTTGACAAAGCCACCGTCCACGCTGGTCAGGGTGAACTGGAGGGTCTGCGTGACATTCTGCCCCATGACGAGCTTGGACCTAAGCTTTTCGTAGATCCCTGCATTGACGAGGGCCTGCCTTGCGGCCAGGCCGTAGGGCGCGGTTTCGGGATTGCTGATGGCGAACTGGATCACGGCCGGATCGAGGAGGAGTGCCAGTCCCTTCGCCAGATCGAGCTTCCTCGTAGTCAGGAATATCAGGGATCCGAGCGCGTAGACCTGGACCGCACCCTCGGTGAGTCCGCCCTCGACGAGGCGCTGCGGCATGGCCGTATCCGCCGACAGGAAAAGCTCGAAGGGAGCCCCGTTGAGGAGTTGCGCTACGAGGGCACCGGAGGCGCCGAAGGTGAATTCGACAGTGTTGCCAGGATAGTTTCGCGCGAAGGCCGAGGCCAGCGCTGGGGCGACGACACCGAGGTTGGAGGCGGCAGCGACCAGGACCCTTCCCTGGGCTCCGAGGCCGACAGATACGAGGAGGGCGAAGAGGAGCGCGAGGGATTTTCTCATGACGAGGTTTCCTTTTCATCCGGGCCTGCCGCAGTCGCCCTCCCCTGGGCACAGCCGGGGCAGATCCCCTCCACCAGGAATTGCTTGCCGCGTACCTCGAAGCCTGTTGGTAGCTCGAGGTGGGGAAGGCGGAGGCCTTCGAGGCAGGTGAGGGCGCCGCAGGACAGGCAGAAGAAATGGGGATGATTGCCTGGGCAGGAGCTTCCTGAAGTCCGGTTGGCTACGAATCGGGAGACTCCATCGGTTCCTCGAACCTTGTGGAGGAGGCTGCTCTTCCGCAATTGCTTGATGCAGCGGAAAATAGTCACACGATCAAGGTCAGGCAGACGGGAGACGAGATCCTTGTGTGAAAGGGCCGCGTCGGTTGCCCAAAGGGCTTCGAGTGTCCGCTCCCGGAACCTGGTCGGGCGGAGACCTGCCTCCTTTAGCCGCTTTGCTGCTGCAGTTGGAGCGTCCATTGGTCATGTAAGCATGGTTTTGATGGTAATGCAACTGAGTTGCATTACCGCAGCTCGTTCTGTGCCTTGTACAGGGCCTCGCGGACGGGCTTTGTCCTGGACTTGCCAAACTGATATATCAGGGCTATGCTTTGGCTATGGAGACGGAAGCGGGCCCGGACAACTGCGCCACCCTGGCCCTGAGGGTCTATGGCGAGCTCAAGCTTCGACTCAACTCTGGGCTTCTCAAGCCTGGCGCTTACATCGATCAGGGAGCCTTGGGAACGGAGCTCGGCATGAGCCGGGCGCCTCTCCGCGACGCCCTCATCAGGCTCGAGACGGAGGGCTTTGTCAGTGTCCTTCCCCGCCGAGGCGTGAAGGTGCGTGTACTCGACCTTCCGACAATCCGCGACGTCTACGAGATCATCGGAGCACTGGAGTCAGCGACGGCGCGTTCGTTCCAGCCCTGCGATACAGACATAATTAATATGAAAGCCCTCACTGTCGGGATGGATGAAGCCCTCGGTCGTGACGACTTCGATGCCTACTATGCCGCCAACGTAGCCTTCCACGAGGTCTACCTCTCTGTTTCGCCCAATACCGAGCTTCGGAAGCAGGTAACCCTCCTCAAGGAGAGGCTCTACGATTTCCCGAGGAAGCGGGGCTTCCTGAAGGCCTGGGAAGTCGCGTCGATGGCCGAGCATCGCGAGATCCTCGCGCGCTTCGGGAGTGGAGACTCCTGTGGGGCAGCAGACTGGATACGCGATGTCCACTGGTCCTACTCTTTCCAGGAGCCCTTTATCCGTGAGTATTACCAGGAGGCCTCAGGGTGAGCCAGGGCGGGATCGGCTGCCCGGCCGAGCTCCGGATAGGCGACAGCATGGTGGAATCTGGTGGAGAGGCCCGGGTATCCACCGGAGTGGTCTTCGACCTCCGGAAATTTTCCGTGCGTGACGGTCCTGGCATCAGGACTGCCGTCTTCCTCAAGGGCTGCCCCCTCGACTGTCCCTGGTGCCACAACCCCGAGGGCCACGATCCAGGGCCGGCGATCCTCAAGCGCCCAGAGCGCTGCATTGCATGCCTTTCATGTCTCCGGGCCTGCCCGCTGGGAATCGACCCACGGCTGGTCGCCGGTACCTCCGCCTGCGACGCCTGCCCCGATTTCGGCTCCTGCGCCCGGGCCTGTCCCTCGGAGTCGCTCCAGACGGTGGGCGAGATGCGCGACCTCGCCTGGGTCATGGACGCCATCAGGAAAGACCGTCCCTTCTATGATGAATCGGGGGGAGGGGTCACCTTTACCGGTGGAGAACCCCTGGCCAGGCCGGGCTTCCTCACAGCCCTTCTCGATGCCTGCCGCGTCGAGGGCATCCACACGGCCATCGAGACCTCGGGCTTCGCAAGCCGCGCTGTCATGCTCGACATCGCTCGGCGCTGCGACCTCCTCCTCTACGACCTGAAGACCGCAGAGGCGACAAGGGGCCGAGAACTTACCGGCATCGACTACTCGATCTGCCTCGACAACCTCGCCGCCGTCGTCCGAGCCCGGCTTGAAGATAAGCACTATGCGGATATCCGCGTGCGGATACCCCTCGTTCCCGGAGCCAACGACTCGCCGGAAGCCCTTGGAGCCATGGCCGATTTCGTCGCCTCCCTTGCGGTACTTCTTCCCGTCGACCTCTTGCCCTACCACGGGTCGGCCGAGGGGAAGTACCGCCTCTGGAATCTCAACTACAGGATGGCCGGGACGCCGGAGCCCGACTCAGCCGCCCTCGACGCGGCAATTGCTGTTTTTTCCTCGCGCGGTATCGCTGCGGGGAAGGAAGGATGATCACTATGGGAACTATGATGAACGACAGGGTCAAGAGGCTGAGGGACGAAAGCTTTGAAACGAAACCCTCCTTCTCGGCCGAGCGCGCCCTTCTTTCGACGGAATTCTACAAGGAATGGGAGGGCCGGGTTTCGACACCTGTACTCCGCGCCATGAACTTCCGCTACCTCTGCGCGAAGAAGACAATATACATCGGAAGCGGCGAACTCATCGTGGGTGAACGGGGTCCGCGCCCGCGTGCCGTCTCATCCTTCCCCGAACTCACCTGCCACAGCGAGGAGGACCTCCGCATCCTCGATTCGCGGCCCATGACGAGCTATCGCGTCGACGAGGCGGACATTGAAATATATCGCAACACGGTCATTCCCTACTGGCGGGGACGCTCGATGCGGGACAGGGCCTTTGCAGCCATCCCCGAAGCATGGAAGCTCCTCTACGAGGCTGGCGCCTTCACCGAGTTCATGGAGCAGCGCGCTCCCGGACACACGAGCCTCGACGGCAAGCTCTATGTGAAGGGTCTGAAGGGTTTCCGCGCAGATATCGCGCAATCCCGTAGCGCCCTCGACTGGCTCGGCGATCCAGGCGCCCTGGCCCGGGACGAGGAACTCCAGGCGATGGACATCGCCTGCGAAGGTGCCATCATCTTTGCCGAGCGCCATGCCGCGTTGGCCGACACTATGGCCCTGACCGAAGGAGCCCCCTCACGGCGTGCCGAACTCGCCAGGATCGCCGAGGTCTGCCGTCGGGTGCCTGCCGAAGCCCCCCGCGACTTCCATGAAGCCATCCAGATGTACTGGTTTGCCCACCTCGGCACCATCACCGAGCTCAACGGCTGGGACGCGATGAGCCCCGGCCACCTCGACCAGCACCTCGGGCCCTTCTATGCGCGGGGGCTGGCCGATGGCAGCCTCGATCGGACAAAGGCCAAGGAACTCCTGTCCTGCTTCTGGATCAAGGTGAACAACACGCCAGCGCCTCCCAAGGTCGGCGTCACTGCCCTCGAAAGCGGTACCTACAACGATTTCACGAACATCAACCTCGGCGGCCTCGACAGCGATGGCAACGACGCATCGAACGAAGTCTCCTACATGGCCCTCGAGATCCTCGACGAGCTCCAGCTCCTCCAGCCCCAGGCCAACGTGCAGCTGAGCGCCAAGACCCCGGAGCGTCTCCTTGAGGCTGCGGGCCGGGTCATCAGGCGTGGCTCCGGCTACCCGTCCCTTTTCAATGCTGACGAACTCGTCGGGGCTATGGTGAAGATGGGCAAGAGCCGGGTCGACGCCCTCGAGGGTGGCAGCTCGGGCTGCATCGAGACCGGTGCTTTCGGAAAAGAGGCCTACCTCCTCCACGGCTACCTCAACCTGCCCAAGGTCCTCGAACTCGCGCTCAACGACGGTGTGGACGCGCTTTCGGGTACGCGTATCGGTCTGGCGACCGGGAAGCCTGAGGACCTCGCGACATTCGAGGAGCTCTACAGAGCCTTCGAGCGGCAGCTGGCCCACGTCGTGGATCTTAAAATAAAAGTGTCCAACTACCTCGACCGGCTCTTTGCGCGCGACGCGCCGGCTCCCTTCCTCTCGGTCCTCATAGACGACTGCATCGCGCGCGGCAGGGACTACTACGACGGCGGGGCGCGCTACAACACCGACTACATCCAGTGCTGCGGGATCGGGACGGTAACCGATTCGCTGTCCGCGATCGCCACGCACGTGTACGGAGCCGCCACGCTGAACCTGAAGTCGCTCAACGCGGCCCTCGAGGCGAACTGGGAGGGCTACGAGGCGGACAGGCTCCGCATGTCCAACAAGAGCCCCCGTTTCGGAAACGACGATGACAGGGCTGACGACATCGCCCAACGCGTCTTCGGGACCCTCCTTTCCACCATCGACGGACGGCCCTCGCCCCGCGGCGTGCCGGGTGACATGGGCACCTGGCGCATCAACATCCTGTCGACCACCTGCCACGTCTATTTCGGCCTCCGGACGGCGGCGAGTCCCGATGGGCGCAAGGCCCACCTCCCCATTTCCGACGGCTTTTCGCCCGCGCAGGGGGCCGACCGCAACGGTCCGACAGCCGTCGCGAAATCGCTGTCCAAGCTCGACATCTCGAGGACCGGCGGCTCCCTCCTCAACCAGCGTTTCCTGCCCGCGACCCTCGAGGGGGAGGGGGGCATCAGGAATCTGTCGGCATTGGTACGGACCTACTTCAAGCTCGGCGGCCATCATGTCCAGTTCAACGTCGTGGACACGGCCACCCTCCGGAAGGCCCAGGAGCGTCCCGAGGATTACCGCGACCTTCTGGTGCGCGTGGCCGGCTACTCCGACTACTTTGTCGACCTCGACCGCAACCACCAGGAGGAGATCATCTCCCGGACTGCGCAGGAGGGGTTCTAGGAGGAGGGGCATTGCGAGGGGGGGGGTACTGCGCTGCCATAGGGATTTCGCGCATTGTAGGCTGAAGCGGGCTTGCCGGTTTCAATCCAGACTGTACAATACAGGTATCCTGGATTCTAAAACGAGCGTCAAATGGGAAATCTCGAACGAATAGTCTTCATCGACAGCAAGTTGCGGGCAGGTGATGGTTTTCGTCTGGCGGACATCGTGGAACGCTTCGAGGTTTCGGAGCGGCAGGCGAAGCGGGACATCGAGTTTCTCCGCTACAGGCTCGATGCGCCGCTGGAGTGGGACGCCTCGAAACGCAGCTATCGGTACACTGAAGAGTTTTCCGGCCTCGATTTTGCCGACGAGAAAGCACTCCTGTTCTATGTGTTCGCGAGGGCAGCCGCTGGTACCCTGGCCTACGTTCCGCTCGCCGAGGCTGGCGCGCTTGAACGGCTCAGGGAACTCGTGCCGCGACAGCTTCGCGGTCTCGAAAAGGCCCTCCGCTACGAGCTTCCGAACTTCGAACCGATCAATGCAGAGTCCCTTGCCCTCTTCCTCACCGCCATCAAGAAAGGTGAGGCGATCTCGGCGCTCTACCGTGATGCGGCCGGGCTCGAAGAGCCTCGAACAATAGTACCCCGACGACTGGTGAACTATGGGGGCACCTGGTACTGCATCGCCTACGATCCCTCGCACCGGCAGCTGCGTACCTGGAAGCTCTCCCGCTTTGGTCCGCTCCGCGTTGTCGCAGCCGAAGAGGGGAGGGGTCCCGATGAGGCCGAGCTGGATTCCTTCCTCGACAGATCCTACGGCATGTTCAAAGGCGATGGAGCAGAGCTTGCCCGCCTTCGCTTCCGGGGACGTGCGCGAGAAATTGTCCGTGGCGAAATCTGGCACCCTGAGCAACTGGCAGCTGAACGTGACGATGGGAGCGGGCGGACCTGCCTCGACCTCGAAGTGCCAGTCAGCAGGTGGGAGGAGATCCTTGGCCGGGTGCTTCGATTCGGCGCCGAAGGGGAAGTTCTCGGCCCTGCGATATTCCGTGAAAAATGGCTCGCCGAAATCGAGGCTATGGCGGAAGTAGCCCGCAGGGCACGAGGATCTGACACTACTCCACAAACGTAGGGGACAGAGGGTGTCCCTCTGCGGGGAATAAGATGGAATGAAAAAAGGTGGCGGGAGGGAAAATGGCAGGTGAACTCATTGCGCACGCAAAAAAGGAGCCTTCAGGCACATGGGCCTTGCCACACAGCCTTCTCGAGCATGTCCGCGGCGTAGCTTCGCTTTCCGAGTGCTTCGCTGCGGATTTCAAAAATGGGGACTGGGGACGCTTGGCAGGGCTTTGGCATGACTTAGGCAAGTATCGTCTGGAGTTCCAGGAATACATCCGCAAGGTTAGCGGTTTCGAGAATGACGAGGCCAATGAGGGAGGCCCCGGACGTGTGGATCACTCTGTAGTCGGCGCGCTTTGGGCAGCGGAGCGATATAAGGAGTATCCCGTAGGGCCAGCCCGAGTCCTCAGTTACCTTATCGCAGGGCATCATGCAGGACTTCCGGACTGGAATAATGTGGCAGGCATAGGTGCTTCGCTCGAGGTTCGGTTACGGGACTCTTCCCCTCTCGAATCTGCCATGAAGGGGAACCCTCCAAACGAGCTACTTCAAGCAGAACTGGCTACTAGTCAGCCCTGTGGAAAGGACCAGACGCTTGAGGTTGCTGAAGAGCTCCGCTCACAATTCCACCTTTGGATCAGGATGCTTTTCTCCTGCCTTGTAGACGCTGATTTCCTCGATACCGAGGCTTATATGACCCCTGCGGATACGAAGCGCAGGGCTGAGAGTCAGATCAGCCTGGAAGAGGCAAGAGTCATGCTGGATCGCCACCTCTCTGATTTAGGAAGGTCAGCGGCGCAGACCGACATCAACCAGGCACGACAGCAGATACTCAATCAATGCAGACAATCTGCCGTGCTCGATCCTGGGCTGTTCTCGCTGACGGTGCCTACGGGAGGAGGCAAAACCCTGGCTGGAATGGCCTTCGCGCTCGAGCATGCGATCGCCCATGGGAAGCGCAGGATTGTGGTCGTGATACCTTATACCAGCATCATCGAGCAGACAGCAGCGGTTTACCGGGGCGTATTCGGCGATGAAGCCGTGATCGAACACCATTGCAATCTTGATCCTGATCACGAAACGCGAGCCTCGAGGCTCGCCTCGGAAAACTGGGATGCACCCATCATCGTGACGACGAATGTCCAGTTTTTCGAGTCCCTCTTTGCGTCGCGGAGTTCTGCGTGCAGGAAACTCCACAACCTCGTCAATTCAGTAATCATCATCGACGAGGCCCAGATCCTGCCAGTGGGGTTCCTTCAACCCGTCGTCGAGGTCATGAGGGGGCTGGTTGAATTGTTTGGGGCGACGTTAGTCCTCTCAACCGCGACCCAGCCCGCACTGGCAGGTAGTCTTGGTTCGGGCCAAGCTATTTTTCGGGGTTTCACGGATGGGGTCGTGCGCGAAATCATCACCGACCCTCCTGGGCTGGCAAGACGACTCAGACGAGTCGAGATCTCAATGCACCAAAATAGTGAGGAGGCTGTCCCTTGGGAAGAACTTGCGGTAGAGGTCGGGAATCACGAGCAGGTACTCTGTATTGTTAATACCCGAAAGGATTGTCGCGATTTCCACGCACTGCTTCCCGAAGGGGCCGTGCATCTGTCTGCCCTCATGTGTCCGGAACACAGAAGCGAGACGATCGCAAGGATCAAGGCTGACCTCGCAAGTGGCAGAGCAATCAGGGTTGTGAGCACACAATTAGTTGAGTCGGGCGTTGATATTGATTTCCCTATTGTCTACAGAGCGCTTGCTGGCCTCGACTCCATAGCCCAGGCGGCAGGGCGATGCAATCGCGAGGGGCGACTCGGCGAGGGAAAGCTTGGCAAGGTTATCGTATTCATGTCACCTATGGCAGCCCCTTCAGGCATGCTCCGGAAGGGACAGGATGCCGGGCGCGAAATGATCCGGCTCTTTCCCGAGGAGGTGGCCCGGCTGGCGCCTGAGACCTTTGAACGCTATTTCAAGCTGCTTTACGGTCGCGTAAACAGTTTTGACGAGAAGGGCATCATGCGGCTCCTTGCGGGACCGGATATCGAAGAGGCAAAGGTACAGTTCCGAACTGCAGCTTCGCGATTTTCCCTGATCGATGATGGGGGGCAACAGGCGATAATTGTTGACTTTGCGAGCCAGCGGAGCAAAGCTGATGAAGGTTTGTCTGCTGCTGCACTGGTTGCCAAGGTGGAAGCCTTTGGTCCCGACCGAGCTACCATGCGGCGGCTTCAGCGCTACACGGTCAATGTGCCTCGGAATGTTTTTAGGTTGCTTCAGGCGGATGGCTCCATCCGCGTTTTGCAGAGACTCGATGGCTTGTATGTTCAAGCGCTGCCGGGACTCTATGACGGAAACTTCGGACTCAGGCTCGACGGCCCGATCCTGAGTCCTATGGATTTCATTGCATAAGGAGGTGGAAATGGAGCATTTCAACAAGATTTTCTGCTTGGAGGTGCAGGGTGACTATGCCTGCTTCACGCGGCCGGAGATGAAGGTGGAGCGTGTAAGCTACGACGTACCAACGCCTTCAGCTGTGCGGGCGATCTTTGAGGCAATCTTCTGGAAACCGGCGGTTAGGTGGCGGGTGTGCAGGATCGAGGTTCTCAAGCCCATCCGCTGGACATCCGTTCGGCGCAACGAGGTAGGATCGGTGATGAGCGATCGCAGCCCGGGACTTTTCATCGAGGATGTCAGGCAGCAGCGGGCTGGGTTGTTCCTTCGCGATGTTGCCTATCGCCTTCATGCGGAACTCGAGTTCATTCCCAGGGAAAAGCGTGGAGCAACCGTTCATCCACAGCCTGACTGGCTTGTAGACACGGCAGAGCGAGAAGGCGATATCACTGGCAGGGACGAGAATCCCGGCAAGTACAACGCCATGTTCGAGCGCAGGGCGAGGAAGGGACAATGTTTCAACCAGCCCTACCTCGGGTGCCGGGAATTCAGCTGCTCGTTCGCCCTGGTGGAATCCAATGCTATGGTAACTAGCCCTATCGATGAGACTCGGGATCTTGGTTTCATGCTCTACGACCTTGATTTTACGAAGCCGGATGACATCAGGCCAGCATTTTTCCGCGCCAAGCTTGAAAAGGGAGTCATTGCGGTGCCTCCATGGGAAAGCGAGGATGTACGCCAATGATACTCCAGGCCTTGTTTGAATACTATCAGAGGAAGGCTGCTGACCCGGAGAGCAGTATTGCCCCAGAGGGCTTCGAGTGGAAGGAGTTGCCTTTCCTGATCGTCATTGATGACGATGGTAATTTTGTCAGGCTTGAGGATACGAGGGAGGGGGAGGGTAAAAAGAAGCGAGGCAAAAAATATCTTGTCCCTCAAGGGGAAAAAAGAACGGTCGGTATCGCAGCAAACCTCCTTTGGGATAATCCTGAATATGTGCTCGGGGCCAATTATCGCGGACGCTCGGATGTAGCATTACGGCATGAAGCCTTTATCGAACGCTACAAGATGGCCTTTAGCTCAAGTTTTCTGAATCCGGGTGTCGTAACCGCTATGAAATTCTTGGAGTCCAACGCAGAGAAAAAGAAAGCCATAGATGCGCTTTCAGACGAGGCATGGAAAGAATTCCTCGAAAGCAATGCAAACACCTCAATCAGAATCGAAGGTAGGAGCCACCAGACAATCGCTGATGAGATCGCTTCTCTAGCCGTTGAGGAATCATGCGATGAAAAAGGTGTCTGCCTGGTTTCAGGCAAAGACGACTTGATCCCGGCGCTCAACCCGGCGATCAAGGGTGTCCGGGATGCCCAGTCCTCTGGAGCAGCATTAGTCTCATTCAACTTGCCGGCTTTCCGGTCCTATGGGAAGGAGCAGAACGAGAATGCTCCTATTGGCAAGAATGCTGTTTTTGCGTACACCACCGCGCTCAATGGCCTATTGGGGGACGACCCCAACCATATTCAGATCGGCGATGCAACCACCATTTTCTGGGCACAAAAAAAAGATTCGGTCTTTGAAAAGAACCTGAAGCCCTTCTTTTTTGCCGCAGGCAAGAAGAAGGACGACCCCGATCGCGATGCTGCCGATACGAAAGCGAATCTTGAATCAGCCCTTTCGGGCATTCCTCCTGCAGAAATGGCAACAAGGTTCTACATTCTTGGGCTTTCGCCCAACGCGGCACGGATATCCGTTCGCTTCTGGCACCAGGGTACGGTTGGTGAATTCTGCATGACGATGAAGCGTCATTTTGCGGATCTAGAGATTATTGCTCCAGCCTATGACCCCTGCCGTATGAGCCTCCAATATCTTCTCGGGGCTACGGTACGGGACTGGAAATCAGAGGATATCCCGCCGAACCTTGCGGGGAATGTTATGCGGGCAGTATTGAACGATACATTGTACCCTGAAACCTTTTCAAATCAATGCATCAGGCGTATCAGGGCAGAACGGGAGGTTAGCCGAGCGCGAGCCTCGATTCTCAAGGCATGCCTGAACAGGAAGACGCGTTCATCATGCAGTGGCAAAGAAAAGGAGATGACTGTGGCACTTGATTCTTCGAATACGAATGTGGGCTATCGGCTAGGGAGGCTTTTTGCGGTGCTTGAGAAAATCCAGGAGGACGCTAGCCCTGGCCTCAATGCGACCATCCGGGACCGTTACTACGGGGCAGCGTCCTCGAGTCCATCGACAGTGTTCCCTCGTTTGTTAAGTCTCACGAACCATCATCTTGCCAAGCTGGAGAACCGAGGACAGAAAATCAACCATGAAAAGCGCCTTGCAGTGATTATTGATGGACTGACGCCTTCGATGCCTGCCCACTTGGTCATGGACGACCAGGCACGCTTTGCTATCGGTTACTACCACCAGCGCCAGGCGCTGTTTACCTCGACAAAAGACAACACCCAAGGAGCAAGAAATGAATAATCCACTTACCCGCCGCTATGACTTCGCCTTCTTTTTCGATGTGCAGGACGGTAATCCCAATGGCGATCCGGATGCGGGCAACCTGCCGCGCATCGATGCGGAGACGGGCATGGGTCTCGTGACTGATGTGTGCCTGAAAAGGAAAGTTCGTAATTATGTTCAAATCAGGAAAGAGTTCGTCCGGCCTTATGATATTTTCGTGAAAGAAAAGGGGATATTGAATGTCAAGATAGCGGAGGCCTATTCTGACCTCAAGATCGATCTTGACGCGATTCCTGTGGATACTGCAGACGGTAAGAGACGCAACTCAAAAGGCGAGGCGCAGGGTGGGGAAGTAAGCAAGGGCCGAAAATACATGTGTGACCGCTACTTCGATATCCGAACATTTGGAGCGGTGATGTCGACTGGCGCGAATGCCGGGCAGGTCCGCGGTCCCATCCAGCTTGTGTTTGCGCGCTCTGTGGAACCAGTAGTCACCCTCGAGCACAGCATTACCCGCATGGCTGTGGCCACGGAGGCCGAGGCCGAAAAGCAATCCGGAGACAACCGGACGATGGGTCGAAAGTACACGATTCCATATGGTCTGTACAGAACGCATGGCTTCATCTCAGCGCACCTTGCCGCACAGACGGGCTTTGGCGAGGAGGATCTCGCGCTGTTCTGGGAGGCTATGCAAAACATGTTTGAGCACGATCGCTCGGCCGCACGGGGACTGATGTGCTCGCGAAGGCTCATTATATTCGAGCATGCTACGCCTCTAGGAAACAAGCCAGCACATGAGCTTTTCGAGCGCCTTACCTGGAAAAGGACGTCCGAGGGACCTGCGCGTGCCTTCACTGACTTTGAGATTTCGCTAGACGGTAAGGGCTTATCAGAAACGACTACGGTTGTGAAGGTCGGCTGATACCAGTCCCATGGCAGGCTACGAGCTTGCCGTGGGATAGGGCTTTGGCAGCTTCCCTACTTATTATATGTCGCATTTGCAATTACATGAAGTGCCATTAGTGATGGCGTTTGTCATGCCATACGCCATGAATGATGGCTGGTATGGTGGGGAGGTGAAGGCGATGACCCTTGTGTGCGATCGGGACTTGGCGGGCCTTAAGGCCCTGCGTGAGGGGGTAGGCTTGTGTGCTATATCGTCGTCTGAATGCAAGGGAGACCGGAATTGCGCGAAGGGATAGAGATCGTGCCTTGGCAGTATTTCCTTGATGTCCTTTGGAATGGGTCGGTTCTGAAAACCGATTATGTCGATGTACGATGACGATGACCTGCTTCCGCTTTCTGCACTGCAACACCTCTTGTTCTGCGAGCGGCAATGCGCTCTTATCCATATCGAGCAGGCTTGGGCGGAAAATTCATTTACGGCGGAAGGGCGACTGCTCCACGAGCGGGCTCACTCGGAGAAAGGAGAGCGGCGTCCGGGCAAAAAAAAGGAATTTGGCATGCCCATACGTTCGCTCAAGCTAGGCTTAATTGGAAAGACCGATGCCGTTGAGTATGGAAACGATGGCAGTGCGCTAGTGGTCGAATACAAGCGAGGAAAGCCGAAAAGAGGGCGGGAGGATGAGGTCCAGCTTTGCGCGCAGGCTCTCTGCCTCGAAGAGATGCGAAATACTTGCATCCAGTCAGGGGTACTGTTCTACGGGAAGACGAGAAGGCGTAAGGAAGTTGCGTTTGACACAGAGCTCAGGGCATTAGTCATCAATACCGCACAAAGGCTTCATGAAGTGGTCGCATCCGGAAAGACCATCAGGGCAAGCTACGAAGAAGCCAAATGCGCACATTGCTCCTTGCTGGAGCTTTGCTTGCCTGCCCGAGGGAAGCGAGAGCGAAGCGTTACTGCTTATGTTGAGCGAATGACGAAGGAAGCTGAACCATGAAGAGGATGCTTAATACCCTTTTTGTCATGACACAAGGTTCATATCTCAAGAAGGAAGGGGAAGCCGCAGTTGTGAAGGTAGGAGAGGTCGTGAAGCTGCGCGTGCCATTTGTCTCCATATCTTCGATAGTATGCTTCGGGGACGTCATGATGAGCCCCTATCTCATGGGCGCCTGTGCAAAGGCTGGGATATCGATATGCTGGTTGAGTTTGTACGGAAGATTCCTGGCGAGGGTCGAAGGACCGGTGCACGGAAACGTGCTACTGCGACGGGAGCAGTATCGGGTATCCGAGGACCGAAACAAGGCAGCCAGCATTGCGAGGATCATGGTCGCGGCTAAAATATCCAATTCTCGTGCTGTGCTATTGCGTGCAATGCGCGATCACGCCGACAAATTTGATACCGCGCGCATGGATGGCGTTTCAACTATCCTGAAACGCCGAGTCGAAGATGTCCTCGGTGAAAGCGACCTCAATAGGATTCGAGGATATGAAGGGGACTCCGCGAAAGCGTATTTCTCAGTTTTCAATGAATTAATACTTGTTCAGAAAGCTGATTTCTCATTCACCGACAGGAACAGAAGACCGCCTCGCGATCGAGTTAACGCGTTGCTTTCGTTTGTCTATACAATGCTCTATAATGACTTGCGATCGATGCTTGAAGTCACTGGTCTCGATCCGGCTGTTGGCTTCCTTCATCGCGATAGGCCAGGACGCATGAGCCTCGCTCTTGATCTCATGGAAGAGTTTCGCCCTTTCGTCGCAGATCGATTAGTCCTGTCGTTGATAAACCTGAAGCAGGTCGCAGGCAAAGCCTTCGACATTTCTGAATCCGGTACCGTCATGATGCATGAGACTGCTCGCAAAACGGTGGTGGCAGCCTGGCAAACCAGGAAGCAGGATGCATTAGTACATCCATTTCTTGAAGATGAGATGCATATAGGCATCGCTATGCAAAGCCAGGCGATGCTACTCGCCCGTCACCTCCGTGGAGATATCGACGGATATCCGGCTTTTTTTTGGAAGTGAAGCATGATGGTATTGGTGAGTTACGATGTTGCGCAGAATGACCATGGTGCGAGAAGGCTTAGAAAAGTCTCCAAAACCTGTCTCAATTACGGCCAGCGTGTGCAGTATTCGGTGTTTGAATGTCTGATCGATCCTGCCCAGTGGACGGTTTTCAGGCAGCAGCTGATCTCAGCTATAGATAAAGAGTACGACAGCTTGCGTTTCTATTTTCTAGGAGCTAACTGGAAGCGAAGGGTAGAACATATAGGTGCCAAGGCCGTCATGGACCCAGAAGGGCCGATGATAGTGTAGCGCGAACCAGAAGCTGACAGAATTTCCGCAGCCTAGGATAATTTCATAATTACATACTGTATAACTATATATGTATGGTAGCCATTCGGATGATGATAAACACTATTGAGGTTCGCGCAAGCTATGCGATAGCTCATTGATGGAGAATGGGTTAAAGTATATGGCGTCGCCCTCTTCGCGAGGGCGTGGATTGAAACGACAAACGAGTCATCGACCTGCTGCTAGAGAGGAGTCGCCCTCTTCGCGAGGGCGTGGATTGAAACATAGCGAGACTCATAGCGGCGGAGAATGCCTTCTGGACGGTGAACGTCCTCGTGCGGGCGATCCCGGCGCCGTCGGGCATCGAGTACGAAGACGGATACCTCCTCGCCCTCTATGGGGACCAGGA